>CAZSST010000073.1:0-12118 GCA_964609575.1 uncultured Candidatus Cloacimonas sp.
TGGAAACCGCCACTACAAAAGAAATCCCTTGACCGCAGTGCAAGCGCTCCCGATTTTGGCACGAAAATGGCATAATTATGCAATGAAGTATTCCATGGAGGATATATACTTGTTTATACCAGCCACCGCTGTTGCTGAAGTAGGAAGCAAAAAGATCAGGATTTTGTGCCTTATATTTTTATTGGGACTGATCCTGAGGGTACCTCTCTGTTCAGAAATCCTGATTCCGATGGATGTAACTCAAAGCAATCATTTGAAGGCTTATGGCGTAGCGTTTGAGGGACTAAAGGAAAAGCTGGTGATAAAGTGGCTGCTAAATTACCGTGGGGGGAGCTTTCTTTTTCCGGATTCCGAAGGCATCGTAGCCCAGTGCAATATCCGCGGAGTGCGCTATGAAACGGTTTCTTCTGCACAAGTGGCCTCTATCCTCACCGAGATTCAGGAAGCAAATATGGAAAGCTTGGTGCTGGAAAAGGAACCCAAGATCGCAGTGTATATTCCTCCCAATACCCTTCCCTGGGACGACGCGGTAACCATGGCCCTGGAATATGCCGAAATTGAGTATGACCGCCTGTGGGATGATGAGGTGCTGGAAGGCAAGCTGAAGGATTATGACTGGCTGCATCTGCATCATGAGGATTTTACGGGACAGTATGGCAAGTTTTACGGTTCCTACCGACACATGCCCTGGTACCAGAATGATGTGCGCATCAATGAAGCCATGGCCACCAAGCACGGATTTAGCAAGGTTTGGGAGCTGAAGCATGCTGTGGCGGAAAAGATACGGGATTATGTGATTAATGGTGGCTTTATGTTTGCCATGTGCGCTGCCACGGATACCTATGACATAGCTCTGGCCGCCAAGGATGTAGATATCGTGGATGCCGCCATCGATGGCGATGGCATCGATCCTCAATATCAAAAGAAGCTGGATTTTAGCCGCACCTTTGCCTTCGAGAATTTCAATCTGCGCACCAATCCATACGAATATGAATTTTCCGATTTGGATGCCAGTGATTACTCCATGCAGCGTGGGGCAGAAGCCGATTACTTTCAGCTCTTTGATTTTTCTGCGAAGTACGATCCGGTGCCCACCATGCTAACCCAATGCCATACGAATGTGATTTATGGCTTTTTGGGACAAACCACATCCTTTTTCAAGGATAAGGTAAAAAAAAGCGTGATAATTCTGGCGGAAGTTCCTGGTCAGAATGAAGTTAAATATATTCACGGCAATATCGGCAAGGGCACTTTCACCTTTTATGGAGGGCATGATCCCGAAGACTATCAGCACAAGGTGGGCGATCCGGAAACGATTCTGGAGCTTTATAAAAACTCCCCGGGCTATCGCTTGATCCTGAATAATGTGCTATTCCCTGCCGCCGAAAAGAAACAACTGAAAACATAAGGACTTATACTTGTGAAGAAATTCTACCCCCAAATGCGCAAGATACAGATTAGAACCGGGATATGGACGGTGTTTATAGCCCTGATTATGATTCTGGGCTATCTCTGGATGAGCAATAAAATTACCATGAAAAGCCAAAGGGACTTGCAGATCGCCTTTGCGGATGTGCAAGGACTGGAAGTGGGCGACAAAGTGATGTACCGCGGTATGGAAGCAGGCAGGGTTAAAAAGCTGGAAACCAGAAGCAGCCAGATATTGGTAACGGTGCGAATTCTCTCCGGAATAGAGCTTTTGCAAGGGAGCAGATTCCAGGTTTGGGACAGTAGCCTGATGGGTGGAAAGGTGCTGCTTATAGTTCCCGGTGAGGGACCCGGCAAGCTGAATGCCGCTTTGCTGCAGGCCGGAGAAGCACCCGAAGGGATGATGGATCTTATCTCGCGTGCTTCAACCACCCTGGCAGAACTGCAGGTAACCATGCAAAGCATGAAAAGCCCCGGTGGCCTGAATGACAAAGTGAATTCCCTGGTAAACAATGCCGATCAAACGGTGCAAAGTGCCAGAAAACTAACCGACAGCATAGAGCGGGATTTGGGTAAAACCATCCAGAGAATAGACCTGCTGGTATCAGAAGTAAATGGCGTGGTGAAAGAAAACCGCAGCCCCTTGCAGCTTACTCTGCAGGAAGCTCCGGGACTGTTAAGCAACATCAACGGCACTTTGGATAGCCTGAGGGCACTTTCCGGAAGTTTGGCACAAAGCACAGAAGCTTTGAGCAGCGGCGAAGGCACCGCTGCCAAGCTACTGAAAGATGATGAATTGTATAACCGGATGGTGAAATCTCTGGAGAATCTGGAAATACTGGTGTCCGATATCAAAGCCAATCCCAAAAAGTACGTAAAGTTTAGTTTGTTTTAAGGATACAAATGAAGCATATAAGCATATTGCTGTGGCTGTTGGTAATCTGTAGTTTGGGCAGTGCTCTGTCTTTTGGGCAGAACAAGATTAATTCTTCCGATGAAAATTGGTCGGTGCTCCAAACCATGCATTTCGACATCTATTTCCCCAAGGGAGAGGATGAATTCGGTAAAACCGCGGCACTGATGGCTGAGGATATCTATTATTATATCAAGGCAGAATTCAAGGTACCCATCCTCACTCGCATCCCGATTATCTTCTATGGCACCAAAAGTGAATTCCAAAGCACCAATATCATCTATCCGCTGCTAACGGAAGGCGTGGGGGGATTTACAGAAAGCCTTCGCAACCGGGTGGTGGTACCCTTTGACGGAAGCTATCCAGCCCTGGAAGAACTTCTGGCGCATGAGCTTACCCATGCCTATGTGAATGCCATCGACAGCCGTTTTGATAGTGCCTTGGTGTCGCTGCGTCCCACGGCCTTTCCTTTTTGGTTTTCGGAAGGCTTACCGGAATATCTCTCCATTGGTGGCGAAGATGACTATAATAACATGTTCCTGCTGGATATGGTGATAAATGACAATCTGGGGGATTTGAACAATACCTATGGCTATTTGGCCTATCGTTTGGGAGAAAGTTTCCTTAGCTACATTGCCGATGAATGGGGCAAGGAAAAGGTTCCGGAATTCTTCTTTGCCCTGCGGGGAAGAAGCAACCAGAATGAAGCCACCAAAAAAGTCTTTGGCGTGGAATTCGATGAATTGCAGGAGCGCTGGAAATATTATCTGAAGCGCAAGTACCTGCCCATCATCACAAAATTTAACATTCCAACCCAGCGCTTTGAACAGCGCACCGATCACCACAAGGATGGATCTTACTTCAATTTTGCGCCCAGATTTTCGCCCGATGGCAGCCGCTATGTATATTACTCTGATGCCGGTGCCAGATATAGTATCTGGCTGGCTGGAACTCAGGGCTTATCGCATCCCCGGCAGATTATGAAGGGCGAAAAAAGCGCTAAGACAGAGGAATTTTATTATTTTCGCAGCAGCCTTAGCTGGTTTCCGGATAATCGCCGCATAGCTTTTACCGCCAAGACCGCCGATGGAGACAGGATTTATATTTACGATGTGGATAAGGAAAAATATCTGGAAACCATCGCTCCGGAAGGCTTGGAAGCCATATATGAAGTGGATGTGGCTCCCAATGGAGAATCGTTGGTAATCGCAGCGCAGATGGACATGCAGGCTGATCTCTTTATCTATAATCTTAGTTCCAAAGAGCTTATGCGGATCACCAACGACAGCTACAATGAAGCTCATCCCCGCTTTGCTCCCGATAGCAGGCACATTGCTTTCGATAGTGAACACCAGGTTCAAGCTTCCACACCTCGCTACGGTTTGTTTGCCGGTCTGTCCTCGGATGTTTTTGTTATGTCGCTAATTACTAACGAGATTAAACAAGTAACCAATGAAAAGTATGATTGCACAAAACCGGTATGGGCGGATGGCGGCAAAAAGCTATGTTTTGTATCCACCAAGCATGATATCAGCGGTTTGGAAATAATTGATCTGACCACCGGAGCCAGAGCGGAAGTAATAGGGGCCACCAGCGGCATTTATGCGGCTGATGTTTCTGCCAAAGATGAATATCTGCTGATGGCAAATTTCTTTAAGGGGGGCTGGGATCTCTATTTTGAGGATAGTCCCTTTACAGAGCTTAAGTATGAACCTGGGAAGGCACTTCAATTCTTTTCCCGTAGTGCAGATTTGGTGGATTCCATCGATCTGAAACGTTTGGACCTTTATGGCAAGATAACCCGGCCCGAGCGTAAAAGAACCAATCCCAACCGTCATGTTGATCTGCGTCGTCCCATGTTTGACACCTATCAGTTTACCTATGAGGATTCGCTGCAGTTGTTTCCTGATTATGCCTGGGATGCAAAGCCGGACAGCGTTAATAACCCTCCGCAGATAGAGCCCTACCGCAATAAATTTGCCTTGGAATACCTTTGGGGCGGAATGGCTTATTCTTCCTCAGCCGGAACCATCGGCAATGTGGAGCTGGGATTAAGTGACCTGATGGGAAATCACGGCATCGGTATCAGCTTGGGAGTAAGCGGAAAGCTGGCCAATAGCAATTTGGTGCTTTCCTATATCTACCTGAAAAAACGAGCGGATTATGGCTTTGGCATCTATAATTTTTATGATGAATCGCTCTATTGGGCCTATGACGATAATGGCGATACCGAGTATCTACGGCAAAATGACCAACAGACGGGACTTTATCTGCTTTATAGCTATCCCTTCAGCCGCTTTCTGCGCATGGAATTTGATGCCAGCCTTTATCAGGCCAAACAGAGCTGGGACTATCTGCCCGCGGCCAATGTGGATGAAGAAGAATGGATCGAAGACATCTTGCCGCAAACCAAGGACACTGTTTATGCTCCGGGGCTCAGCATTGTGCATGATAATACCTTGTCCGGTTCCACAGGTCCCTTGCTTGGTTTCAGGGGAATCTACCATATCCGGAAAAGCTTTGCCATGGAAGATATGGAGTATCTTACCAACTATCTCGATCTGCGCAGCTACACTCTCTTCAGCAAACGCTATAGCTTTGCGATGCGCCTTAATGGAGCGATCAGCACCGGAAAAAGTCCCGATCGCTTCAGCCTGGGTGGATATTATGGCGTGCGTGCTCTGGATACCAATATCAGCGGTGAAAAGAAAGTGCTGGCCAGTGCCGAACTGCGCTTCCCCTTCTTTGAAAACATTAGCCTGGCCTTCCCCATCCCCCTGTCTCTGGGCGGAATCAGAGGCAGCATCTTCGCCGATGCGGGAAGCGTTTGGGATGATAATGAGGATTTCCGCGGCATGAGAGATGGCAAACTGGAAGATATCAAGTTTGGCTATGGTTTTGGTCCACGCTTGAATATCGGCTACTTTGTTCTGAAGCTGGACATTGCCTGGCAATCTGATCTGTCCAGGATATCTAAGCCTTTGTATTACCTAAGCCTTACCGAAGATTTTTAAGAAAATCAAAATAAAAGGAAGAATCAATGAAGATTGACATTATCCGCAAGCTTCCAGAGCATCTGGATACCATTATGGTGATGCAGGAAGAGAATGGGACAGTGCAGGCGGTGGAGCATCTTGCGCCCGAACTTGTTCCCCAAATCGAGGCTTTCCTGAAAAACGAGGAATACTCATTCCGCTATGCCGATATCAAGAGTTTCTGCCACATCAAGGATCATAAAAGGCAAAATATCATCCTTCTGGGCGCAGGAAACAAAGAGCTTTTAAGCGTGGACAGACTGCGCAATCTGGTAGCTCTCGGATTACGCACGGCTGCCAGAATGAACGCCAAACAGGTGTTCCTTTTTCCCGGATTCTTCAATCACGAGAACGAAGTAGCTTATGGCCATGTGCTGGCTGAAGCAGGATTGCTAACCTCATATCGTTTTGATAAATATCAAAATGGGGACAAACATGAGCCGGTGGAAGCCCTGCACTATGTATTAAATACTCATAATACCCGTCACCTGAATCGTGGCATCCTGGAAGGCAGAATCTTTGCCGATGCCACCAATCTGGCCCGGGATATGGTAAATGAACCTGCAAATGTGATGACTCCCGAAGTTCTGGCCGAAACCGCCAAGAAGGCTGCCCTGCAATATGGACTTTCCATCGATGTGCTGTCTCTGGACAAACTGAAAAGAATGAAGATGGATGCCTTTCTGGCTGTAGGCAGAGGTTCTGTGCATGAACCACGCCTTATCATTTTGCGTTACAGTGGCGTTGCGGAAAAACGCCATGAAACCGTGGCTCTGGTAGGCAAAGGTCTCACCTATGACAGCGGGGGATATTGCATCAAGACTCCCCAGGGCATGGTGAATATGAAAAACGATATGGGTGGTGCTGCTGCCGTGATCGGAGCTATGTGTGCCATCTCCGCCATGAAGCTGAAAGTGAATGTGGTGGCTGTAATTGCAGCCTGTGAAAATATGATTTCCGGGGATGCCTATCGGGCTGGGGACGTACTTACCTCCATGTCCGGCAAGACTATCGAAGTGATCAATACCGATGCCGAAGGCAGACTAACCCTGTGCGATGCCATTCACTTTGCCATCGAAAAAGAACATGCAGATAGGGTGATAGATATCGCCACCCTCACCGGAGCTGCTGTGGGAGCATTGGGAACCAGCTTCAGTGCCGTGCTTACCAATAACAATGAATGGCTGCAACAGCTGAAAACGGCTGCGGAATTTTCGGGTGAGAAAATCTGGGAACTCCCTGCGCATGACGAATATAAAGAACTGCTGAAGTCCGAAATTGCCGATTTGAAGAACACCGGAGGCCCCTTTGCGGGAGCTATTACGGCGGGATTGTTCCTGCGTGAATTTGTGCAGGATAAGCCCTGGATTCACCTTGATATTGCCGGAAGCGCTCTGCGTGACAAAGAAAAGGGCATAAATTCCTATGGCGCTACCGGAGTGGGAGTTCGCCTTTTAGCCACTCTGATGAGAATTATGGAGCATTAAGCGGATTATGCTTGCAAAAGGATTTGAATCTTCAAGGTATCGCCAGTTTGCCCTCATAATGTTGGCGTTGCTGATGTTCCTGGGGGGTGCTTCCTGCCAAAAAGAGCAGGCACCCCAAATTCCTGTGCTGGTGGCCACCATCCACCCCTATGAACTGCTGCTAAAAGAGCTGGCAGGAAGTGGCTTTGAAGTGAAATGCCTGATTCCGGGAAAGGCTTCACCGCACACTTGGAATCCTGTACCAGCGGACCTGAAAGCTCTTTCCGAAGCTTCTTTCATCCTCTCCAATGGGCTGGAACTGGAAGCTAATATATCTCAAAACCTGAAGCAAATGCCGGATAAGCATTTACAGGCTGCAGACCTGCTCTCTGATCTGATCGTGCTTGATTCTCTAAGGCATCATGCCCTTCCCGACAGCAGTAAACACGATCATCATGAAGGCATCGATCCGCATATCTGGACCTCTCCGCTGCTTATGCAGCGCCTTATCTCAAAGCTGGAAAAAGAATTGTCCATCCGCTTCCCCAATTCCGCCTTCATCTTCAGCCGCAATGCCGAAACCATGCGTAAAAAGTTGGAAGCAGCAGACCGCCAGATAAAGAATGAACGGGCTGCATACTCAAATCCCGCGATTGTTACCTATCATAATAGCTTTGAGTATTTCACCAATGCCTATGGAATCAGCACCTTGGGTTGGGTTCAAGCCTCCCCGGCCAAGGAACCAAGTCCAGCAGAACTGGTAAATCTGGGTAAGCTGATTAATGCGCACAACGTGAAAGCCCTGTTCATTGAGCCGCAGATGAATCCCAAATCCGGAGAAGTGTTATCCCGCGAATTTGGGCTTCAACTAATCACCATCGATCCTCTGGGAAGCAATTCGCAAGCTTCTGGCATTGCTGAGCTGATCCTGGAGTACTGGCAGATTATGAAACAAGCCTTTTAGCCAAGCATGATCTCGATAAAAAACCTCTCATACCGAATCGAAGGCAAGCTGATTCTGGAAGACGTGAATCTGGATATTGCCGATGGTGAATTTGTAGCCATCATCGGGCCTAACGGCGCCGGCAAATCCACCCTGATAAAGCTCCTTATGGGTTTGCTAAACCTTCAGCAAGGCAGCATCACCATCGATACCTATCCCCAGAGTAAATGGCTGCAAGCGCACAGCTTTGGCTATCTGCCCCAGCATGAAGAGGCAGATCGTGCTTATCCGGCCACAGCCCTGGATATTGCTTTGATGGGTCTGGCAGGAACCATTCCCCTGGCAGCACGATTCACCAAAGCCCACAAACAGCAGGCCCTGAAGGCTTTGGAGCAAACAGGCGTAGCCCATCTGGCCACACAAATGATCCGCCGTCTTTCCGGAGGCGAGTTTCAAAGGGTGTTGCTGGCCCGAGCCATTGTTTCCGGAAGCTCCTATCTGATCTTGGACGAGCCCGAAGCCAGCCTGGACAAGCCTGGAGTGCAGGGATTTTTCCAGCTGCTAAAATCCCTTAATGAGGCAGGCCATACCGTCATCACGGTTAGCCACGACCTCCACACTTTGTCCGAATATTGCAGCTTTCTGGTTTGCCTTAACCGCCGCTTGCATTGCCACAGCCAAACTGAACTGATCGACGCGGAGATGATTCATAGGACGTTCGGCGACAGCATGCGTATCATCGAGAAGGATTACTAAGGCCATGTGGAGCTATTCATACCTGGTTAATGCCCTGTTGGGAGCAGTTCTCAGCGGTTTAGCCCTGGCTGTTTTTGCCCCCTTTGTTACCCTGCGCCGCATCTCTTATCTGGGAGAAGCACTATCGCACATTGCCTTTGCTGGAATTGCTATCTCACTACTTATGGGTATAGCTCTCACCTGGGGCACCCTGATCTTTGTGATTGGCATCGCTTTGGCCATAAACTGGCTTTCCCGGCGCTTCAAGATGCAGGAAGCCAATACCATTACCATTTTCCTTTCCGTAAGCATGGCTTTGGGAATTATCCTCATCTCCGCATCCAAGAACTACAGCTTTGATCTTTCCAGCTACCTTTTTGGTAATGTATTGTTAATCTCCGCCGGAGAAGTGTGGGCGCTGCTGATCTTGGGATTGCTCAATCTGGCCTTTGTGCTGGTGTTTTATAAAGAGCTGTTCTATCTGTGTTACAATCCCGAAATGTCCCGTGTTTTCCGTATCCGCACCAGGCTGGTTAATAACCTTTTCATGATCCTGCTGGCGGCAAATATCGTAATTAACCTGAAAAGTGCCGGCATCATCCTGGTTACAGCGCAGCTTATCCTACCGGCAGTGATCGCCTTTAATATTGCCAGAAGCCTCCCCCGGGCCATCATCCTGGCTATCCTGGTATCCATTATCGCCGCTCTGGCTGGCTTTGCCCTCAGCTTTCGCCTTAATATCCCCACCGGAGCTACGATCGTGCTCCTGGAAGCCTTGCTTTACGTTTTTAGCCTTGGTGCCAAAAGGAGAAATGCATGATCCGCCGCAAAGAACTACTGCTTAGCATCGCCCTGGGATTCATTTTCACTTTGGTTGCCTGGCAGATTGCCGAGCACTATATCACCGATTTCTTTGGCCCCCTTATCTACAAGGTATTCCGAATCAGCTATGTGGAGCTTCCCACTGTGGATAAAGATGGCCTTACGATGCGATACATTCCGGGACAAGGCAAGGTTTATGATGCCGAATTGATCGCCAGACAGGCTTCCCGGGGTTATGACACCCGCATTGACCAGGGACGGAAACAATGGTTTATGCAGGGAACGGATTGGCTACTAAGCAAGCTGGATTCCACCCTGGTGATAGCCCAGCCTTACGATTTTCCTCCCGCTGGGGATAAAGCTCCCTGGATAAGTGCCAGTGCTCAAAGCGCCACCGCATTGGCCATCTTAAAGCGCGCCGGATACGACCGCAACAAAGATCTGTTGATCCGCAGCATCGCGATTTTGGAGCAGCTTTCTCCCGAGAAAGGCAAGCTGTCCATCGCCGAGTCGGATAGTTCCTATTGGTTTGTGGCGCATTCCCAAAATCCCTATTCCCTCTATGGTATGCTTTGTGTGCTTGGCGATCTGCAGGAATTTTACCAAACCACCGAGCTTCCCCTGGCAGGAAGCATGTACCTGAAGGGGATGCGATCCCTGGTACAGCATTTGCCAGAGCTGGAATCCCATGGCTATCTTAATGATCCATACCTTTACATGGGGCATCGCAGCGAACACCGCATGCTATATCAGATGCTTAGTAAACTTGCCTCTGGATATCCTGATCCGCAACTGACAGAAAAAGTACAAGCTTATCACCGCCGCCACAGCAATTTTATCTTGCAACAGATGGTGGCCAATCCCAGTGGATATCGATTTGGTGGCTACATTCTGGTGTGGCTGTTGATATCAGCCATTGCCTATCTTTTTTTAAGGCGTCCGGATAGGAATTTCACCAGCGACGAAGGCATATAGCTCATCTTTGCCTGACGCAATCCCTCCAGCCCCAAATCTTGCTCTCTATTGATATACTTATATCTATTCTGCAGATAACGGCAAGTTTCCCAATTGATAAGCTGTGCCGCTCCTTTTTTATCGGGATCGAATTTCTCAAAATGCTCGGTAACCATTTGTGCAGTTTGGGGTGAAAAGATCGAGAAGGCCGCAATGCGATTATGCAGACAGATGATGATTCCTTCCGTGGGCAAATCATCCCACATATTCAAGGTGTTTTCGATGGCTTTGATTTCCGTCATCAGATAAATTCCATCCGCACTACGATCCCGACGCCATTTGTGCGTAAAGGAAATAAGCACTTCACGCTTGTCCTGGGTAATCGGTAACACCTTGTATTCGGGATAAGCCCGCACAAATTGGGATACCAGGTTCTTTTTCTTTGCCAGTTTCTTCCCCGATAGCTTCACCAGATCTTCGATGTTATAAACATAATCAGCCCAGGCCCGATCGTCAGTAATCTCAAAATCCTCATGTATCTCCGGGTGCTTAAGAGGATAATCTTCGGGAAAAAGGATCAGCTCCGCCTGGGGATACTCCACGCGAAATAGCTGCACCAAATGCACCAAATCCTTAGGAATAAAATTATCCCCCACCGGAAAGAAGATATATTGGTACTTATGGTTAAAAAGCACCAGATTTTCCTGCCAGATAAGGTATTCCACCCTGTAGATGATGCCCCAGGAGATGAGATTGGTGATCGTATAATCGCAATTTTCACGCGGATAACGCTGCAGATAACTCTCCAGCAGTGGAATGGTCTCTATGGTTACCGGTTTCAGTTCCAGCATATTTACCTTTACTCGTTACTTAGAAGGAAGGGGGTATAGTTTTGCATTACCTTGAAGCCCAAACCCTCGTAAAATTTCTCATATCCGGGCTCGCTGATCAGTCCTATCCATTGCAGCCCCCGTGCTTTCATGTAGTCCACCAGGGTTTTCACGATGCCCTTGCCGATACCCTGTCCCCGTAGTTCCTGTAGAACAGTTACATCCTGAATGTAGGCATCGCTGATCCCATCACTTATCGCACGTCCCATGCCTACTATCTTGTCGCCTTGTTTGGCTATTACAAAACAAAAGGAATCGCGGATGATCGTGTTTACAGTTTCCAGATATTCCGGATTATCATCCATCTGCCACCATCCAGGCTGACGGTATAGCTCCAGAATAACCTTGGGATCGGCTTCTTTTACCACGTGATAGCTTATCTCATTCATGTTGTTTTCCATTTTCCATTTATCGCTTTTCTAAGGCGGCTGAGTAAATCTCCGGGTGCAAAATCCCCGAATAATTCCTCTTACGGAACTAAAAGCCTGCTACCCCAAATCTGTCAAGATTCACGATTGGTGATTATGGAACTCTGATAACCTGATCAACCTGAATTTCATGATAATGATTCTCTCACAGATTTCACGGATTACACAGATGAAGAATGGAACTCTGATAACCTGATCGACCTGATTTACCTGATAATGATTCTCTCACAGATTTCACGGATTACATAGATGATTTTGATTAATGAAGACCGTTGCACATGGCTGCAGAGCTTGTGTGACATGGCGTTTTGAGTCCCGTCAGAGATGTCAGTTTAGATAGAAACGTGCGCCGTTCAGTAATCAGAGTCTCATCGGGACGGCATTTTAGATAGAAACAGGTGCCGTTTAGTCATAAGAGTCCCATCGGGACGGCATTTTAGATAGAAACGTGCTCCGTACAGTCATCTTAGTCCCATCGGGACGGCATTTTAGATAGAAACGTGC
>CAZSST010000074.1:0-12065 GCA_964609575.1 uncultured Candidatus Cloacimonas sp.
ATATTCGGTAAGCGTGGTGGTAAGGGCGATACTCTGCACCTCGGTGTAGGTGGCAGGATCAGCGGGATTGCTTAGCACCCCAACCGACAAAGGATATCCTGCACCGCTGCTTCTGGCCCAGAACCTCACGCGAATGGTATTTACCTGCAGAGGTGCCATAACCGCAGGACCCACCGCCATAAGCACTGCATCCGCATCGCTGGGATTATAAAGCCTGAAGCTATTAGGCGGAGTGTGCGCATAGGTGGTGCTGGAATAAGTGGCAGCCACTGCTGAGGTGGAAGTGGATTGAACGATATTAGTCCAGTCAAAAGGCAACACCGGAGCTGTTACCAAATCCCAGTTTTGGGAATAGGGCAGGGTGGTAATCGTGGGGTCACCATGAGTAGTGAAGCTCCAAACCGGACAGTTCACTGCATCGCCAAAAGTATTATAGGGCACTATCTTCCAGTAATAAGTGGTGGAAGGAGCAAGATCGCCAGCCGGATCATAGGTGTTTACAGCGCCCAGATCGCTATTATCAACGATATTCGTGGGCGGATTATTGGTTCCGAAAGAAAGTTTGTAGCCAGTGGGAAGGTTTCCTCCGCTCTGCCAGTTCAAAGTGGCAGCCAAAGGTACCAGGGTGGCTCCATTAACTGGAGAAACGATATTCGCCGGATTGGGAGGCTGAGTGGCCATTGGATAGTTCCAGGTAAAAGTAAGGCCATTGGGAGGGAAAATCACATCGGTCATCGTGCAGCCATCAGTATTGACCGCAGAAGCAGTGGTGGCCGTCCAATCGGTGGTGGTGGTACGGGATGCGAAGTCGGTTACTTCCGGACCTCTTAGTCCCACCTGGAAAGGTTGAGCGGTGGTATTGCATACCATTTGGCCATAAACGACCTCCACTTTGTTGGAGGTTTCATTCAGCCGGATCTGGAAATTGAAGGCATCGCCGGTTCCACCAGTGCCATATTTTTTGTAATTTAGCCATTGCACCACGCACACACGGTTCGGGGCTGTGCCGATGGTTTCCACGCGTAAGGAAGCTCCGGTTTGGGCTTGCAGATCGCGAGACAGAGCTGCCACGCGGTTGTAAAGCAAAGCCGGATCTATTACCACGGTGCTCTGGATGGGATAATACCCCGAAGAGCTGTTGATATTAACGGATGGCGTCAGGGCTGATTGCCCCAAAGATAGCCAACCGTTGTTATTGATCGCCAGGCGATCGAACACTACCCCATTGAACGTAAAATTGAATCCAATGGGGAAACCGGGGCCGGTATTGGTAGTTCCACCCGCAGGCGTGGCAGGATCCACATAGCGCTGGTCATCTGAGGTTTCAGTGCCCAGCAGGGTTCCTCCCGTTATCGGGGTGAAAGTACCCATGGAGCTTACAAACCCATATTCAAAGGTTTGCGCCGGTATTACGCCAGTAATTCCCAGCATCACTGCTAGAAACATGGCTAATAACAAGGTTCTTCTCATTGTTGTTCTCCTTAGTACTTATACTTCTTGTTCATGCTCTTGTTCACTTCTTTCAAATTGCTCATCGCTGCCGATAAACATAATACTCCATTTTAAGACAATAACTCCATAACACTTTGAAAGTGTTACAGTTGCATGCATAGGCCCGAATAGGGCTAACATACAATAATACAATGCATATGACATGCAAGATATATTCCGATTCGGTAAAAAATGATCCCCTATGCAGATATAAATGTGGATAATATTTGCTGGATTATGTGCAAATATTGATGGCTCTTTTTTAACTTAAGGGGATAAGTTAAAACGGCTCTCTTTCAAACTAAATCGGTAACAGAATATTTTGAAAGTGAGCCCTTATTATCTGGAGTCACCGGGTAAACCTATACTCAATACCCACGTACCTCCATCCCTCATCGCGAGCTTGGATGGATCTTGATTGGTTCTTGGAGGTGAAATGCCAGAAGGTATTACATCGTTGCAAAAAAGGAACTTATCTGCTTTTCATCCCCAAACTCAGCAATGCAAAAAAGGTGGGGACGGTTGCCAGGCCGTCCCCACAAACTTGCTTAGCGAATCAGGATAAACTTCCGGGGAGGATTAGGATCATTTTCCAGGCGGTAAAAATACACACCGGAGGGTAGCTCGGCAGCAGGGCGAAAATCAATAAAATTGCTACCCTGGCCAAGGTGCGAAATCACTTGAGTTTGCACCTTTTGCCCCTTCAGGTTGTATATCTCCAGATTCACGCTGGAAAGGCTCTTAATGGTGTTTATCTCGATAATTCCGGCCTGGGATAAGGGATTGGGATAAACATTTCCAAGCTGCAAGGAAGCGGGAATCAAGGCGTTATCGTCCGCAGCCATGCCGGTGGTATAAAAATGGAAGGGGATGCTGTAAGTGCCAAGATTGGCTGAAGAAACCACGACGCGGAAATCGGCAATACCGGCCGCTCCGATGGAAAGATTCAGGTGAAAGCTCTTCATCTCACCGGCACTGAGACTGAAAGGTACGTCCATACTCCCGGGATAGCAATTTCCTTCCTCATCACAGTAGTTAAAATACCAGTCTGCTGGGGCGGAATCAACTTCCACACGCATCGTATAGCTGTCTGAGGCACCGAGATTAAAGTACCAGAAAGGCTGAGAATTGAAATTGAAATTGGCGTCGCTGGTGAGGGTAAATTGGTTCCAATCCATAGCGCAGCGGAAATTGTAATTTGGCAATTGAAGGGTGGAAGCGCTTTGCAAGATGGCTTCATTGGCAAGCTGCACAAAGGCGATGGCCCATAGATTGGCAGTATTCCAGGAGGGATCGAGGGTGAAGGTCTTATTGAAATTCACCGTGGTTCCTGCACCGCTCAGATTAAGATTATCGCTTAGAACTGCGCGTACCACATGGGTATCATCGGCGCTAACGTTATCTTCCAGCAAGTAAAAAACGGTGCTGCCATTGATGATGTTCTCAGTTTGGGATACCATTTCCACATTGCCGCTGAGGTTACCGCTGCCGGCATTAAAGCTGCCGATGTTTATTTCTATGGGGGAAGCCGCATTGCGAAAACGTTTAAAGGCGTTATTATACAGCGTTCCATCGCCAATTCCATCGCCGCTGCCATCGATTTGCACCTTGCCATTAAAGATCACTGCGGGCACTCCGGTAACTCCATAATAATCAAAACGGGCCTGCACAGTGGGATTACTGAGTTCACCGCTTTCGGCGTAGAGCCTGGCACTGATGAATTCACCGGGATGAGTGGCATTGTGGATGGTTTGCAAACCCTGCCAGGCAGTGGGACAACCGGTGCACCACGTGGCACAAAAATCCTCGGCCAGGGTTGTCATTGGCACATAATTGGGATTTGCAGCCAGCAGCGTGGCCAGCAGCAACATGATGATAAGCACTATATGTTTCATATTATTCTCCTCAGAAACGGGTGGATAATTCCATCTTCAGGCCTTCAAAGGCAGCCACATAGCGGCATACGCCATTACGGCAGACCTTGCCTCCGGCTTCTTTTCCGGCAAAGATGGTGAGATCGGTATGGCTGGCAAGGGGGTGCTTCACTTCCACAAAAGGCCAATAGTCGCTTTCCATAATCTCATCCAGCTCATCCCAATGGCTTTGCACTCCCAGGGACAGTGAAAGACTATTAATGCTGAGATCGGCTTGCAGTCTGGGTTCGGCGTGATTGGCAGTAACGTCTCCGTGCTGCTTTTCCACCATTTTGTATTCAGCTTGGAGCATCACGGGGATTTTGGCGACATTGAAGGTGCCCGAGATAGCCGGGATAAGGTCTTGTTGCCAGGTGTCATTATTATCGTCCAGTTTCTCGATGTGGCCATAAGAAAGGCTTACCGCAGAGGCATTTCCGGTCCAATCCAGCGAGGCATAGGCATCGTTCATTTTGCGGCTTTGGTCGGTGTTCCAGGCTTCTGCATAGTCCACATTCACATTTAGCGCCGGGCTAAGCACATAAGAGGCATAGCCCTGGAAACCTTCTTCGTCCAAACCGGTGGCCTGGGCATCGGAAAGAGTTTCATTATGGTGATTGGCCAAAGGCAAATCGTGGAGGCGATACTGGAAATCGTCGTAGAGCATATAGGCTGCGCCCAGGGTTAAGGGGCCAATTCCATAACTGCCATTGGCATAGGCAGCTTTGCCTTCTATGGCGCTTATGCCAGGCATGTGATACAGCTTGGTGAGGGCATATTCGCCCTGCAGGTCGAGATTGCTGAAAGATATATTCATGCGGCCGCCGAAAACATCGCGCTTGTTATAGGCGGTGGAGCTGTATAGATCGCGAAAGGCCATGGCTGAAGCTCCCAGGGTGATGCCATCATAAATGGGGTATTGAGCGTCCGCTCCATAAGCCAGGTCATAAGAACCAGCATAGTTTTCGCTTTCCACGGCGCCGTAGAGGGCTTTCAGCTTCAGCTTGTTATCATATTTAAAGAGGAAACTTTCGATGCGGTGATCGAGGTCAAATTCGATATCCTGAAAGCTGCGGAATACGATGCCATTTCCAAAGGTTTCTTCTGTGGTTCCGGCATGAAAGGTGTAATCATTCTTGCTGAATGAGGCATATAGCTCTTTCCAGGCCAAAGTGAGGCTTTCGGGATTAAGTTCGTCGTATATTTGGGTTTGTTCCACGGGATGCTTGGGCAATTCGGCGATGAACTTCATGCCGAAGCTGAAATTACGATAACCGAGATTAAAGCCAAAACTATCGGTGAAATAGGCGTGCAGCGAATCTTCAGAAGTACGATAGATGAATTTTGCTTCGTTCAGTCCATTCAGGCTTAGCGTGTTTTGCGCAAAGAGGGACAGCACGAAAAACGATAACAGCAGTAGGGGTAAAATACGTTTTAGCACTTTATTCCGCCTCTGTTTCCAGGCCCAGCAGCATTTTGAGGTGGTGCTCATACTCAGCTTCCACTCCGGGTTCGTAGCCGATGTGCGAATATACTATCTCCCCGGTGTTATCCAAAATGAAGCTATGCGGGGGATTAACCACGCCCAGCTTTTTGGCCAGAGATTTGTCGCTGTCAAATAGAGTTACAAATCTATAATCCTTGCTTTTCAGGTAGTTCTTGGCCTTGGCCTGATTTTTGGGGGCATCGATGGAGATCATTACCACGGTTAAGGTGTCGTATCTGGTGGCAAGATCGTGGAGCTTGGGCATGGCGTCCTTGCAGGGCTTGCAGTAATCGGCCCAAAAATCGATCATAACGGGTCCCTTGCCCAGCAGTTCTTCCAGAGAAATATCCTTACCTGAGGCATCGGGAAGGCGGAAATCGGGCATGGCATCGGCCAGCAATAAACTGCAGGCCAATAGCATAACTATCAGTATCAGGTGTTTCATATCTTATCTCCCAAGGCGGCTGAAGCTATGCACCAGGCCGCCGTAGATTGTGGAATTATTGGCAAAGGGGGTGGGCTTATGCTGGGCAAAAACCACCAGTTTCAGGTCTGTGGGCAAGTCCACCGTGGATGTAAGGCTTATATCAATAGGATTATTCAGATCGGCAGTGCTAAGGCTTTGCGAGCCCAAGGCGCGAACTACATTATGCAAGGGATCGCCATTGGCATTGGTGTGATCCGAAGTTTCTTCTATCAGCACATAGTTCAGCACCAGATCGGTCTGATCGAGGTTTATTTGGGGAAGCAGTCTAACCTGTGCATTCAGGTCTCTACCGCTTAGATTAACGCTTTGCAATTGATAGCGAATGGGCTCATCGATCTGGGCCAGGGCATCCACATTGCTTTGATACAGCGCCAGAGACACGTCATTACTCTGCGAAACCTTTTCCTGTCCCTGGAATACCGCGGTGGGAGCTGAAAAAACGTTGTAATACATATTGGTGTTATCATGCGTTAAATGGAGCTCATTCATGATGTGATGTTCCAGATAGATGAATTGCCCCGGGTATTGAAGCTCCAGATCATGCAGCTTGGCTTCCGACGCAGGACAACTGGGACAGGTGTCAAAAGTAAAGTACTGCGCTATTACCAGTTGCTTATTAACCGGATTGCAGGCATTTTGATTGCCACGGAGCAGCCATTTATCGCCAACTTTGCGGAGGCGTTCGGCAGTGTAAATGCTGTCTGCCAGGACGGTTCTGGTAGCCGGATCGCTTATCTTTAGCCGCCAGGAAGCCAGGGCTTCGGTATCATTTTGCTGCTGAACGTTGGTGAAGCTTACCTCAAACTGCGGATCAGCCACACCGGCAAGAATGGATTCCAGAACGATTTGCCACTCATTTTTGGTGTAACCAAAATGCTGATAATCGTCGGCATAATGAGCCATAGCCGGGCTTAAATCTGCCGCAGTGGACATATTGAAATCGTTCTCAAGGGGCGTGAAGAGCTCAGTTTCAAAATTATCCTGCTCATCAGGGACAAAATTGTGGTCGAAGCGATCGCAGGACATTAATCCCAATCCCGCTATCAACAGCAGTATAAACAGATAATACTTCATTCTTTTTCCTTTCCTTCCGGAATGGCAGGCACTTTGGCCAGGGCCGCACTAACGTCATTCCGGGACAGTAATTCGCCAAAGAGAATGGGTGCCTGGCCAGGAATGTAGAGCGCATTGAAGGGCACTCCGGCACGATCATGCTTCTTTATCCAGGCAAAGAGCCTGGCATCCTTTTTGGTGAAATCACCTCTTAAAAGTACTACGCCTTTGGCCTGGAATTCCTTCATCATAGCCTCGGTAAAAAGCACCGTTTTCTCATTGGTCATGCAATTCTTACACCAGGCGGCACCGATGTCAAGGAAAACCGTCTTACCTTCGGCTTGAAGTTTATTAAATATTTCCTCATCAAATACATACCATCCTTCTGGGGCATGGGGTGCAGCGACCATTTCCCCGGCTTTTGGTTCCATAGTGGTTTGTGCCTTGTCCGCTTCCTTTATCGGAAGGTAAGTAAATGCCGCCCAGATAATAAGCACAAGGGGCAGGATAGTGAAAATCCATTGGGTGGTTTTGCTGTGTTCCATGCGCACAAAGCGGCCATAGAGCCATACTGAGAAGCCCAGAATGAGCATAAACCAGATCACCTGCAACAGGTAATCCCCGCTGGTAAGCATCAGCAAAGTTTTTAGCTGCGTATAAACAAGATAGAGCAGCACGAAACCCATCAGTTCCTTGAAGATAATCATCCAGTCCCCAGGCTTGGGAATGATCTTTAATGCCTTGGGGAAAAAGCCGATCAGCAGGAAGGGGAAGGCAAAGCCCAGGCCAATCATCAGGAAGAAAATCATCATTAGGGCTGGAGCCAGCTTCAGGGCAAAAGGCAAGGCTGCACCCAGGAAAGGCCCGGTGCATGAAATGGCCATTAAAAAGGCAAAAATGCCACCAAAGAAAGAACCGCTGTAGCCTCCCTTGGTTGTGGCTTGCGTGGCTGCGGTCATTCCCGGAGCATGGATTTCAAAGATTCCCAGTAGCGACAGGGCAAAAACGAACACAACGGCCATTAAAGCAATCACAAAGCCGGGATTTTGATTCTGCAAACCCCAGCCTGCTGATTCGCCCGCTTGCTGTAAACCGATGAAGATTCCTGCCAGAATGGCAAAAGACAGAAGCACTCCCACAGTGTAAACCAAAGTGTGGCTAAGCACTTTGCTGCGATCTTTCTGCGCCTGATTCATGATGCTCATGATGCGAATGGGCAAAATCGGCAGCACACAGGGAGTGATATTCAGGATTATTCCGCCCAAAAAGGCGAAGAGGATGTACTTTAATATCTCACTCCAGGGAGGAGGAGTGGTGGAGTCCTGGGGTGCGGGAGTACCAGAGTCCTGAGGGGGTGGAGTGTTTGATTCCATTAGCTCCGTGGTGCTGGAGTCCTGAATTGGGGGAGTGATGGTTTCAGAACCTGGGGCCGTAGCACTCTCCAGAATCTTCAGCTTCAGGGTCCCTTCGGCTTCTTCGGGGGGATTGCACATACCGCTTTCGAAACAGAGATTGTAGCCCATCAGCGCAGTAATGGTTTTGGTTCCAGGCCTGGCATTCGCCTTAACCGTGAAGGGCAGGCTGAGAGTTACTTTGGGGTGATAATTCCATTCTTCGGCCGACACCACTTTGGTGGGCTTGGGATAAGCCACTTTGCCGAAACTGAGCTCGGGATGGCTGGCCTGCAGAAAAAAGTACTCCGGTTCCTGGGGATTAATGCTTTGTTTTTGGCCTTCGGGAATGGTTAAAGTAGCCTTAATAGTACCTTTTTCTCCGGGCTGCAGTTCCTCGGGACTGATGCTAAACGACACACTTTGCGAAAGCAGCGCACTACTCATGAGTGTGGCAATAGCTATTAACCACAGCGTTTTAATGCTGTTAAGCTTCATAATTTATCCTCCACCGTGATAAACATAATAATATCAAATATACTATGCAGAAATCATTCCAAGCCGAAGGGGATTTTCGTGGGGCTATAACCAATGAAGAATGATGAATGAAGAATTACAGCTACCTCCGCTACCCGCACTTGACAAATTCAGCCCCAAAATTTATCTTGGCAGCACTAAATAATTCACAGGACAAAGCATGTTTGAAGCCTTAGGAGCGAAGATTTTAACTACCGTGGCCTCGGTGTCGATGTTCCTTTTTTCGTCTTACACCGGTAACGACCCCGCTCTGCGTCCCATAACCGCAAGAGTGGGTGATAACTACATCCAGGTGGAAACGCGCCTGGAGAATGCCTTTGTGAATGATTTTGATGACATTTTTATGAGTGGCACCGCCATCCCCGTGGTGTATAAGCTCAAAATCCGCAGTGGTAGCCGCACTCATAGCGAAAAGCAATTTGTAAACAGAGTACGCTATGATCATGCCAAAGGGCTATACATGGTATCTTTGGAAGGCATGAACCGCAATCTGCAGCTTAGTTCACGCGCCCAATTGATATCGGAGCTGTCGCTTTTGCAGTGTTCCCTTCCCTATGACCGCAAGTGGGGTAAGGTAAGCCTATCCGTGGAGGCCTCGCTTTCCGCAGTGCGTTTTCAGCAGGTAAGAGACCCTGTGGACCTGATGGTGCTGTGGAAATATCACAAGCCCAAAGCCAGCCTCAATCTTGATCTCACCAAGGAATTGTAACTATATGAAAATTAAATTAGGTAAGCCCGGGCTTAGCTTTTGGATTCTGGTGCTGTATCTAAGCCTAACGATCAGTGGCTTGCTGCTGTTGAATCAGGTATTTCAAACCAATCAGCAGCGCATCAAAGACGCCATGGACCATTTGGAGCTTAGTAATGACCTGCGCCAGCTAAGGATGTATGGCCATGCCGATTCGCTGAAAGCTGGAGCGATAATGCAAACCTTTGGTGAAGCCAAGGGCGTGGTGCAGCTAAGCCTTAGCGAGGCGAAGTTTTATGCTGCTTTAACCCTGCTGTTGGTGATCATCTTTTCCAGCGCCATCTTTGTGGTGGTGCTAACCCGCATCAGCCGTCCCTTGCGAGACTTGAAGTATGCCACCGATCAGATCAGGGAGGGCAATTTCAGTGTGCATCTTCCCGAAACCGGGATTCATGACATGCGGCAGCTAAAGAATTCCTTCAATGTAATGAGCCGTGAATTGGAAACCATCCAGCAAAGGCTGCTGGTGGCGGAAAAAGAGATGATCTGGAAGGATATGAGCCGCATTCTGGCTCACGAGATCAAGAATCCACTTACCCCCATCCAACTTACCGTGCAGCGCCTGGAAGAGCGCATGAGCACCGATCCGGAAAGCCTGAAGATCATTCTGGGAGAATCGCTGGAGATAATCAAACAAGAAATTGAAAATCTTAAGTTGCTGGCTCAGGACTTTTCCAGCTTTGCCAAAATCAGCAAGGCACAGCAGGAGATTCTGGATCCGGCCCAAAGCATCGGAGAAATATGTAAATCCTATTCCGCCGATTATGAACTTCATTGCGATCTGCAACCCGGCTTGCAGATAAAATTCGACAAAACGCATTTTTACCAGATAATTACCAATATTTTGCAGAATGCCATGGACGCCTGCGAAACTAAAAGCTATATTGGCATTAAGATGAATAGGGACAAGAGCTTCGTGATTATTGCCATTAAGGATTTGGGCTGTGGGATTCCCAGTGAAGACCTCCCCCGCATCTTTGAGCCATATTTCTCGCGTAAAAACAAGGGTACGGGGCTGGGACTGGCCCTCGTAAAAAGGCTCTGTGAGGCCAATGACACCATTATTCGCGTGCAAAGCAAGCCAGGCGAAGGCAGTGAATTTACCCTGATCGTTCCCGAGGCAAGCGCATGACGATTCTGGTTATCGACGATGAGCGCAATATCTGCCTGTCATTACAGAATATCCTGGGTGATGAAGGCTACGAAGTGCACAGCCGCTATACCGGCAAAGATGGCCTTGCCTATGCGGATGAACTTGATCCCGGATTGGTGATGCTGGACGTTAAGCTCCCCGATGGCAGCGGTTTGGACATCCTTGCCAGGCTACGTAAAGGCCTTCCTTCCACTCCGGTGATCATGATAAGTGGCAATAGCGGCATTGCCGATGCTGTAAAGGCTATCAAACTGGGGGCCTTTGACTTTTTGGAAAAGCCTTTAAGCCTTCCCAAGGTAAAGCTTACCATCGCCAAAGCTTTTGAATTCAGCAATATGGCCCGTGAATATCAACGCGTGCGGGAAGAGCTGGAAACCGGATGGAAGATGATAGGGCACAGCAAAGCCATCAAGCAATTGAATGACATCATCGACCGCATCGCTTCCAGTAACGCCAAAGTGCTCATCCAAGGAGAAAGCGGCACCGGCAAAGAGCTGGTGGCACGGCTTATCCATGCGCGTTCGCATCGCTTGCACAAGCCTTTCATAAAATTCAATTCTGCCGCCATTCCCAGGGAACTGGTGGAAAGCGAATTGTTTGGCTATGAGCGGGGTGCTTTTACCGGAGCTCATAACCGCAAGAAAGGCAAGCTGGAAGAGGCCGATGGAGGTACCCTGTTCCTGGATGAAATAGGGGATATGGACATCGCCGCCCAGGCCAAAATCCTCCGCGTGATTCAGGAAGGCGAATTCGAAAGAGTGGGCAGCAACCAAACCCAGGTGATCGATGTGCGCATTATTGCCGCTTCCAATAAAGACCTGGGAGCTATGGTGGCCAGCGGTAGCTTCCGCGAAGACCTGTTTTACCGCCTGAATGTGGTGCCGGTTATCACCCCCCCCTTGCGCGAACGTAAAGATGATATTCCCCTGTTGATAAATCACTTCAGCCGCATTATGGCCAATGAATTGAATACGCGTAGCAAAGATTTCAGCGAAAGTGCCCTGGAGCAACTTAGCCGCTATGATTATCCGGGAAACGTGCGGGAACTGCGCAATGTAATAGAAAGAATCTATTTGCTAAGCGATAAACAACTGCTGGAACCCTCAGACTTGCGAGGTATGATGCCGGCTACAGGCTCCAATTTCGAATCCTCTTCGTTCTGGACGGAAACATTGAACTACAGCGCCAAGAAAAAGGAATTCGAAAAGCGGTATCTTACCACACAGTTACAGCGCTTTGAGGGTAACATCAGCCGCACTGCGGAAGCCCTGGGACTGCAACAAAGCAATCTCTCCCGAAAGCTTCAGGAACTGGGAATAAAGGGCTAGGGGCTACACTTTTTCTCTAAATCGTCGCAGTGTCTCACTGACAACAGCTTTTCCATGCGACGCCCATGCGACCACCATGCATTTGCCCGGGCGTCGCATGGGCATCGCAGGATAAGCAAGAGTGAATGAATAAGTTAGGCTCTCTATCAAACTAAGTGGGTAATAGAATGGTAAAGTGTCAGCCTGATTAAAGGGGCGTTCTGAATATCAAAAAAAGGATTTTAGATTAAAGCCTAAGGGAATGATAAGCACTGAAAGTGCGCAGGCTGTTGACAAAGTAAAAGGAACATGTGTTTTCGATGAAAATACCCGCCGTCATCCCAGCGACCGGGGTCCCCGGCAGACAACTTGTTGGCTGCTGGGGTGGGAGGACTGGGATCCAGATCAGTATTTATCATTCACTTAAAAGAACTGGATGCCAGTCTGCGAGACTGTGTGAAAACTCTCGATGCTTATCTGGGATTTTTGAAACTGAGCG
>CAZSST010000075.1:0-11878 GCA_964609575.1 uncultured Candidatus Cloacimonas sp.
TGTGCATGAGTATCGCCTGGTCATCGCATGAGTACAGATAGTGTGTTCAGAAATCCTTGATTATGCGATTGGAGTCCATAAGGTCAATATAACTTTTTGCTTATATGGAACTTGTGTGGCCTTATGGATATCAAAAGCATGCATACTATATGCACAATCATGAAGCCGGCCCCGGATAAAAAAAGCCGGTGTTACACCGGCTTAAGCATTATAAATGGTAGAAATTAAGGTTTATTCTTGGGGTAACCAGTCGTCTTTAACGGTGGGTTTTTTCTCCGGAGCGGGATCATCCACAGTGTAGCTGCGGTTGTTTAGATCGTAATTCACCTTGATATTCTCTTTGCCAAAGGCTTTGGTGGAGGTGGCAGTAATGGTGAGGGTATCAAAGAGATAGGAGAATTTGAAATTTTCAGAATCGAGATTACCAAGATTCAGTTCTTCCAGGAATGCGGGGTAATCGCCGAATTCATCTTTCTTTTGATATTCTTCCATGGCATTTACGATCTTGGTGAAGTTTGGCACTACGGCTTCGAATTTTTCCTGGGCTGCGGCTTCGAGGGCTTTATCCACTTTCAATTGTTTCAATCCGAAGAAAAATACAAATACAAGCCCCACCAGCATGAGAATCATGATCATCTCCACGAGGGAGATAGGGCTGTGATGCATCGCCGCAGTTTCCTTTGCGGGCTTCGTGGCAGCGTCGTTTTTCATATTATCCGGCATTATAGCCTCCTGGGAATTAATCATTTTTTTTCATAATTTTGAAGGTGCGCTTTTTGTCAAAGGATTTTATCAGAATCCCCAAAAACTGAAGGAACGCTGCATCATGATCTCGTGGGTGAAGCGTTCATCCCGGGGGGTGTATTCGAAGGTGTAGCCCAGCCTTAGTTTCCATGGCAACATCAAACGTACGGAAGTGCTGTGCGAAATCATCAGTTTGGTTTTCTTTTCCAGATCGGTGGCCTCTTGCAATTCCAGCTCATAATCCAGGAAAAACCGGCGTCCCAGATATTTGCTCATGGAAACGGAGAGGTTGTTCAGCAGAATTGCAGAGCTGAATTGGGCGATATCCGTAGTGAACTGGTCGAAGTCGGCATAATCGGCAAGCTGGCTGGAATCATTGGAATATTGGGTGTAAAGATTCTGGATGAAGCCGGCATTGATGGTAAAATCATCCAGCTTCAATTTGCGGCGCATGAAGTTTTCCACGGGGAAAAGGATAGGCGTGAAGAGGGATGAATCGAGATTGCCGGTGATGAGATTCAGGGCATCGTCTTGCAAGCCGCCATTGTCCTCTGTACCTATGCTTCCGGGGGTGCTGCTTTCGCCGCTGTAGCGCAATCTGGCCAAAATCTGGCTGATATTGCGGTCTTCGGGATTATCGCTGCTAAGGCTAAATTCCAGGCGTTCCATCAGGCTTTTATCCAGATCATTGGAGGTAACAGCTTTTAGCGTTATCAGCGTTCCATCGGGGGCACGCTTGAAGAAAGTACCATCCACGCTAAAAAGATTTTGAGAATCTACCATAAGGATATCCACGTTATCGGCCTGGAACACCGTGCCAAAGATATCTATGGTGCCACGCTCGGAAGTGAAGCGGGCTTCCTCCACTTTGAATGTCATCCCGTCGTATAGCAAGTGTAAAAATCCCCCGGGATTGAGGGAAATATTGGCAGGATAGGTTACATATTTAACGTTCTCGCCAAGATTTATGGTAACATCCAGATTGAAGGGCAGGGGTGCAGGCTCAGTGTCGCTGCTTTTAGTGGCGGCACGCAAACCGGAAGCCAGTTTCAGCAGATTGTCTGTATCGGGAGGATAAACCACGCTGGCACTGGAAAGGGTGGCTTCCGCAGTGATGCTCATCTGGTCGAAGGGCCCTTTGATGGTGGCATAGCGTCCGTTCTTGCCTTTCAAAGTGATATTGGAGATAGTGGTTTTGGGAGTGAACATGGGAATATTGGCCAGAATGCCCGGTTCTTCGATGAGCAGCCTTAATATGCCCAAATCCAGGAATCCAAGCATGAAATGATCTGTGCTATCTGCTTCGAAGATGTTATTGAAAACCAACTTACCTTCGCCCATCTGTACCTGGCCACGTTCTATAATCACGCGGTTCTTGTCGAAAGTACCCTTGAGGTTAATTCCCGAAAGCGGTTCGGGCTGATCCTGCAGACGCATGTAGCCATCGCTGATATCGATGCTTCCCCCGGAGATAAGGAATTGCTCGTCCTGGGTGCCGATGGTGCAAGTAAGCGAAGAATGACCCGAAGATTCCTGAATGTAGTCTGTGAGGTTCTTCAGCCAATAGAAAAGCTGGCCTGTAACGGAAAGACTGAGAAGATTGCTGCCTTCGAAATATTCGTTTTTGATGGCATTGTAATCGATGGCTCCGGCGGCGGTGAGATTAAACAATCCTTCGGAGGATGCCTCCAGCTCTTCCACCATCAGTTTTTGCGGGAATTGCGTACCCTTGATGCGGAAATTCTGGATCAGGAAACTGCCGATGAAGATGTCCCTGGCATCCAGATCAGCCATCACTTCCATGGGGGCGTTCTTTTGGCCTATGTTTCGCCAGTTCAGGCCACCCTTGCCCGTGGCTGTAGCCATTACAGGAGAATTGATCAGCACATTTTGCACCATTAAATCGCGGAAGGAGGCCAATAGCTGCAGATCGGGATTTTTCTTCAGATTGGCGCTGCCTGCGATGTCCAAAAGGTGCCTTTCGCGATTGGCTATTTTTCCGGAAATGGCTACTTCATTTAGGGGCCCTTTAAGGTTCAGATCAATTCCCAGGGGAGTGATAGCCAGCAAGTCCACATAGGGGAGATGCATCCAGGAATCCAGATAGTGATCTCCTTTCAGGTTATAATCGGCAAAGAGATTCAATCCCATGAAATCGGGAACAACGGTGCTTAGATCGGGATAATAGCCAACCAGGTCTGTGGCATTAAGATTCCAGAGTCCCAATGAGAATTGGCTTTCGGGTAGTTCTTTAAGGTTTAGCAAGCCGCTAAGGCTAAGCTGGTCATTTACCTTCAGCCCCGATATGCGTAGCTTATTATCTGCCAGGGATGCCCCCAAAGAAAACTCCAGGGGATGGTCGTTCAAACTGCCCTCGGTGGCGTTTACAAAGAGAGAAGCTTCTTTGCTTCTCAGATTGTAACTGCCGATGCCATCCAAGGTGGTGTGATAGGGCAGCACTCCCTGCAAAGTGACATCCAGTGCGGTGCTGGCAGTCAATAGTCCCCCGGAAAAGATGGCTTTTACATTGCCACTTAGCAGGGGATCATACTTATCCAGGATGGCGTGGGCGTAAATCTCGGCAGGGAGCAAATCCGCAAAGGAAGCATCCACCACGAGATCTTGCTTAAGCAAATCACCGCTTACATCCAGAGCATAGCCATTGCTGCTTTTCAGTGCGGCATCCACAAAGTAGTTGCCTGCTTCGGAATGGGGAGCGAGATTGATGTAGCCATTCAGATTGCGCAATTCCGCCTGACCGTAATGGCCATCAAGGTTATTAATAAGTGCATTAACCAAGGGGTACTTGTCCAGCAGCATGGCATAAAGATCGAGGTCTGCGGCAAAAGCATAGGGCTGGTGCAAAGGATCAAGAGGCGAAGTGGCAAGGTGGGCATCCAAAGCCATAATTCCTGGTTCAAAGGTTCCGGATATGGTAAGCTCCTGATTTTCGTATCGGGCTGAGGGGAGGCTGAAACTGGCCGCATCATCGGCGTAATCTGCCGTAAGCTCAATATTGCTGAGGCGATGGGTTTGATAGGCAAGCTGCGGGGAAGAAGCTTTAAGGCTGGCAAGGGGTTTTTTAAGGCTTCCCGAGGCTGTGGCAGCAAAATCCACAATTCCGGAAAGCTGGGGCATTATCATTCCCAAGTCAATTCTACCCTCGGCCTTGGCCATCTGAATCTGCATGTTTTTTCCAGGCTGGGAGATCTTCGCTTCCGCACTTACAATGCTGCTGCCAATGCTGCTGCTGGTGAGAAGGGCGCTAAAGTTTTGGCCGTCGGTATCCAGCCCCAAATAGGGAATATGCACATCGTAGTGTTCGGCAAACCAGGCACGGGTATCCCAGATTTGGGCTTTGGCTTCATATTCAAATGGTGCTCCCACAGAATCTTGAGCAACGCTGCCCGCGATGGATAGCTCGGTGCTGAAATTTTGCACGTCGGGATGAGAAAGCAGTTTGGGCCTGAAATCGCTGATCTCTGCGCTGGCATTAACGATGCGGCCTTTCAGCAAGATTCCCTTTAGCTTTATCTTCCCCTTGCTGCTGGAATTGGCTTCGAGATTTACCATGGAGCCGAGATTATTCACTACGCTAAGATTAAGATTGCTAAGCTCTTCTCCTGCCTTAAAGTTGCCCTGCTGAAGGATTTTAAGGGGTAAATCTACACCGATGGTAAAAGACCCATCGCGGAGATTAAGACGCTGGAAATAGGGAGCAATATCAGGAAGTTTAAAGGGTTTTTTGGCCTTGGGGGGCTTGGGATGATAGCGATATTGATAGCTAAGCCGGGGCTGGAGAATATCTATATCTTTTACCAGGCGTTCGGTTTTGAAGCCAGAAAAGATAAAGCCCCACAAATTGTAGCGCACCTGTAGCTGCTTGATATTCGCCACCATGCTGCTATCGGCCAGGCTGAAGCTAAGGTTCTCAGCAGTTAACTGGCGATCGCTGAAATGTAATTCGCCAATGCTGAATTCGCCTTTTATAACCTTGCTTACCTGGGCGGAGATGAAATTACGAAAAGCTTTGCGTCCTCCCAAGCCATACCAGAAAAGGAAAAAGCTGCTGTTGATGAAGAGCAGGATGAGAACCAAAGTGAAGAAAATCCGGGAACGGGGCATGGCAATCAGGGAAGCAGGCTAAGCTTCCCCTGGGCAAGATTATAGGTACTGGAGGCCAAGCGGGCAGATTCATGATCGTGGGTAACGATAACGAAGGCCTGTCCCAATTCTCTATTAAGCTTCAGCATCATTTGCCAGATATCGGAACTATGGGCAGGATCGAGATTTCCTGTGGGTTCGTCGGCCAGCACGATGCGAGGATCGTTTATCAAAGCTCTGGCAAGGGCTACGCGCTGCTGTTCACCTCCACTAAGCTGATTGGGAAAGCGATTGATGCGATCTGCCAGACCCATTAAGGCAAGTAGTTCACGGGCTTTGGCCTTGGCGGCGTTACTACCGCTGCCAGAAATGATGAGTGGCAGGGCTACGTTTTCCTGAGCGCTGAGGTCTTCCACCAGATAGTGAAACTGAAACACAAAGCCAAGCTGTTTATTACGGAGCAGAGGGGCTTCCTTGGCTTTGGCAGAGATTTCCCGGTCGTTGATAATCACGGTGCCACTATCAGGGCTGTCCAAAAGGCCCAGAATGTGTAGTAGCGTGCTTTTGCCGCATCCGGACTGACCGGTGATACAAACCAACTCCCCTTCATGCACTTCCAGAGTGGTATCGATAAGCACGTGGATGCTTTGATCGCTATCTATGTAGCTTTTGTATAAATTACGTCCTGCCAGGCAGAGCATTTACATCTCCTGATTTAGGGATTGCGCAGCATCTCGATGATCTGCAATTTGGATATCTGTCGCAGTGGGTAGCGAATGCAAGCCCAGATAAGGATCAGGGCTACGCCAAATACCACAGCTATATTCAGCAAGGAGATGTCTGCACTAAGCGTGTCGATGAAATAAACATCGCCTTTCAAATGATAAAAACCTTGTTTTTCCACGAAAATGGAGAGGATTACGCCCAAAATCTGGCCGGCGATGATGGAAAGAATTGCCACCAAGCCAACCCGGTAGCTTAAGAGGCGGCGTATGGAGCGATCACTGGCTCCCAGAGTTTTCAGCACGGCAATTTCGTTCTTTCTATCCAGGATAACCGTGGTGGTGGCAGAAATTACATTTATTCCCGCAATCAGCACCAAAAACGAAAAGATGATGAAGATCAGCCATTTCTCCATCGCCACCAGCTTTAGCAGGCCTTTGCTATATAGGGTCCAGGGATAGATCATCACGTCGGGGCCGATAGCTTCTTGTAGCCGGGACGCGATATCTTCAGAATAATCCACCATTTCCGGAGTGAAGCGTATCTCCAGCTTGTTATAGCCAGGCCCTGATGCCAAAATGCGAGTGGCATCGGAAGTATTTGTAATAAGCATGGTGCGGTCTTGTTCATATAGGCCGGAGCCATAAATGCCCACTATTTTCAGTTTCATTTCGGAAGGAAAGATCCCCATGGCTGAAATGCGGTTTAGCTGAGGATACATCACGATGATACTATCTCCCAAGCCAAGGCCCAGGTCTCGGGCCAGATATTTGCCTACCAGGGCTTCGCCGGAACTAAGAGCTGATTTCCCTTTGGTGATGTATTTGGCCGAGGGAAGGCTGAATTTGGGCGAAAAATCGTATGCAGCAAGGCTCGCACCCTGGGTTTTACGGTCGCTACGGGCCATAACCGAGGAGGAAATCATGGGAATTATGGAGGTGACTTTATCGTTCTGAGTCAATTGACTGATGATGGTATAAGCTTCATCGGGAGTGAAGCCTCCCCCATAGGCATCCTGGGCTACGGCATGGGGAAAAGAGCCCAGCAATACCTCGCGCAGGCTGCGTTCGTATCCCGAAAAGAGGTTCAGCCCGGCACTGAGGATTCCCACCGAAAGAACTATCCCCAGAATCATAAAGATAAAACTGAAACGCCCCAAATGGCGTTTGGGGGCTTGCAGATACTTACCCAGGAAAAAGCGTTCAAGCTGGTTCATTGCCTTCCTTGGCGGTGCAGTCTTCAAGGCTGAGATTTCGGATTTCCGATATGGAGATGGGAGGTTTTGAGCCCTGGCGGAAGCGATTTACAATAAGCTCCGAGATAAGTCCCAAAGAGATAAACTGTAATCCTCCCAAAATCAGCAGCATCCCCAAAAACAGCAGGGGTCTATTTGAGAGTGGCTGTCCCCAAAAGATTTTCAGAACCGTTAGGTAGAGCGCTACTGCCGATCCCAGCAGGGTGGAGAAGATGCCAACGCGGCCAAAGAGATAGAGGGGGCTTTTGATGTACTGGGTAATCATCTTAACGGTCATCAGGTCGAAAAAACCCCTCAGGTAGCGCTCGATGCCATATTTGCTTTTACCAAAACTGCGGGCACGGTGTTCCACGGGTATTTCTCCCACTCTATAGCCCAAGGCATTGGCCAAAGCGGGGATATAGCGGTGCATTTCTCCATAGATATTCAGTTCTTTCACCAAGGGCCGGCGATAGGCCTTAAAACCACAATTGAAGTCATTTAGCTTCAGGCGGAAGTACTTGGCGGTTACAAAATTGAACAGCTTGGAGGGGATGGTTTTGTGCCAGGGATCGTGACGGCGCTTCTTCCAGCCAGAAACCAGGTCAAAACCCTCATTCAGCTTGTTTATAAAGCTGGGTATTTCCTTGGGATTATCCTGCAGATCGGCATCCATGGTGAACACGATATCGCCTGAGGCAATATTGAAGCCAACTTGCAAGGCCGCGGCTTTGCCAAAATTGCGGCGAAAGCGCACCAGCTTAACCTTCGTGTCTGCCTCTGCAAGCCTGGCCATCACGGCAAAACCACCATCGCTGGAGCCATCGTCCACAAAGATTACTTCACATTCATGATCCCGGCAATTGGCCAGAATTTCATGGTATAAAATCTCCAGAGAATCGATCTCATTAAGCACGGGGATAACGAAAGAAAGCTTCATGCCTTGGTTCCTTATATGATAATCTGCATCAAAGTCATTACCAATCCTGATATCAGGGGAATCCGCAGATTGTCGTCCACGGGGATGTTTACAAGTTCTGCCAGAGTGGCGGCTAAAGCTCCGGTAAAGGCCAAGACGGGATTTTGCAGCCAAAAAATAGCAAAGATCAGGCAGGTAGCAAAGCAGGCCAGGCTTCCTTCCAAGCTTTTCCCCAGCTTCCCGAAGCGGCGCTTGCCAAAATTCATTCCTACCAAAGCAGCAAAGGTGTCGCCGATAGAAAGCAAGGCCATAGCGCCAGATGCTATCGGGGGACTGAAAAAGGCCACGCAGAGCAGCGCTGAAAACAGCATATAGGTAGCTCCGGTGAAGTCTTTCATCTCATGACGGCGCAGAATGGTGCCAAACACTCGGTTAAAAGTTCTCCGAAAATTACGCTGCCAAAAGCGATAGAATTCCACCACCAGGCTGATGGTAAAAGCTAAAAGCAGCAGTGAAAAGGCCAAACGACGATTATCAAAGCCGATTACATAGCGATAGCTGAGGGGGATCACCATCGATCCCAAGTGTATGGATTTCCTTAAAGTCTCGCTAAGATGTAGCATCGATATCTTCATCCCGTTTCATATCAGGCTCGTAGTTCCTTCCAAGAAACAACCTTCAACAAACCTTGAGCCTTCCATACTGCGATGATATCTACAATTTGGTGAGACGGCAGATCGGTTCCGCCGTTATCAAGCGACACATAACCCAAGAGCTTTTGCCGGCTGGTATTGCGGATCTTCACTACCGGTTCCGGATTCATCTGACCCCAGGGCAGCAATACTTCCAGCGACCGCCAATTCTTTTCATTAAGGTCTTCAGTATTTATCTCGGCTTCCCAGGCGATCTCTGCCAGAGGATTCTGTCCCGAGTAGTTCTGTTCCAAAAAGGTATTGAAGCAATCCAAAAACTGATCATACTGGGCTGGATCCATGGTAAAACCAGCGGCTCGCGGGTGTCCGCCATATTGCTTCAGATGCTCTTTACAAAAGGTGAAAGCATCCACCATGTTAAATCCTTCCTGGCAGCGACCTTCACAAACGGTGTCGCCATTATGATGCTTCAGCATAATCGTGGGCAAATGCAATTTATTAACAATGTACGTAGCAGCTGTTCCCAAAAGCACATAGGGGATAACATCTTCATCATCGTAATAAACGAAATAGTTACCCACAAAATCAGCCCCCAGGGTATCCAAAAAGCTGAACACACGGTTCAGTTCAATTTCCCAGCTGTTTTTTTGGGCTTCCAGATCCTCAAAAAGCTTGGCCTTGGCATCCGAAAGCTGCAGCATGAAGCGCAGGGCGGTATGTTGTCCTCCGCTTTCCCTACCATTGGCGATAAGCCGGGAGGTATTTTGCAAAAAGTTAAAAATCCCGCTCACATTATTCATGCGATTATAATTTCGCAGCAGGAATTCCACCGTGTCGTCCTGAACTTCCTTGAAATTTTCCAATACATGGCGCACGATGATGCGATTCAGTCCTATCATCGGAACCTTGTCTGCCAAAGAACCGATAGCTGTCCAAAAATAGTATGAAGGGTGCACAGGATGTTCCCAAACCTTTCCCAGATAACGGATCAGCATCAGCACTACCCCTACTCCCGCAAGCTGTTTGAAGGGATACTTGCATTCCGGAAGCTGGGGATTGAGGATGGTATAAGCCGGGGGGAGGGATTCGGGCTGCACCAGATGGTGATCGGTGATAATCACTTCGCAACCCAGGGCATTAAGTTTTTTCACTCCGCCATTGGCACTGATGCCATTATCCACGGTAATAACCAGGGAATAGCCATTACTTTTCACGTACTCGATAAATCCATCCTGAATGCCATGTGGTTCCAAATTGCGATTGGGAATGTAATAATCATGCTTCTGGTAACCGCAGGAATTTAAAAACTGATACAGGATATAGGTGCTGGTAATTCCATCCGGATCGTCGTGACCGAAAATTACCAATGGTTCGTTGCGATACAAGGCGGTTTTCAGTCTGTCGGCCACCACATCGATATTGGCAAAAAGCGCTTCATCGGGAAGCTGATCGAGATTAGGTTCCAGTTCCTCTTCCGGAAATTTACGGGAAATAAGCAATTGGCACAGCAGATCAGGCTGCTTACCTTTTAAGTGATCCGGTTCACCGGGAGCGGAGCAGTCCTGATCTCCGCTGCCCTGCACATTTTGCAGGTGTGAGCCCATTATTCCAATTCCTCCTTCACAGGGATATCCCGGGGACGGGTATTATCCTTGGCTTTGGAGATAATATCAAAGCCTGTGAAACCCAGCATCAGCATCAGGGAAGTGTCGCTGAGACTATTGGTATCCAGATTGCCCCGTTTAAGGTATTGCAATCCCAGATCAATTCTATTCACATCGCCTTTCAGTGGGAAGGTGATACCCATGCTGAGCGCCAGCTCATCAATCTCATTTCCTTCCCGATCGGGGAAAGCTAACTGGCGATAAGACACACCCCCACGCAGAGGAAGCTTCATAAATGCGGAACGATGCAGCTCCGGATCGGGTTCATAAGCAAGCCCCAGCCCTGCTTTCAGGGTATTGCGATACTGGCTGTTTGTCTTCTCGTGGGTTTCATAGCTAAGATCGGCGGCAACTTTAAATTGTGGATAGGGCAGCACCGTGATTCCCAGATTATACTGATCGGGCAGCTTCAATTCATAATCTTGCGATTCTTCGGTCTGATGAATGGTCTGCCGGGTTGATTCACCTTTCAAAGTAACAGCCGGAGTGTAGTGCGCACCCAAAGCCAGCTTGTTCCAGCTTTTCAAAATCCCCAGAGTAAAGCCGATGTTCTTGAAGTCCTTTATCACCTTTTCCTCGGTATCAAAGCTACCAAAATTACCGGTTTGGGCGAACTTACGGTTGTCGTGGCCAAAATAGAAATTGCCGCTAAGCCCTGCATTGTAGGTACCAAAATTGGCACTATAAATCAAATCGGCCTTGTAAAGGTATTTATCGGCCACTTGAATTTCGAGGGAGCTATCAGGCAGCACATGCTGATTGGTTACCACCCCGGAGGCAAGGGAATTGAATTGAATTCCAAAACGGTGATTATTAACCGGCAGGCTCACATTAAAATAGGGGAAATCCAGCACATCATCCCTAAAGCTTTCCTCATTTCCCGCAAATTCCGATTTGTAATAGGTGTAGCCCATCATCAGCCCCGTGGCAAATAGCGTGCGGTTATTGCGATTGTGCATGGCGGGATTGGCATAGCCGGTGTTATAACGAAAGATATCGCTGCTTCCAGTATCGCCCATCCCCAGGCTGTAAATGTCTTTTCCATAATTCTGACAGGGAAATCCATAGTAGGAGAAGATGGAATTGCCTGCGCTAAGTCCCGTGCAGAGCAGCACGAGCAAAATTACCAAAACGTTTTTCATTTTATATCCTTAGTTTCTTTAAAATCATGTTTATCACTTAATTACATGCAGTGTCTTTAGCCTTTCTTATGCCCTGCTTTGTGATGTACAGGCTTCACCGGATCGGGCGGAATACGGAAGAAACGGAAGGCATTGTTATAGGCCAGCTCCGCAATTTCATTGGGTGCCATTTCTTTCACCTGGGCGATCTTTTCCGCCACCAAATGCAGCAACAAAGGCGAATTCCTTTTGCCACGATGCGGGTGCGGAGGAAGATAGGGACAGTCCGTTTCCAGCATAAAGCGATCCAGCGGTACCAGACGAAGCACATCATCAAGCTGGGAATTGCTATAGGTGATGCTCCCCGTAAAGGATAGGTGCCAGCCTTCGTCCAGCACTTGCTGTGCAAAGATGATATCCCCCGAAAAACAATGAAATACCGCTTCCTTAACTCCCACGGCTTTTAGAATCTGGTAGCATTCCTGATGCGCCTGACGATCATGAACCACCACCGGCAAATCGTATTCCACAGCCAGATGCGCCTGATTTCTAAATACTTCGCGTTGCACCGGATAGGGCGAGAGATTGCGGAAGAAATCCAGGCCAATCTCTCCAATCGCTAGCACTTTACGTTCTCTGGCCAGTTTTTTTACCAGCTCCGCATCAAAATCCACTGCATCATGGGGATGAAATCCCACCGTGGAGAAAATATGCAA
>CAZSST010000076.1:0-1813 GCA_964609575.1 uncultured Candidatus Cloacimonas sp.
ACCTTTTTCTTCATCTGGCGTCACCAAATTTACACCAACCTTTGAGACACTACCACTTCTCAATATCGCTAACTAAAAACATAACATATAGTAACAGCGCTACCCGCCATTTTATAAAAAAGCAGCATCAGCCAGGGAAGCACATAAAAAGACAGATGATTAAAAAGCCAAGGCCCTTCCGAAGCTATTGTATTGTGGATATTTAGCTGCTTGACAAATCATCGCCTGGGAATTTTGTGGCGAAGTGCAGTCTCCGGCCTCTGTTCATTTTTAGCTTAAAGATTGAATGGGCAGGATTTAAAAAAAAGCAGAGGCGATCCCTGTGGATAGCATGTGGATAAGTATTGGCCTCGCGCCGGAGGGGCTGCATGGTGATTTATTATAACTGATTGTTTTTAATGGTTTTATAACCGCAGGGAAGTTGCCTTGGGCGCTGCCTTCCGCGGTGTGGATAAATAACTTTTTATAGGAATGGAACTTATGGATCAAGACATTTGGCAGAATATTCTGGATAAGCTGGAAGAGAATATCAATCCCCAGAGTTTTAAAACCTGGTTTTCGGATACGCGACTAGTGGATATGAGCGACAAGGCATTGATGATCAGGGTGGCCACACAGTTTGCCGCAAATTACCTGAATCAGAATTACAAGGACATTCTCAGCGAGATTTCTTTTAGTTTGTATGGCCGCAAGTATGATGTGCAGTTTATCACTCATCCCTGGAAAACCGCCAGTGAAAGTGGTGACGTTCCAGATTACAGCCAGAATCACATCACGGTGAATACCAAGCTGAACGAGCGTTTTTCCTTCGAGCAATTTGTGGTGGGGAAGAATAATAACTTTGCTTACAGCACGGCCAAAGCGGTGGCAGAATCCCCGGGATACACCTATAATCCGCTGTTCATTTATGGTGAAAGTGGAATGGGAAAAACGCATCTGATGCAAGCCATTGGCAATTATGTGGCCAATGAAGGGCGCAATTGCAGCATTTTTTATATCACCTCGGAGGCTTTCACGAATGAGATGATAGATCATATCCGCGCCAATAAGATGCCGGAATTTCGGGCCAAATTCCGCAAGGTGGACCTGCTGCTGGTGGATGATATTCACTTTCTGGCGCGCAAAGAGGGAACCCAGGAAGAATTTTTTCATACCTTTAATGCACTGTTGGACAATAAAAAACAGATCGTGCTGACCTCCGACCGTCCGCCCAAGGATATAGCGGACTTGGAAAACCGCCTGGTTACCCGTTTTGAAAGCGGACTTTTGTGCGATCTGAAGAATCCCGATTTTGAAACCCGTGTGGCTATCCTGCGCAAGAAAGCAGAGCCAGATAATTTTAAGATGCGCGATGAAGTGGTGAATTTCATTGCCGATAGCATCACCAGCAGCGTTAGAGCCCTGGAAGGTTCGCTGGTGCGGATTATGGCCTATAGCTCGTATAATAAAATAGACGCTGAGGATATCGATGTGACTCTGGTGGCAGAAATTCTCAGCGATATGATCTCGGAAAAAACGCGCAACATCACCCTGGATAATATCACCCGCCAGGTATGCAATTCCTTCGGGCTGGAACCCGCACAGATGATGGAAAAAACCCGCAAGCAAAATGTGGCCTTTCCCCGGCAGGTGGCAATGTATCTGGCATCCGTAATGATTCCCCACCTTTCCTTAAAAGAAATAGCCGAATATTATAACCGCAAAGACCATACCACGGTGCTGCATGCCAAAAAGATGATAGATAATCAATTCAGCAGCGATCAGGAATTCCGAGCGCAGGTGGAGCTGATAATGCAGAAGATACAGGGGTGAG
>CAZSST010000076.1:1913-11765 GCA_964609575.1 uncultured Candidatus Cloacimonas sp.
AAAAGAAAAAGCTTGACCGATTATCCCCATATCCACAGAGCCTACTACTAAATCTAAATTTCAAAAGTTTTATTTTAATAGGATTAGAATTATGGATTCATTAAGAAAGCCTTTGCTAGGGCTTGGCCTTATCCTGATTTGCATTGTGGCAATCACGGGATGCACCAAAAAGGACAATTTGACAGGTGATAACTGGAGCGATGTGCATGCACTGACCGCAGTGGATAGCCTGGGACTGAATATGCCCTTCAGTTTTGCCGCGGATACCCTTATCACCATTGATGGCGACGAAGGCAAGCTGCTGATAGGCAATTACCGCAATGCCCATGCCCAGGCCTATTTGCGCTTCACGGGATTACCCGATATGGAAGGGCTTAGCTTTCAGCATGAGGACAGTTTGTACCTCAGCCTGAAGGTTACCAAGCGTTCGCCTATGCCTCGCAATCCCATCACATTGAAGCTCTATAAAACTAATCAGGCCTGGACGGACACCCTTTCTCACCTTGATGAAACGGCTTTTACCCCCATCAGCGGCGCGGAAATTCAGGTGAATGAAGTACCGCTTACGGGAACCACGGTGAAGCTTCCCCTGTCCTTTAACGCGTTATTTAACTGGCAATGCCCCGAGGACAGCGTGGGATTTAATCTGATGCTAAAAACTGAGGATGAAGGCTATGTGGAGATTTCATCTGCGGAAACGTCTTATGACCCGGTGATGTATCTGAAATACAAATATGCCGATGATGACGAATATAGCACCTACGAAAAGGCTCCGGCCAAGGATGTATTTTTGCTGGATGCTCCTGAAGCTACGGGATATAGCCCCTTTATGGTGGATAATCTTTCCCCCCGGCGGCTCTATATTAAATACACTCCTACCACCACCATTTTCAAAGATATGCAGGGGAATGCCCTTAGCGCTTTGCAGCTAAAGCAAATGACCATCAATGAAGCCAAGCTGGTGCTGTATATAAAAGATAATTCCTATTACACGGGTGCAACGCTTTATAATCTCTTCCCGCTTAATGTGAAGGGAGAGGTTACGATAACCGAGCCCCGCGAATTGCTTACCTCCGATTGCGAAAGAATGGTGCAAACCGTGGCGGCCACAGGACTGGCAGATGGCGATAGCATCGAAATCGATATCACGCCAATCGTGCAGGCCTATACCAGCGGTGATCGCACTCCCAATGGAATAGTGCTGTTGTCGCAACACGAGCGGCAGAATTTTGGTTATCTGGAATTTTGGGACTGCCTATCTACCACTCCGGATGAGCTTAAACCCTTTATTCGCATAAAATATACACCGCCTTTCCTGCCATGAGATACATATCTGCGATCCTGCTGGCCCTGCTGCTGCTGAATGCCTGTTCCAAAAAAGAGGAACGGGGGGTGGCCCTGGCGCAGGTGAATGACGAAGTTCTTTATCTGGAAGATTTTAAGGCTACCTTTGGAGTGGGTGAATGGGATGCCTTGAGTGCCGAACAGCGCAAAGCCTTTATCGAAGATTGGGTGAATCTTACCCTTATGGCTCAATATGCGGACAAGGAAGAGCTTTCCCAGCAGCGTGCGGTTAAACAGCGGATCAGTTATGCAGCCAAAAAGGTGAAGGCCAATGCCGTGATCGGTAATCGTCTGGCGCAGATTCAGGTTTCAGACGATCAGCTCTTCAATTACTTTCGGCTGCATCAGGCAGAATTTCAAAAGAACACCATGGAATATGCGCTGCAGCGGGTTGCTCTTAACGATAAACTTACCGCAGAGAATGTGCTGGGGCAGCTGAATAATGGCATGAGTTTTGGCGAAGCAGTGTCGCGCTATTCGGTGGAAGAGCTTAAGGCGCAGGGTGGTATGATGGGCTATGTATCGGCTTCGGGAGATTCAAGTTTTTGGCTGGCAGCAAGAAATTTGCAGGAAGGCCAATTTGGAATAGTAAATAAAGAGCAGCTTTGGTTCGTTTTTCGCATAACAGAAACGAGGGAAACAGCCAAAGAGGCCAATTTTGAAGATTATCGGGCGGAGATCAAGCGCAAGATCATTCTGGAAAAGCAGGATCAGATGTATCAGGATATTTTAAAAGAGATCAAGGCTGCCAAAAACGAGATATATTATTACTAAAAGGACATTTAAAGATATGAAAAAATGCATAATGCTGTCCCTGATGCTGCTGTTGGTGCTTATAGCCCAGGCGGAATTGGTGGACAAGATTGTGGCGCAGGTAGGCACGGATATAATCCTGCTAAGCGATTTGCAGAAGCAGCTTGCCCAGATGCAAAGCTCCGGAACCATGAAAGAAGATACCAATCCTCAGGAAGTGTTGTCCGGAATGATAGTGCAAAAACTGATGATTCAAAAGGCCAAGGAACTGAATATAAAGGTGGACGAAAGCAAAATAAAAAATATGGCCACCAGATATTTGAAGCAGGTGAAAGGGCGCTATGGCAGCGATGCGGAATTTGCCGCCGACCTGCGACAAAGCTCCTTAACCGAGGCCGATCTGCTTAAATATTATGAAGACATGCTAACCGAAAGCGCGCTTACCGAGCAGATGGTTAGCCAGCAGATTTCATCCAAGATAAATATCGGCGATGACGAAATTGAGGAATTTTACGAAGCCACCAAGGATACTCTGGCAAAAAAACCCACCACCTGGAAGGTGGGAATGATTATCCGCGAGATAAAAAGCAGTGAGGCCAGCCGCAATGCCAAGCTGAAGGAACTGGAACAAATTCAGGAACGCCTTAAGAAGGGCGAGGATTTTGCCACTCTGGCCAGCACCGAAAGCGATTGTCCCAGCAAAGAAGTGGGGGGAGACCTGGGCTTTTTTACCGCGGGCATGATGGTTAAACCTTTTGAAGATGCCGCTTATAAACTGAATATCGGGGAAGTGAGCGAGATTGTGGAAACCCAATTTGGCTATCACCTGATAAAGATGGAAGAGAAAAAAGGCAATGAAATTCGTGTCCGGCATATTCTGAAGATGCTCTCTGCTTCAGAAGCGGACACTTTGGCCGAGCGAAACCTGATGGAAACGGTTCGCCAGCGCTATCTTCAGGGCGAAAGCTTTGCCACCCTGGCGGCGGAATATTCCACAGACGCGGAAAGCAAGGCGGATGGCGGCAGCATTGGCGAATTTGGCGAAAAGGATTTTCCCGAGCTCTTTGCCGTGCCGATTATGCAAAGCCCTGTAGGGGGGATTACCCAGGTGCTGGAAAACGAAGGAATGCTATACCTTTTCAGCCGTCTGGAAGAGCTTCCACCCCGCATCTTCAGCTTTGAAGAAGTGAAGGAACAGGTGCAGCAATACCTCTTCCAGCAAAAGCAGCGCCAAGCCTACGAACAGTGGGTGGATAAACTGATGAAGGAATCTTACGTTCAAATAACGCTGTAGATGAAGAATACCGATAAGATAGACTTTTACAGCTTTTTAGCCAGCTTCTTTGGCATGGGATTCTTGCCCATGATGCCTGGAACCTGGGGCAGCCTGGTGGCCTATGGTATTTATTTTTTGCTGCCAGTAGGGCTGTTTATGGGCACAGCACTGTATTTCAGCCTGCCCTTGCTGCTTCTGTTTTGCCTGGCAGCGGTGTTTTTTAGCACCAAAGCCGAGGAAAAACTGGGGCACGACAGCAGCCATATCGTAATCGATGAAGTATGCGGCTATTATACCGCCGTGATGTTTTTGCCGCAAAGCTGGCTGATCGGGCTTTATGCCTTTGTGCTATTCAGGGTTTTTGATATTGCCAAGCCCTGGCCGGTGAGTGTGTCCCAAAAGCTTCCCCGAGGTTGGGGAGTGGTGGCAGATGACCTTTTGGCAGGCATATACGCCAATGTTCTAATACAAATACTGATCAGAATCTTTCCCAGATTCTTTGGATCATAGGAGATAAAATGCAATATATACTACTTCAAGCCGCAGCTCCCGCCGCTCAGCAAGGTGGATTCAACGGAGCTACCCTGTTCTTCATGCTGGCGATGTTTGCCATCATCTATTTCATGATGATCCGTCCCCAGCAAAAGCGTGCCAAAGAAACCCAGAAGATGCTGGATAGCCTGCAAGTGAATGACAAAGTGCTCACCAGCAGCGGAATCTATGGCAAAGTGGTGTCCATAAAGCCCGATAAGAGCATCGTGGTGGTGGAAATAGACGAAACCAATCACATCCGCGTGGACTTCCAGAAGGCCGCCATTGCCGCAGTGCTGAATGCGCCGGCGATGATTGTGGAGAAATAATGCTTAATGGCAAGTTGTTGCCAATACGCTTGTATGGCGACGAGATTCTGCGGAATAAGCTTCCGGAATGTGATCCCCATGATCCAGCGCTGCAAGCCTTTATCCCCGATCTTATCTTCACGATGTATCAGCGGGATGGGGTAGGCCTGGCAGCAAATCAGGTGGGAAGTACTTTCCGTGTGTTCGTAATCGATCCGGGAATCAGTGAGGAAGGTGCCGAGCCGAATCCTGCCGTGATGATCAATCCCCTTATCGAAAGCCGCGAAGGGGAGATAAATGGCGATGAAGGGTGCATCAGCCTGCCAGGTATCTTTGCGGCCGTAAATCGTGCCAAAAAGATCAGCTATAGCTATACCGATCCGGAAGGTCAGCGCCATCACGAAACCGCAGAAGGATATAAAGCCGTGGTTATTCAGCATGAATATGACCATCTGGAAGGGATTGTGTTCACCGACCGCCTGGGTACCCTGGCCAAACTGAAAGTGAAGCGTCGGCTAAAGGAACTTGCCTCCACTACAGTGAATGGCACTAACATCATGGAAAAACTACCGGATAAATGAAAAACGTCTTCATCGGCAGTTCCCCTTTTGGGCTAAAGGCGCTGGAAGCTTTGGTTATAGCAAACATGGCGCCTTGCCTGGTTATCAGCCAGCCCGAAAAACCTGCCGGAAGAAATTTGCAGCCAACCAAGCAACCGGTGGCGATTTATGCTGAAGATGCAGGCTTGCCGCTTTTTACCCCGGAAGATATCAATAGCAAACAAAGCATTGCCAAAATCGCTGCGTGTGCCCCAGAAGTGCTGATCACCGCGTCCTATGGAGCCATGCTGGGAAAGGAACTGCGCCATTTGGTACCAAGGAAAGCGATTAATCTGCATCCTTCGCTGCTGCCCATGTATCGTGGCGCCACCCCCATCCAAAGTGCACTTCTAAATGGCGATAAACAAACCGGCTGCAGCATCTTTCGCATGGTGGCTGCCCTTGATGCGGGACCGGTTTTAAAGCAGGAAAGCCTCGAGATTTATCCCCAGGATAATCATGAAGCCCTGCAGCAGCGTTTATCCGCACTGGCCGCCAAGTTACTCATCGAACTGCTGCAGGATAGAAACCCCTGGCAGGAAATAGGGCAGGACAATGCCAAAGCCTCTTTCTGCCGCAAGATAAGCTCCGGCGATGAAGAGCTGAACTGGCAACACCCCGCCACAGCAATTATTAACCAAATAAGGGCTTATGCCCCCCTCCCCGGAGCTTACACCTGGTTCCGGGGCCATAAACTGAAAATTCTATCTGCAGAATCTGCCAGCGACTCCCTTTCCGGAAGGCCAGGAGAGATCGCTGCCATCATCCGGAACACCGGATTCACCATTAATTGCCTGGACAAAGCCATTCTGGTTACGCAAGTTCAGGCCGCAGGCAAGAAAGTGATGTCTGCCGCGGCTTTTGTGAATGGCGCGCGTATCTCTCCAGGCGAAATAATTGGGAAGGAACAATCATGAAAGAACTATATTTATCCGTAATAAAATTCCCCATGCTGGTAAGCCTCACGCTTATCATTATGGCCGCCGCCTATTTTGGCATGGCCCTGGTAAATTACCACGGACTGGGGCTATCTGCCTTGGAAACTGTTATTTACACACTGCTCTTCATCATCCTGGTGGTGCTGGTAAGCAGTTGGATGCTGATTCTGATGAGCACCCACTCACGGGTAAAATCCCGCTATCTGCGCCAATACTGTTCCTGGATGCTGGTGAACGTATATTACTACTTTGCCAAGTGGCTGGGCAAGATCACCCTGCACAAAATGGTTGCCCTTCAGGAATCATTCTTGAATTTCAATAACGAAATTGTGCTGAGCAGCTTTAATAATATCCATAGCAGTAATATCATGCTGCTCTTGCCGCATTGCCTGCAAGGCGCGGAGTGTAAAATCCGCATCACCAATGATATCATCGAATGCGCCCAGTGCGGTGCCTGCGATATCAGCAGCCTGAAAGAGATCACTCAACGCTTCAATCTCCATTCTGCCGTGGCTACAGGGGGTTCTTTGGCTCGCAAGCTGATAAAGGAAACCAATCCCGAAGTGGTGATCGCTGTGGCTTGCCACCGCGATTTAACTGATGGCGTGCGAGACGGATGGCGTTATCCCATTTATGCTGTACTGAACGAACGTCCCAATGGCCCCTGCCACGAAACCAAGGTGAATACGAGGATCATCGAATTCGCCATCAAGAAATTTGCCTGAAGAGAGATAAAGCCTTGAAAAAAATAGGATGTACCACCATCATCGTGATCCTGCTGCTCAATGCAGCCATCACCATGTTTCTGATAAATCGCCACGATAATCGTAATGCCAATCCCATCAGTATGTTCAGCAACAAACCTGCCACGGCAACCAAAAATGAGGCCATCACCCGTGAAAACGCCATCACCGAAGCTGTGCGCCTTGTGGAGCCTGCAGTGGTGAGCATCAATGTGATTAAAACGGAAGTGGTGCGCGCCAATCCCTTTGGCTTCGGATTCTTTGATTTCTTCGGTTCCATGCCTATGCAACGCCAGGTGCAATCCATCGGCAGCGGCGTTATTTACGATCCGGAAGGCTTTATCATCACTAATGCTCATGTGGTGCAAGGCGCCACGCAGATAAAAGTAGTGCTGCCCGACAAACGTGAATTCGACGCCGGCATCATTGGCATGGATAGCATTCACGATATCGCCAAGCTGAAAATAAGCGGTAACAAGCTTCCTCACGCAGCTCTGGGAAATTCCAACGACCTCATTATCGGCGAATGGTCTATCGCCTTGGGCAATCCCTATGGCTTTTTGATGAATGATTCCAAACCAAGCGTCTCCGTAGGGGTTATATCCGCATTAAACCGTTCTTTTTCACCCCGTGAGGATAATCATGTGTACAAGGGGATGATCCAAACCGACGCTGCCGTTAATCCCGGCAATAGCGGTGGACCCCTTGTCAATATTAATGGCGAAGTGATTGGCATAAATACCTTTATCTTTTCCGAAAACGGAGGCAATGTCGGCATCGGCTTTGCCATCCCCGTTAATACCGTAAAAACCATCCTCAGCCAGCTATGAAGAAGCTGCTTTTCATTATTCTGTTTACTTGTAGCTTGTTTACTTGTAGCTTGTTTACTTGTAGCTTTTTAAGCGCGCAGCCTTCCCCCTGGAATGCCTTGGGCGATACCCTCACCGTTATCCAGCGTCCCATCCTGAATATCCCTGCCATTCATATCCCCGGGGAAACCATGCCCATCACTTGCCTGGCTCCGCAAAGCACCACCGGCTGGAATGCATTTTTGGTGCACAAAGCCAAAAGGATTTCTCTGCCGGTAGAGTCCGCTACCTGGAATACCAGCCCCAATCGCTGGGAACTATTGGTAACAATCCCCAATGTGCCCGTGTTTGAGCTCTATAGCCTGGAAGTAAACGCTGCGGGCGGCATCCACGATGTTAGCCAGAATGCCGTTAACGTGCTCCCCAGCCGCAAAGAAAGCTATTATTTTGTGCATCTTACCGATCTGCATTTGCCCAATGACCTCTATTATCCAAATCCCGGCTATGATACCGATTCCACGGCAGTGAACGACTTCCGTGCCGTGATCGACGATATAAATCTTATCCATCCCGAATTTGTGCTCCTCACCGGTGATCTGGTAAATGAAGGTGAATTGGAAAACTTCGCAGGCCAGTATTGGTTCGGCTGGGCGCAGCGGTTGATTGGCCTCATCGAAGTGCCGGTTTACGTAACCATTGGCAATCACGATGTGGGCGGCTGGAATTCCACTCCTCCCCCCCAGGGTTCTTCACGACGCAATTGGTGGCGCTATTTTGGCTGGAGCTGGCTGTATAATACCGATACCAATTGGAATCCCCACACTCAGGATTATTACTTCACCTACGGCAATATGCTCTATATCGGCCTGGAAGCCTATGATAATTACGATAGCTGGCTTTCCTATATCTACGGTGCAGAAAGTTTCACAGCGCAGCAAATGGCATGGCTGAACGCCACGGTGAGCCAATTCCCAAATCACCGCAAAGTGCTTTTTCACCATTACGATTTTCAGGAAGAGCTAAATTTGAACGCCCTGGATGTCGATATGGCCCTGTGGGGGCACATTCATTACAATAGCGGCAGTATCTACACCCAGCCCTATAATCTGGCTACCCGTAGCGTTTGCGATGGCAACCGCAGCTATCGGGTTATAAGAGTGGATAATGATCAAGTTATCCCCTATAATACCCTTTACGCCGGCAATAGCGGCACCGGCATCTATAATTATTGGATTCCTTCCAATACCGGCGTGGCAGATAGCGTGCTGGCCATCGTGAACAACAATCAGAGCATGGCTTTTGAAAACACGCTGCTGAAATTCGTTATGCCCCATGCAAATACTGGATATAACGTTACTGGTGGCATCCTGGAACAGGTGGATAGATCCGGCGATAAAAACGTATGTTATGTGCGCGCCAATGTTGGTGCCAATAGCAGCCTCTATGTATCCGTAAGCGCCAATGGTGTAAGCAACAATGACCCCTCCCTTACTCCTTCCCTACTGCAAATCTCGGCAATTTATCCCAATCCCGTGCGTTACAGCGCCTCCCTGGAAATTTATAGCGACAAAAACCGCAGCGTAACCCTGGAGCTTTTTAACCAAAAAGGCCAAAAGGTGCAGGAACTGCAGACTCAGCTTAGCCCCGGGAAAACCAACCTGAGCTTTTGCCCCGCTCCCGAAATAGGCAGCGGTATCTATTTCCTGAAACTGCAGCAGCATCCTGGAAAACCACTGAAGGTGGTGATTGTAAAAAATGATCGGCAATGACCAACTATTTACCAGCAAAGTGTCTCTGTCATTCCAGCGCAGGCTGGAATCCAGTCTTAATATCACCCCGTCATTCCAGCTCAACTACCCTCCGTCATTCCAGCGCAGGCTGGAATCCAGTCTTAATATCACCCGTCATTCCAGCGCAGGCTGGAATCCAGGAAATAACAGGAATCCTCATGCCCAAAGTCTTTTATGTGTACATCATGTCCAGTAAACGCAATGGCACCCTCTATACAGGGATGACCAGCAACCTTTCCAAGCGGATTACCGAGCATAAATCTCATGCAGTGAAGGGTTTCACTGAAAAATATGATGTAACGATGTTGGTTTGGGCAGAACGACATGAAACTTTTATTTCAGCCGTAACCAGGGAAAAACAGATCAAATCCTGGCAAAGGGCATGGAAACTACGTTTAATAGAAGAATTGAATCCAGAATGGAAAGATTTGGCGAATGAACCGTATTATTTTGGATAAAACTGAGAATAATTTAAAAGAACTGGATTCCAGCCTGCGCTGGAATGACGGCGGTGAGTTGAGCTGGGTGTCGGAGCAGTTACGCTTGGTACTCACTTGATTTAAAAGAGAGCCATTTTCTTTAAAGGAATATTATATGAACGACCTCAAACCCCTCATCGGACGCCTCTACCATCTGCCATACATTGCCCGTCATCTCCGTTATTACCTGAAGCTGAATTCTCACATTCTGCTCCGGGGTGTGCCCCTGAAAGAGCTGCTGGTGCTGAAGTACCCTTTGCAGATGAAGGATGCAGCTCAGCC
>CAZSST010000077.1:0-11686 GCA_964609575.1 uncultured Candidatus Cloacimonas sp.
AAGCCGACCTCCCCACCCTGAAAGATTTTACTTGAACGATTTGCCAAGTTCCAGATAATGGCATTTCGGGTGTAAAAGTATATTAAAAAGGAGCCTTAGATGCGAGTAATAGAAGGTAAATTAGTCGCCAAAGGATACAAAGTGGCGATAGTGGTTAGCCGTTTCAATGAAGCAATCAGCGGCAAGCTATTGGATGGGGCGGTGGATTGTATGCTGCGTCATGAAATGAAAGATGAAGACATAAAAGTGGTATGGGTTCCGGGAGCTTTTGAGATTCCGCTAATTGCCCAGGAACTGGCTGCTGATCCTATGGTGGATGCCGTTATCTGTCTGGGAGCGGTGATCCGGGGTGCCACGCCGCATTTTGAATATGTTAGCGCAGAAGTAAGCAAAGGCATCGCGCAGGTTGGTTTGGCCAGCCGCAAGCCAGTGATATTTGGAATTTTAACCACGGACAGCGTGGAGCAGGCGATTGAACGTGCGGGCACCAAAGCCGGTAACAAGGGTTTCAGTGCTGCCAGCGCCGCTTTGGAGATGCTGGGACTTTTTACGGAGTTACGAAGTGGGACAAAGGCGTAAAGCCCGCGAAATGGCCATTCAATGCCTCTACAGTCTTGAATTTGCGGAGGTGGAGGGAGAATTTCGGGAATACGGTTTGCTGAATGCCTATCCGGAGATTTTGCAGAATCTGGCTGCGGGTGAGAACGTTCACCTGGGTTCGCCGGTGTATGCTTTCGCGGAAGAATTGGTGAAGAATACCATCATTAATATTGGCGACGTGGAAGCAGAAATTGAGCGTTTTGCCGATCACTGGAAGCTGGACGAGATTGCCAAACTGGACAGGAGTATTCTTTCCCTGGCTGTGTATGAGCTGAAGCATACCGGCACGCCGCCGGCAATCGTGATAAATGAAGCCATCGAGATTTCCAAGAAATATTGCAGCGAGCAGACGGGGAAATTCCTAAATGGCATTTTGGACGCAATTCAGAAGAATATGGGACAGGATTTACCACTGTAACTTATGGATAAAATTGCTTGTTCCGCGGGCATCTTTGCCCACAATGAGGCAGGGAATATTATTCAACTGCTGGAAGCCCTGGTGGGGCAGATTTTTGATAGGGCAGAGCTTAGCGAGATCATCGTAGTTTCCAGCGCCAGCACGGATGGAACCGATGAACTGGTAAAAGAATTTAGCACCTTGCATCCCCAGGTGAAACTGATAACGCAAGCACGGCGGGAAGGCAAATCGGCGGCGATTAACCTGTTTTTGAAAGAGGCCAAAGAAGCCATCTGTGCCGTAATCAGCGGCGATGTGATTCCGGAGAGGCATACCCTGGAAAAGCTGCTGGTGGCTTTCACTGATCCCCAAACAGGGGCAACCGGAGGCAGGCCGATGCCCGTGAACAGCAAAACAAGCTTTTGTGGATATGCGGTGCATTTATTGTGGAATCTGCATCACCGCATGGCCCTCATGAGCCCCAAGCTGGGGGAAATGATTGTATTCCGGAAGGTGATGGAAGCCATTCCCGCAGATTCGGCAGTGGATGAAGCCAGCATCGAAGCGATCATTAGGGCCAAAGGCCTGAAACTAAAATACATTCCCGACGCGCTTATCAAAAACAAGGGGCCCGAGAACCTGAGGGATTTCATTAAACAGCGGCGGAGGATTCAGAATGGGCATTTGTGGCTGATGCGCCGGCAAAACTATCTGGTGGCTTCACAAGAGAGCGGAACGCTGCTAAAGGTATTTTTGGCGGAACTGAAGGAAAATCCCCAAAGTGTCTTTAGGATGCTGGGGGTGATGGCTCTGGAAGCGATAAGCAGATTTTTGGGAAGTTGGGACTACTATATAAAGGGGAAAAATCCCTTTGCCTGGGAGATTGTGAGCTCCGCTAAAAAGACTACGAGAAAATAAATGATATATATGATGTTCAGAATAATCGGATACTGGCTGATGAAGCACCTAGGTGCGCCGCGGCTGATGCCTATGAATTATACCGTCAGCTTGCTTTACACCTGCAATTCGCGCTGTAGCACCTGCAAAATCTGGAAGAAGCAGGCGAAGAATATGACGGTGGAAGAATACCGCAAAACATTTTCCAGGATCGGAAAGGCACCCTACTGGATCACCTTTAGTGGGGGAGAACCCTTTCTGCGTAATGATCTGGTGGAAATTGTTACCGAGATATACAAGATTTCCCGCCCCCGGATCATTAATATTCCCACCAATGGGATTTTAACCAAGGGCATAGTGGAAAAGACCAAGGCCATCGCGGAAGCATGCAGTAAAGCGCAGGTGGTGATAAATGTATCCATCGACGGCATCGAAGAACAGCATGATGAGATTCGTAACGTGCCGGGGAATTACAAGAAGGCGATCGATACCTTTTACCGGCTGAAAGCATTGAACCTGAAAAATCTGAATGTGGGCATTCATACGGTGATATCGCGCTTCAATGTGGAACATTTTTCATCCATCGCCAATGAACTGATGCGCAAGGAACCGGACAGTTATATCACCGAAATTGCCGAGGAAAGGGTGGAGCTGGATACCATCGGCACGGATATCACTCCTTCGCTGGTGGCTTATAAAAGCGCTGTGGATTATCTGATTCACCGCATCAAAAATAATAGCTACAAGGGCATGAATAAGATCACCATGGCCTTTAGAATAGAGTATTACAATCTTGTTAAACGCATTATGCGCGATCAAAAACAGATTATCCCCTGCTATTCGGGGGTGGCTTCATGCCAGATTTCCCCGGATGGAGACCTCTGGAGCTGCTGCATTAAGGCTAAATCGCTGGGTAACCTGAGGGAAAATGACTATAACTTCAAGAAGCTTTGGTGGTCGCCGGCGGCAGAATTGGATAGACGCAGCATTCACAAAAAGGAATGCTATTGTCCCCTGGCCAATGCTTCCTACACCAATATGCTGATGGATATTCCCACGCTGTTCCGCGTTTCCTGGCGTGCTTTTTTCAGATGGTGGAGTTAAGATGATCAGTATCATCAGCCGTGAAGCCTTTGCCCCCAGCAGTATCTGCGAAATAAACGCTTCCAAAGATGGCCGTTATGGATGGTTTCTTTTAACCTGGCATCCCGAGCAAAATCACTTTTTGGAAGAGCTGATTGCCGAGATTAAGCTGGAGATTATCAATTCTCGCATTGCCAGCGTATCCAGAATGGAAGTTCAGGTGTGGCTAAGCACTTTTACTGCTGATTTGCATTGGAAGCTTCATGCCCTGCTGCGTAAAAGCGATTTGCAGGAAAAGGGGATTTCCCTGTTTCTGGGAGTGCTTTATGATCATGAATTGTTTTTTGTGCAAGCCGGAAGGATTTTTGCCGTTTTGGCCGATGCCAAAGGGATCCGCAATGTGGGCAAAGACTGGAAAAACTATCAGGTGCAAAGCCAGGAAGGCCTTGGCTTGATGGGCTATGCCGATCAGGATTTGAAGCTGAAAACGCAACGGGTGCACATTACGGAAAAGCAAAAACTGATCATTATGTCCGGCGATATGGCCCGCAAAGCGCTGCCCCGGGTTCAGGATACGGCTACAATAAGCACCTTTATCGAAAGCTTTGGCAGCGAGCCCCATCCTCTGTGGTTAATCCTGGAGGGGGGACAAAAACTAATCAAGCCACGGCGCAAAAGGCTTAGCAGGCTACAAATATCCAGCATCATCCTGATTACCCTGGCGATTTTGGCTTCGCTGTATATGGTCTTTGGCAATCGCGTGCTGGATCAAATGCTGCATAAAGCCCGCCTGAGTGTGCAAAAAGAAAAGACCATCCGCCTGGAGCAAATTCCCGCAATTTTGGAAACAAGCAATGAGAATCTGCGCAAATACATGGATCACATTGTTAATCTGCCGGCTCGCAACATCAGCATGGAAGTATCCTGGAGCACCGATCTGCCCTATGACGTTAGCCTCAGTCCGGTCTTTAGCCTTGATAAGATCTTTCTTGGCAGCGACAAACAGCTTAATGCCTATGCCAAAAAGAACCGCAAGCTGCTATGGAGCAAAGAATTTCCGGCGCGGATTGTTAGCATCATGATGGGGCAGAATTCCCTGTTGATCAGCCTGGAAAATCAGCAGCTAATCGCCTTGCACGAGGATGGGGAAATGCTGTGGCAGCAAAATATGCCCACGCATATCCTGGTGGCAGAGCGCTTCGGCTCGTGCGAAATAAGCAGCAAAGACGATCCCCGCCTGGATCGCAGCATTGTGGTAATCCCCTCGCAACGGGTGATCAGCGTTATCGATCCTGGCCGTGGCGAAACAATCAGCAGCCTTACCCTGAAGCAGGATTTGGAGGCTCTTTCCACCTACGATAATTTCGATAATTGCTTCTATGCCGTGGTGGATGGAGCCATTCTGAGAGTAGACCTGAGGATAATTAACTAACTATCATGAAACGCTATCTCCTGCTGCTAATCCTGATTGTTCTGCTTCAAAATCTGCTTGCAGTAGATAGCCCCATGCGTACGGGTTTGGCACGCTTGCAATATGACGGCGGGGGAGATTGGTATAACGATCCGGAGGTGCTTCCCAATCTGGCCAAATATGCCGGAACCACACTGGGAGCAAGCTTTCCCATCGATCAGGCTACTGTGAAGGCTTCCGATCCCAAGCTTTTCGATTATCCTTTTTTGTATCTCACCGGCCATGGCAATATCCGCTTTTCGGAAAAGGAAATAGAGAATCTGCGTTTGTGGATGCTGCGGGGCGGATTCCTTTATGCCGATGACGATTATGGCATGGATCAATCCTTCCGTAGGGAGATAAAACGCATCTTTCCGGAACGTGAACTGATAGAACTAGACTCCGGCCATCCCCTTTTTAATAGCTTTTTCTCTTTCCCAGCGGGGATTCCCAAGATTCATCTGCACGACGAAAAGCCTCCCCAGGCCTTTGGCATCTTTGACGATGACGGTCGCCTGATATGCTTATATACCTACGAAAGCAATATCAGCGACGGTTGGGCTGATCCCGGCACGCACGACGATCCCTTTGAAATAAGGGAAAAAGCCCTGCAATTTGGCGTGAATATCCTTTATTACGTGCTACATAAATGGAGCAATCCGTGAAAATCCTGGCCTTCTCTGATTGCCATTACAAATTCAGCCGGCCCAATGCCGAGGACAGGGAAAATGCCCGGTTGCTGCTCGATTTTCTGAAAAGCTCCATCGGCAGATACGACATGGTGGTATTGGCAGGGGATATCTTTGATCTGTGGTTTGATGGCAAACACACCATTGTTAAGCAGTATTTTCCTTTGCTAAAGGTGCTTGCCGATATCCGTGAAGCGGGAGCCAGGATGGTGATGCTAAGCGGCAATCATGACTTCTGGTGGGGCAATTTTATGCCCGATTATCTGGGCATCGAGCTTCATCCCGAGGGCTTTACGCTGAAAGCTGACGATAAAATCATCCGCTTTGAGCATGGCGATACCCGCACTCATAACGATCTGCGCTATCAAATCTATCGCCGGGTGGTGCGTTTGAACCTCGTGAAACGCATCTTTTCCCTCTTGCATCCCGATCTGGCTTTGGAAATCGGCACGCTTTTCTCGCGTAGCAGCCGCAGCAGAGTGGAAAATTCCGAAACAAGACGACGCAAGACCCGCGGCCTGGCCCACTATGCCCAAAGCCTGGTGAGCACCGGCAAAGCCCAGATCGTAGTGATGGGACATAGCCACCATCCCGAGCTCATCGAACTGCAGGGAGGCTATTATGCCAATTGTGGCGACTGGCTTGGCCACCATTCATACATCGAAATAAATGCAGGGATTCCCAGCCTGCACCGTTATAAAGATAAAGAGTCCGTAGATGCGGACTGAGCCCAATATTATGCGAAATAAACAAGGAGACAGCATGAAAAACAAAAATAAGAAGCTGATACTGATCCTGATCCCGGCGATCCTGATCCTCACCATCGTGTCGATCTACAGCCAGATCAAGACGGCTCCCGCCCCTGTGGAAAAGGAGGAAGTATTGACCACAGCATTTGACCCCGGAAAAATCACCAAAGCCGTGATGAGCACCACCTACGGCGATATCACCCTGGAACTCTGGCCTGAACTTGCCCCCAAAACGGTGGAAAACTTCATCTCCCTGGCAGGCAAAGATTTCTATAACGACACCTATTTTCACCGTGTAATCCCGGATTTTATGATCCAGGGCGGCGATCCCAATACCAAGGACAAAGATCGCAGTAACGACGGAACGGGTGGCCCCGGCTATAAGTTTGAAGACGAGTGCTATAGCAATGGCGTGGAGATTACTGGCGATATTACTGACGAAGCTACGGCCGAAGTGGTTTGGACAAAGATGATTGTGCCCCACATGCAGAATAACCGCACTCCCGATGCCGATATCGCTGCCATCGTGAAAGAATGCCAAACTGCCCGCAGCCTTACCCCAATGTTCAAGCAAAATGTAGATTTCTACCGCACCAAGACCGGCTTCACGGGACCTCTCTATTCTCAGATTCTAAAAGCCCCCGTGCTATATGGTTATCTTTGCATGGCCAATTCCGGCCCCAATACCAATGGCAGCCAGTTCTTTATTGTTACCAAGAAAGACGGCACTCCCTGGCTGGACGGCAAACACACTGTGTTTGGCAAGGTTGCTATGGGCATGGACGTGGTGCATAAAATCGAAGGCCTCCCCCGCGATAAATCCGACAACCCCAATCCCGAAAATCAGGCCTTCATAAAGTCCATAACCGTTTCCCAATAAGGATTATACCATGTCCCGAACCAATGAATCCGCCCTCCAGCAGGAGATTATGTCCTGGGTGAAGCAAAACCAGTACGTTTATTTGGCCACCGCGGACAAAAACAGACCCCGGGTGCGTCCCGTGGTGCTGTTTATGCACGATGACCGCTATTTTGTGGCCACCTTCTCCGGCGATTCCAAGGTGGGACAGATTTCAAATAATAAAAACGTGGAAGTATGCATACCCCTGCACGAGGATGGCCACACCGGCTACATCCGCTTTACGGGGATTGCCACTATCGTTCACAATGCATCGCTCAAGGCAGAAGCCCTTGAGCGGTGCTTTTTTTTCGACGAGTACTTTTCCGGCTGGGATGATCCGGATTACACGCTTATTGAGCTGGATTTTGACTATGCCGAATACCTGCGTCCCTCCGAAAACTTCAGCCAGGGCTGCAATCTGAAAAGATACTAAAGGTATATCTATGAAATTCATCTATGAATATCACGACGAACATCTGGGCAAAACCTATCTCCTGATCCCCAAAATCAGGGAAATCTCCAAAGCCCTGGGCAATGTGGTGATCACCTTTGATAATGGCGACAAGCGTTCTCTGATGGTGGACGATCCTGATGCCGTTATCGCCACGCTGCTTAGTGCTTTGGATGCCTTCTATGCCAAATGATCCCGTAATCCTTGCCCTGCTGGGAACCCTTTTCACGTGGTTCATGACCGCTCTGGGCTCCAGCTTTGTCCTTTTTTTCAAATCCATTTCCCGTCCCGTGCTGGATACCATGCTGGGTTTTGCGGCAGGAGTGATGATCGCCGCCAGCTTTTGGAGTCTGCTGGCTCCGGCCATTGAACTCAGCGGCGGCAGCCCTTTGCCGGCCATCATTGGCTTCCTGGCTGGGGGCTTTTTTTTACGCATGATAGACCTGCTGCTTCCCCACATGCACATGAATCCGGATGGCTTGGAAAGGGAAGGCCTAAAAAGCCCCTGGGGCAAATCCACGCTGCTGTTTCTGGCGGTTACCCTGCATAATTTTCCCGAAGGCCTGGCAGTGGGCGTAGCCTTCGGAGCCATGGCCTATGGCCTGGAAAATGCCACCCTGGGTGCAGCTTTATCTCTGGCTCTGGGCATTGGCATCCAGAATCTACCGGAAGGGGCTGCGGTATCCATTCCTCTCAGGCGCGAGGGCTTGTCCCGCGGAAAAAGCTTTTTCTGGGGACAGTTTTCCGGCATGGTAGAACCGCTTGGCGGGGTGCTGGGCGCACTGATGGCCCTGGCGGCAAGACCTGTATTGCCCTATACGCTTGCTTTTGCAGCCGGAGCCATGATCTTTGTGGTGGTGGAAGAAGTGATCCCCGAAACCCAAAGCGGTAAGCATGGGCACCTTGCCACCATTGGCGTAATGCTGGGCTTTGCCCTGATGATGGCCCTGGACGTGGCACTGGGCTAGACCTCTCGCTTTCCTCTCAACCCGTGGGCTAAAGCCACACGGCTAACGTGTATGGGGAGTAAGTGACCATATAATTCCTCACCGGTTCACAAACCGTGCATAATCATCTGTCAGCTTTGCGCTACCTATCAATAGCTCCAGTTCCAGGTACGGTCAATTCCCACCGGCACGCCATTTCCGGCGCTGATGCGGAAGAATAGATTCCGGCGGCCACTCACTTCGCCATATATTTGCCGGTGATACGTATATCCCTGATAAACAAGGTTATTCGGATCAGTTCCGGCATAAATTCCATACCATGTAGCGCCAACTGAAGCATCCCAGGTACCCATATATTCATCCCAGATAGTTATTTCAAAATTCACATGGGCCGGAGCGAGGGGGGCAAGGCTTTCAAAGGTGATATTATCCAGATAGAGGTTATTTCCGTGGGCACTTATTCCCCGGAACCTGATGAAGTTCGTTCCCGCGGGAAAGGCCAGGCTTATCGTAGCCCACTGGGAGGCAGAGGGGATAAAATCGCTGTCAATCTGGGGAGTGGTTACCAGCGTGCCATCCACTCCGCCGGTATAGGTTTGCAGAAGTGAGTACGTAGCTCCGTTATCCAGGGAATACCAAATTTCCAAAAGATCCATGCGGGTGCCATCGGGCGTGTAGGCACAATCAAAGGACAGGATTCCCTCCAGGCCGTGATTATCAATGGGTTTGGTAACCAGATCAACCACCGCTCCGATGTCCAGCCCATAAAAATACGCCCGCGCAGAGCCGTTTCCGGATGCACCATAGGCATTTACATCATGGCGTTCCCAGCCCGTATTGCTCCAGTATTGGGGAGGAAAGGCGTTACCCACGAAGGTTTCCACGGTGGGGAAGGTGTCGATGAGGGGATCAGACTCCATCTGGAAGCTGCGCAAAGGCAATCTGCGGGTTATCAAAGCGCCAGATACCGCTTCCACCGTCCAGTACCAGGTGGCTTCGTACTCCATGGGAATTCCGCTTTGGGTAACGGGATTGAAGGTGGTGGCGGTAGTGGGATATAGATGCTCTTCCATGATTCCGCCAGAAGTAAAGCGCATCAGATAGACATTATAGCTGGTGGGAGCCATACCCACAGGATTGGGCGTCCAGCTAAGTTCAAAGCCGCTAACCGGCATACCTGTGGCCAAATCTGCAGGTGTTACAAGGATCGGCGCACGCAGTTCCCCCGCTTTCTCCCAAAGCAGGAAGGGATAGCCGCCGTTATCTTCAGAGGTCATATACCAATAGTCACTTGTACCATTGGCTGTTTCACCTCCGAAGTCCCAGCCTGTATAGGTAACCTGAGTCTGCATCTGCAAGGTGGTTTTACCGGTGCCGCCGAAGGAAGTGGCAATGCCGCTACTTTGGGTATCCCAATAGGAGCTGGTAACCGTGGCGCTGCCATTGCCGGTAAGTCCTCCACGCGTTCCGCCGCTTACCGTTCCGGTGCTGTAGCAATTGGTGATTATTCCGGAACCGTGATTACCAACCAGACCGCCGATAAAATGAGCACCGGTAACGTTTACCCGGGAATAGGAATTATTTATGTTGCCAGCATTTTGCCCTACCAAGCCGCCATTGGAATTATCATTACAGCTTAGCGTGCCGAAAGAAGCGCAGCGGGAGATGGTGCCATCATTCCATCCGGCGATACCGCCATTCCAGAGGCTACCGGAGATGGTAGTGCTGGCGCTGCAATTGGTAACGCTGCCGATGGTTTCGTTTTTTCCCACTATGCCACCTAGGGCATGAGAGGAAACGCCTGTTCCGGAACGGGATACGATGCCCGTGAAGGTGCAGTTGCTTACTATCCCCATGTTATCGCCACAGATGCCTCCCCCGCGTTGAGCATTGCCAATCCTTACTTCCGCGGCACTGCTGCAATTCATGATGCTTCCCAAGTTTTTACCGGAGATGGAGCCGGTGTCGTTATCCCCCAGGATGTAGCAGGAAGAAGCCAACCCCAGATTTTGGATGCTGCTACCCGCAGCGGTGTAGCCAAAGAGTCCGTGATAGCCGCCGTAATATGCGGTGCGCAGGTTCGAAATGCTGTGTCCATCGCCATCCAGTATCCCATAGAAGGGAGTAGAGGAACTTCCGATGGGAAGCCAGCCATTGGTGCCCCAGGCGGCGTAACCTTCCCCACCGGGAGCCAGGTAAGCCGTCATATCGATATCGGCATTCAGCTTGAAATAGGTGCAGTTTGCAGCACTGCCCAGGTAATTGCGGATCAGGCTAAGCTCCGAGGCATTGGAAACAAGATAGGGATTTGCGGCAGTGCCATCGCCAGAAGGAAAGTACCTCTTTTCAAAGCGGATATTATCCACAAAGAGTCTGCCATTATAGGCACTGGTACCCCTAAAACGAAGCATCCTGGTTCCGGGGGGAATAACAAGTGTGTGGCTTGCCCAATCCGCAGCTCCGGGAGCCCACTGTCCACCGGAATGCGGGGCAGCGGTTACCAGTCCTCCTCCATTTCCGGCGTTATAACTGGCCAGGGGCTGGAAGCTATTGCCGTAATTTGTGGCGTACTCTATATCCAGCGTTTCTGCGGCATTGGGGCTAAGGTAGGCAGAATAGGCATAGTCAAAGCTGAGAAAGCCGCCATAAGCTCCCAGATTCAGGTAGGGAGTAATCATGTCCAATTTTCTTCCGGCAAGGCAATTTTCAAAGGAGCATAGGGCACTGCCAGTGCCACTGGCTGCATAGGCATTGCTATTACTACGCGTCCAAGGATTCAGCGTGGGGGCTTCCCAGGGATTTGGCACCGACCAATAGGTGGGGGGAAAGCTGTTACTGGCAAAGCTTTGCGTATGGGGAAAGCTGCTGATGGTGCTATCTTCATAATACACGGAAAAGTCATCGATATACCAGTCCGGACCAAAACCGGCCGTACTCATGAATTTCACCTGGATTGTTTGTCCTGCCCAGCGTCCCAGATCGATGCTTTCGCTTATTCCGGAACCGGGAACACTGCCATTGGCATCAAAGTAATAACCGTCATTGGAATTAAACGCCGTGCCAAAGCGCTCCCACACCTTCGTGGAGTTGTCGTTTGCGTCGAATACATACACACTGCCATAATCATAGTTATAATCAGGCATTTGCCCGTGCGACCACTTGAAGGAAAGGCGATAGGTGGCGTTTTCAGGGATGCTGATTTGCGGGGAGAATAGTTCCAGGGAGTATCCCGCCACAGACGACCACATCCTTGCGCAAGCCTGGGAATAACGCTGCACGAATTCATAGAAAAAGCCATATTCAGGTATCCCATAAGACGGAGCTTCCCATCCTGAGGGCGGAAAAGAATCATTGAAGTTCTGTGAATAGGGGGCAGGATACACAGTGCGCGTTTCAGGCTGGGCTCCGGGATGATCAAGTGTCCCGGCAGCCATGGTTGATACAATCCAGAGGGAAAATAACAGCAGTAAAACCAAGGTTCTATTCATTAGTGACTCCTTTAGGACAGGTCAGACGAATATT
>CAZSST010000078.1:0-11456 GCA_964609575.1 uncultured Candidatus Cloacimonas sp.
CGAAGCTTCCACCGAAGCTTCCACCCATGATGCTACCGAGCTTCGGGACGAAGCTTCCACCGAAGCTTCCACCCATGATGCTACCGAGCTTCGGGACGAAGCTGCTACACTGGAGCAGATCGCGGCGGAGCAGGAACCCAATCCGCAGATCATTCCCAATCTTAGCGAATACTATGTGAAAAAGGCAATCGATCACCTGAAAGCCTGCAAGATCAGCTATCCGGAGTGGATACGCTGTGGGATGGCGCTCTACAACCAGTTTGGCGCGGTGAAGGGCTATCATTATTGGGCGCAGTTTCAGGATAACCCCCACTACCACGATACACCGGAAAATCTTGGCAAAATGTGGAACTCTCTGGGCAGATATCCTTCGGTGGGATTGGGAAGTTTATTTCACATTGCCAGGGAATACGGATTCAACAGCGTTATCTATACAAGCCAGGATCGAAAACTGGAGGATTTCCCTGAATTGAAAAGCATCTATGGTGAGCCAGATGACGTGGTGCTGGAAGTAGATAAACTGCCGGGATACATGCGCAGCTTTCTACAGAAGGCAGACTTGGTTACCGACAGTAGCCACGGCACCAAGCTCACCGCCCTGATCCCCGCTTTGGCCTGCAACATCGGCAACCGCATAGGCATGCGCGCCGCTGGGCAAACGGTGTATTGCAATTTCTATGCAATGATCATCGGCGAATCCAGCTATACCCGAAAATCCACCACCATCAACCTGGCTGTGAATAACATCATGAAATCGCATGTGGAAGCGCTTAGGGAACTTAGCCCCAAAGAACGCAATGAGCAAAGCATTATCATCAAAAACATTACGCACGCCAGGATGCTCGAACTGCTTTCCCAAGATCCCAACCGGTTGATCCTGAAGAACGAAATGGCGGGCTGGCTGCAGGAAATGAATAAAAGCTATAACAGCGGGATGATGCTGGATCTCACCAATCTCTACGACGGACAAAGCCAGAATATCGCCAAAATGGACGTGGATGCATGGATCGATCACCCCGCCTTCAGCATATTGGGTGCAACCACCCCGGAGGCGATTTTCAAGGAACTGAAGAATAATTCCGAGCGCAACAACGGCTTTTTGCCCCGCTTCATCTATTGCTTCATCCGCCACGTTGATCCCGAAAAACTTAGCTACGTAACCCGCGATACCAGCGCCGAGGAAGCGGAGATAAGCAAACTGGGCGAAGTGGTGGAGGTCTTTCGTAAGCTTCCGGGAAGGCATATTCTGCAAATGGACGCTGAAACCGAAAATTGGCGCCAGGAAATCTATACCAAGAAATTCAAACAAAACCTGCTCAGCAGGCAGGGAGACAGTGCCACTTCATATTTCACCAGGATCTACGATGGTTATTGGTATAAGTTCTGCATCCTGGACTTTGCCATGAAAAACTGGCAGGAAATGAAGGAAGCAGACGAGAATTGCCGCCTGGCACGGTTCTTTGACAATAACAAGGTGGATGTACAAACTGCCCGGGAAGCCATGTATCTCTGTGATTATTACTATGAAAACGCCATGCCGGTGATGACAAGCTTCAACGAAGGCAGCCGCCTGCAGGACGAGAAAGCCCTGATAGGCCTGATCCGCGAAAAGGTGGGAAGCCAGGCGATATCACACAGCCGCTTGCTTACCGCCAGCAGGATGAACGCCAGAGACTTTAACACCTGTATGAGCTCACTGGTGGAAAAACAAGCCGTGATCGCCATGGATGTGAGTATTGGCTACCATAATCGCAATGCGAAGGAATATCAACTGAACCCAGTGTTGGTGTGATGTATTTTGCCATCGGAGGGCATCATTTCATCGCAATGTTAATTGGTATAATCAGGAGTAAGGGCTCGCTGAACATTGGCTATAGTGTATTGGCGCATTACAATGCGCCATGAGGATGGCGGTTTGGAAACCGCCAATACGGCTAGCAGGAGTCATTTGCGCCAGTACAAATCTTTTTGCTATTTTCCAATTGTTTGGCGCAAAGGACTCATGCTAATATAGTTAGATAGTTCTTGTCTGCATGAGTCCTTCAACCCCAATAGTTTACAGTAAAGTTATTGCTCAGAAAGGGTTGAATGACTCCTGCTATAGTTTAGATGATGCCGGCCTGAATCAGATCGTGCATATGCAGCATCCCTACCGGATGAAGCTCCGCATCCACCACGGGAATCATGGTGATTTTATGCGTTTCCATGAGGTTAAGGGCACCTACAGCCAGTTCCTCAGGCTTCAGGTATTTGGGATTTATGGACATGCAGTCCCTGGCGGCAAAGCTGAACAAAGTATCCCCCTTGCTATGAAGCTGGCGGCGTAAGTCGCCATCGGTGATCATGCCGCAAAGCTTGCCTGCATCATCCTTCACAGCGGTGCACCCCAACTTCTTGGAGGTCATCATCATTATAACTTCCTGCATGGAAGCATTTTCGCTGACGATGGGAAGATCTTCACCGCTATGCATCAGGTCGCTTACCTTTAGCAGCAGTTTACGCCCAATACTGCCTCCGGGATGAAAACGGGCAAAATCGGTGAGCTGAAAATTACGGCTGCGCATCAAGGCTATCGCCAAAGCATCCCCTACTGCCAAAGCTACCGTGGTAGAAGAGGTGGGAACCAAACCCAAGGGTTCCAAATCGGTTGATACATGGCAATTTAGCACCACATCGGCATTATTGGCAAGCTGAGAATCAAGATTGCCGGTAAGCGCAATAAGCGGAACTTGCAGAAACTTGACAAAGGGAATTAAAGCTATAATTTCCTGTGTGTTACCGCTATTTGATACTGCCACCACCACATCGTCTTTGCTTATCATCCCCAGATCGCCGTGGATGCCTTCTGCAGCATGTAGAAAAATTGAGGTACTGCCGGTGCTGGCTAAGGTAGCACTTATCTTGCGGGCTATTATCCCTGTTTTCCCCATTCCGGTAACCACAATCTTCCCGGTGCATGAGGAAAGCAGCTCAAAAGCTCTCTCCACGCTGGCAGTATCGAGATTACGGGAAGCCTCCATAATGGCGGAGGCTTCCTTATTCAATTCGTCTATAACTATTTCAAATACGTTCATCAATGGCTCTGGATGGTGGCGATGGCACTATCAATATCCATCGCTCCAAGATCACCCTTGGTATGCTGACGCAAGGTAACCTGGCCTTTCTCCACTTCATTCTTGCCGATAATAGCCATAAAGGGAATCTTCTTCAGCTCGGCTTCGCGAATCTTGTAGCCCATTTTCTCGCTGCGAGGATCAAGTTCACAGCGCAAACCCGCTGCCAAAAGCTTTGCTTCCACTTCTTTGGCATAATCCAATTGGGCATCCGTGATGGGAATAAGCATCACTTGCACCGGCGCCAACCACAATGGCAGATTACCAGCATGATACTCCAGCAGCGTGGCAAAGAAGCGTTCCACGGAACCTAAAACCGCACGATGGATCATATAGGGACGGTGAGAAGTGTTATCCGCGCCAATATATTGCATATCAAAGCGTTCCGGCAGGTTAAAGTCAAACTGAATAGTGGTGCATTGCCAGGCACGGCCAATGGCGTCTTTGATCTTAATATCGATCTTGGGGCCATAGAAAGCACCGCCACCCTCATCCACGCTGTAATCCAGATTTAGCTTTTTTAGCGAGGCGGCAAGGCTGGCCGTGGCCTTATCCCAATCCTCTTTTTTGCCCACACTTCCTTCTGGCTGGGTGGAAAGATAGATCATAAATTCCTTAAAACCAAAGTGCCTTAGCATTTCCAGCGAGAATACGATCAGCTTTTCTACTTCGCTGTCCATTTGTTCCGGAGTGCAGATTATATGCGCATCATCCTGAGTGAAGCCTCGCACCCGCATCAAGCCGTGCAAAACACCGCTGCGTTCATAGCGATATACGGTTCCCAGTTCCGCCAATCTGATAGGCAATTCACGGTAGCTATGGTGATTGGCATTATAGATGCTGATGTGGAAGGGGCAATTCATAGGCTTGATGTAGTAATCCTGCCCTTCCACGTCCATGCCGGAATACATATTTTCTTTATAAAAGCCAAGGTGTCCGCTGGTATGCCAAAGGTTACTGCGTCCCACATGTGGGCTGTAAACCAGCTTGTAGCCATTCTTAAAGTGCATTTCCTTCCAAAAGGCTTCGATCTGATGGCGAATCATGGCGCCATTGGGATGCCACAATACCAGCCCGGGACCTACTTCCTCACTAATCGAAAAGAGATCAAGATCGCGTCCCAGCTTGCGGTGATCACGCTTGGCAGCTTCTTCCAAAAAGGCCAGATATTCATTCAGTTCTTTTGTTGTAGGGAAGCTAATGCCATAGATACGCTTCAGCATCTTGTTCTTTTCATCGCCACGCCAATATGCCCCAGAGCTTTTTAGCAGCTTGATGGCTTTGATCTGCCCCGTATTTTGTAGATGGGGTCCACGGCACAGATCGACAAAATCACCCTGGCGGTAACTGCTGATAATCTCTCCATCAGGAATGGCTTCAAGTAGCTCCAGTTTATAGCTTTCGTTCATGTCGCCAAAGAGCTTCATGGCATCGGCTTTACTAAGCTCAGTGCGAGTGTAGGGCAAAGCAGCAGCGCTCAGCTCCATCATCCTGGCTTCAATCTGCCTCAGTTCTTCCTCGCTGAAATTCTCATCGCGGTCAAAATCGTAATAAAAACCCTGTTCAATGGCGGGGCCAATCGTTACTTTCACTTTGGGGAAAAGCTGCTTTACCGCCTGTGCCATCAAGTGCGCGGTGCTATGCCAGTATATTTCCTTGCCGATTTCGCTCTTAAAGGTATGTAAAACCAGGCTGCTATCAGTATCTATAGTATGGGTCATATCTACTAATCTATCGTTTATTTGGGCACACAGGGAGGCCTCTGCCAGCCGTGGGCTGATGTCATTTGCCACTTGCAAAGCGCTTACCGGCTTGTTATATTCCCTGATGCTACCATCGGGTAGGCTGATCTTAATCATTTTCTCTCCAATATGTTCGATCACATTTTGTTGTTAAGGCCTTGTTTTCCGATAATGAGATTTTGTCAAGCAGGACATCTAACTGGTTTGTTCATCATCCTCAGCGAATTAAGGATCACCAGAAGGGTTACCCCCACGTCGGCTATAATCGCTTCCCACAATCCGCTGATTCCGGCCAAACCCAAGGCCATTACCAATACTTTTATCCCCAGGGCCAGAATTATATTTTGCCAAACCAGATGCTTGGTGCTTTGGGAAAGCGCAAAGGCCTGAGCAAGCTGTTCAGGGCGATCGTTTAGCAGCACGATATCCGCGGTTTCAATGGAAGCCTGAGCCCCGATCTTCCCCATGGCAATGCCGATATCTGCTCTGGCTAATACCGGCGAATCATTCAGTCCATCGCCGCAATAGGCCACCAATCCATGTTGTGAGGACATCAGAGCTTCTATTTGCCCCAGCTTTTGCTCCGGAAGCAATTCTGCATGGAAGCTGTTTAATCCCAATTGCCTGGCCACCAGTTCCGCCTTGGCCTTTTTATCTCCAGAGAGCATGCTGAGATGCTTCACCCCGGTTTGTCGGATTCTATCCAAATTCACTTCTATCCTGGCTTTCAGTTCATCGCCAAAGGTTACACAGCCCAGATACTGATCGTTTTTCACTATATGCACGGCACTATGCACGCCGCTATCCACAAAGTTCATAAAGCCAAAGCTCCTTATAAAAGCTTCATTTCCCGCAATCAACTTGTTTCCTTCATAAACCATCAAGATTCCCTTGCCGGGATACTCAGATATCGCCTCGGCTTTGGCGGGATCGAAGCTTCCTATAAATTTAGCTTTAACGGCCTTGGCAAAGGGATGCGACGAAGTGTATTCACTTATGTACAGGCTTTCTTCCAGTTCTTGGGGCTCTATTCCCGCGGCGGGAAGCACATCCAAAACCTTCAAAGACCCGGTAGTCAGCGTGCCAGTCTTGTCAAAAACCAGGGTCTTAACCTTATGCAAGATATCCAGATAGATGCTGCCTTTGAAAATAATTCCCTGTTTAGCCGCCTTCCCAATGCCGATATAAAAGCTCAAAGGGATGGAAATTACCAGCGCACAAGGGCATGAAACGATCAGAAAAATGAGCGCACGTTTGAACCATACCTCTCCAGGATAGCCCAGAAGCAGAGGGATCAGATATACCAATAGCGCGCTAAGCACTACTGCGGGAGTGTAATAACGGGCAAAACGGGTTATAAAACGCTCGGTATTGGATTTCCGCGATCCTGCCTGTTCGATCAGCGCCATGATCCTGCTAATCATGCTCTCGGCATCCTTGCGCATTACCTTTATCTCAATCAGCGATTCTCCATTCACAAAACCTGCGTAAAGCTCCGAGCCAATCGTGGCCGCTACCGGCTCACTTTCTCCCGTAACCGATGAGGTATCCATGGTGGTTTCGCCCTTTATAACTACGCTATCCAAAGGGATTCGTTCCCCGGGATAAACCAGCAGCAGATCACCCAGCTCCGCCATTTTCAGATCTATTTCCTCTATCCCGGTATAAGATTTGCGGTGGGCACGCTCTGGTTTCAGGGCCAGAATGCTACGGATTGTGGCACGGCTTTTGGCCAAAGACAGTGATTCCAGATATTGTCCTATCTCATATAGTCCCATCACCGCCATTGCTTCGGTTATTTCGCCCAGATAAATGGCGCCGAAAGTGGCGATAGTCATCAGCAAGTGCTCACCAAAAACCTGCCTTGAAAATAGTTCTTTACCAGCTTTATAGATTACTTTATGTCCCGCTGCCAGATATGCAAGCAAGCCCATCACCAGATAGCCCAGGGGACTTAGCCGCAGGGCAATTGCCATAAAGAGCATTGCCAATACCAAGTGCCAGGGTTTATTGCTCTTTTCAGGGCTTTCTGCTCCTATAGCCATAACCTTTACATCCGGCTCGATCCCTTGCGCAATCTGATTCAAACGGACTAATACATCATCTATTTTCTCGCTATATTGGATGGTCATTTTCCTGTTCATAAAATCAAGATTGACGCTATCCACTCCATCCAGATCAGCAATCTTGCTTTCGATTTTCGCCCCGCAACTGGCACAATCGAGATTACAGACTTCATATTCTTCGATTATCATCTATTGCTCCTGAAGGTGAGCGCGCGCTATAGCAAAGATGGATTCGATGTGCATGTCATCCAGGGCGTAATAAACAGTGGCCCCTTCCTTGCGAAAACGCACCAGGCGATGGAGTTTTAAAAGCTTTAGCTGATGTGAAACTGCGGATTGCTGCATTCCCACTACCTGGCTGAGATCAGCTACGCAAAACTCTTGCCTGGAAAGGAAATACAATATCTTCAGCCGCGTGGGATCGCCAAAAACCTTGAAGAATTCCGCCAACCGGCCGATGTTCTCGTCATTGGGCAATTCGTTCATTATATTTTGCATTATCTCGGGCGAAATGCTTTTACACTTACAGTTTAGCTTATCCATGGTTACTCCAATATATGAATATGTGTTCATATATTATAATGACCCTGGGAAGTCAAGCTCTTTTTTCCGTTCCTCCTGAAATTGCCTCGTTATGCCATCCCCATGCGATCCCCGAGCTTTTGCATGGTGATCGCATGGGCATCCCCTCTAAAAGGTATAGTTTGCAAGATGCATTTGCTTATGCCCATCAGGATAAACAGAAGCGGCAGCAAGCAAGTAGCCAAAAAAAAACAAGGAGGGGCGGAAGCAGGTCCGCCCCAAGGTATTCAGCTTAGTTCCCGCTTTAGATAAAGCGTGCTTCCCGCCACGAAGAAGATGGCACTATAAAGAATCTTCATTATCGTAAGGCCAGAGAAGATGTGGCTCCACTTCAGGGAGATCAACCTGGATATGGTGCTGAAATTCAGCATCTCCATGGAAGAATCAACTCTGATGGTAGCCAATTCACCGATATATCCAATCAACGAGGGAATATGCAGCCCAGAAGTGTAATTCAAGATACTGATTGCCGCTTGAATCCCAAAGATGAGTATCAAACCCATGAAAAAGGACTTACGCTTGAATAGCGCTGCGAAAAACCAGAATAGCGAGCCCACAAACAGCAGGCTGAAGCATACTTCTAAAAGGGCTTGAGCCCAGGCAACCATCAGATAATAGATATCTGTAGGCATCACATAGCGTTGGAAAAGATAAACCACCAGGCCATTGATGAAGGTAAGCACCGCGATCTGGATGAAAAGACCCTTCATCATAAACGCATATTTGGAAAGCATAATCTTGATTACAGACACCGGCTGGGAGAGATGCAGTATCTCGCATTTCCTTTTAAATCCGCCGTTTATAAGGTTATCTGCCAGAATTATCGCCGCCACAATGCCAATTACGCCCACAAACACCGAAAGGGCATATACGGTGCCATAGAGCATGATAGACGCATATTGGGGAGGTATTTTGCCGAAACTGACGATGGCATTTAGCTGCTCCCCTTTGATAAGAGCAATGATTATCCCCAAAAGTCCGATCAGATAAGCACCCACGGTGAAAAGCGCAGGAGCCATCAAGGTAAGGCGATGGGTACGCCATTCCTTTAGGAGTAAGGCTTTAATTTGTTTCATTGGTTCCTCCTACCACGGCCAGAAAGATGTCTGCGAGATTAGCCCGGGCATAGCTTGCGCCCTCAATATTAATACTGGAATCCAGCACAGCACTAATGAATCCCAGAGATTTTGATACCACTTTGGGCTGATGCGTGTAGATTTCCTCTGCCCTGTCGATAGGCAAACTAACCACCCGATAGCAGTTTTTTAGGGTTTCTACATCCTCGTGCAGCAGGATATGGCCGTTGTCGATAAACACAATCTCCTGCAGCATATCCTCAATCTCCTCAATCTGGTGCGTGGAGATCAGGATGGTTTTGCTTTCATCGAAGAACTCACCCAAAATGGTGCTGAAAAATTCCTTGCGAAAGGCAATATCAAGGCCCAGAGTAGGTTCGTCCAGCAGAAGATAATTAACATCCAGGGAAAGGGTTATAAGCAGATAAAGCTTGGTTTTCATACCCTTGGAGAGCTTGCCTACCCTCTTCTTTAATGGCAGATTGCTGATCTCCATGAATCTTGCGGCACGCTCCTCATTCCAGCGTGGATTTACGCCACGTATGTATTCAATGGTTTGCTGCACGGTAAGCCGATCGTCCAAGCCGCTAACATCGGGGATAAAGGCTACTTTTTCGAAAATACGGTGATCGCGATGAACCAGTAACTTATCATCCAGATACACCTCGCCATCATGCTGCAGAAAACCCAGCATGCAACGCATCAGGGTGCTTTTTCCAGCGCCATTCTTGCCCAGCAGCCCGATTATCTTGCCCTGTTCCAGGTTCAAGTCCACTTTGTCCAGAGCTTTGAACTTGCCATAATACTTGCTGAGATTGTGAATCTCATAGGTGAATCCGGGATTATTCATTGGTTCCTCCATAAATGGTTTCGATGGTACTGATAAGGGTTTCTTTGGGTAATTCCAGCTGTTTGGCCAGTTTGATAACCGGTTTCAACTGCTCCGTAACAAAATCTTTGCCTTTAGCCGCGATAAGCTGCTCCCGTGCTCCAGAAGCTACGAAAATGCCTACTCCACGCTTCTTGAACAAGATTCCGGCATCAATAAGCGCGGAAAGAGCATTGCCTACAGTAATCGGATTCAGGTTATAATCCTGAGCCAAAACCCGTAATGAGGGCAAGGCTTCCTCTTCCTTAAGGGCTTTACTGATGATCCGCGCTTCAATGTGCCGGCGAAGCTGCAGGTACAAGGGCGAATCGTTATTGAACGTATTCATACTCACCTCAATTACCACGGTACTGATGTACATCGATGGTGTTGTGGTCAACTAATACACTACTGCTATTTTGGTCAAGAGAAATCTTTGGCTCTTGAAAAAAACTTGACTTCGCAGCTTGTCTTAAAAACCCTTGTAAACATTATGAAGTTTCTTACAGAGCATAACTTAATGATCTTCCTGCTGCAGTTTGCCATCTTACTGGGGCTTAGCAAACTGGCAGGATTGCTATTTGAACGTTTCAAACAATCCACCATAACCGGTGAGGTGCTGGTGGGTTTGATTCTTGGTCCGGCGCTCTTTGGCAGATACCTTCCCCAGTATCAGGCTTATCTATTCCCCCGTGATCCGCTGCAAATCTCGATGCTGGAGACCATTGCCTGGTTTGGAAACTTCTATCTGCTGATGGAAACAGGCCTGGACGTGAATTTCAGCAGAATCTGGAAACAGCGTGGGCAAGCGCTTACAATCTCCCTTACTGACCTCATCGTGCCTATTCTTATTGCGTTTATTCCCATCTATCTTATTCACGACGCCTATCTGGTGGATCCCTCCCGCCGAATTATCTTCACCCTCTTTGCCTCCACGATTATGACCATCAGCGCTTTGCCCGTGGCCATCCGCGTGATGTATGACCTCAATATCCTGAAGAGCGACACGGGCTTTTTGATTGTTTCTGCGCTTACGATAAATGACCTCATCGGGTGGGTAGTTTTTACCATCATCCTGGGCGCTTTTTCTCAAACGCAGCTGGATCTTCCGGTGATCATCAGGCTCATCATCCTCACCCTGGGCTTCACGATTATCAGCCTCACGCTGCTGAAAAAATGGGTGGACAAGGCCATGACCTTCATCCACAATAAGTATGGTAGTGAAACCGGCATCAAGACCACCTTTGTATTCATCACCGGCATGCTTTTTGGAGCTATCACCCTGAAGATTGGCATCCATTCGCTATTTGGTTTCTTTATTGCCGGCATCGTGCTGGGTGAGGCGAAGCACTTTTCCCAAAACGACCGCCACGTAATGAATCGCCTGGTGCATTCGCTTTTTGTACCTGTATTCTTTGCCAATATCGGCCTGCACCTGGATTTCATCAAGAGCTTTAATTGGCAATTGGTGTTGCTCTTCACCGTGGTAGGCATATCAGCGCGCTATATCGGAGCTTACATCGGCGCCAAGCTGGCCAGGCAGGACAAGAGCGATCTGGAAACCATCGCCATCTGCCATACCGCGGGTGGAGAGATGCACATCGTAGTTGCGATTCTGGCCCTATCCGCAGGCCTCATCAGCCAGCAGATCTTTGTGGGGATTGTGATCGCTTCCATCATTTCCACCATTGTGTTTGGGCCTTGGTTATCCGCAGCGATCAAGCGTAAACGCAAAGTGTTGCTGAATGTGCTGTTGGGTCATGATGCTGTGATCCTGGATGCAGATTTTGCAGGTAAAGAAGAACTTATCGATGCACTCAGCAGCAGAATCGCCATCAAAGCCAAGCTGCAACCCGCCCTGGTGTTGCACGAAATCCAGCTTCGGGAAGAGCAAATGACCACCTCCATTGGCAAAGGTATCGCCTTCCCCCATGCGCGTTTACATGGTATCAAGCATCCCATGATCTGGATCGTGAAGAATAAGCATGGACTGGAATGGGATAGCCCCG
>CAZSST010000079.1:0-11362 GCA_964609575.1 uncultured Candidatus Cloacimonas sp.
GTCGAGCGGAACGTAGTTTCGCACAGAAATCATAGCTCGCAGATGTTACAAACTCACAGATATTACAAGCGCCTTCGTCGCTTTGCAAACGGGGACGTTTGCAATCCAGTCCCGTAACTTGTAGCTCCGACAACCGGATTCGACACGTCCTCGTGTCGAGCGGAACGTAGTTTCGCACAGAAATCATAGCTCGCAGATGTTACAAACTCGCAGATATTACAAGCGCCTTCGTCGCTTTGCAAACGAGGACGTTTGCAATCCAGGAAAAAACGGGACGTTTGCAATCCGGCTGCTGACCTTGCAGGTTTCTTAACCCATCCGGAAATTTACTACCCCTAAACGTTTACTATGAGATGCCCAGGCGATCCCCAGGCAAATGCATGGTGGTCGCATGGGGATCGCATACAAAAGGATTATGAACGGGCAGTATTTTGATATTAGCTCTTGACAGTATAACGCCAGCTATACTTTTGCTTAAAAAAAAGTGAACCTGAGGTATAGTTATGTACAGCATTCGCCTTACTAAAGATGAAGATAAAGATCGCGTGATAAGCATATTTAATAACTATGTGAAGAACAGCATGGCTGCCTATCCGGAAAACCCACTGCCAGTTCAGGCTTGGGAGCATTTCAAGGGAATGTGCTTAAATGGAAACTTATGGATCGCAGAGGATGAAAATGGGGAGATTTGCGGCTTTGCCATGCTGAAGCCCTATATGTCCATGGGAACTTTTTCCCGCACCGCCGATCTGGGATACTTCATTGATCCCGCCCACACGGGGAAGGGTTTGGGAAGAATGCTTCTGGAGCGCCTGGAAGAGGTTGCCCGAAACCTTGGCATAAAAGTGCTGGTAGCCAATGTATCCTCCCAAAACGAGGTGAGCTTGCAGTTCCATCGTAAAATAGGATTTACAGAATGCGGAAGGCTTCCCGAAGTGGGCAAAAAGCATGATAAAATATTCGATATTATATGGTTCTATAAGCATCTCGATTAAACTTGGACGTGAATAACTCATAGTGTGCGCCGATCCTGATTGTAATGCATCCTTATGCGGGTCTTGAAAGCTGTTCATCAAGCCCAAAAAAATGACATTGACAAATAAACGTTATTTCCGTAAAAGGATACGAATTACCTTTTTAGGAGAGGAAAGAAATGAGCTTAGATACCGAAAATCTAAAAACCCTCAGCTTCGAAGAGGCGCTTAGGGAACTGGAAAAAACCGTGGAACGCCTCTCCGAAGGAGATACCAAGCTGGATGAACTGCTGAAGCTTTATGAAGAGGGTATCGCCTATTTGAATCACTGCCAGAGCCGTTTGGGCGAAGCCGAAGCCCGGATGAAAATCCTAAGCGCACAGATTCAAACCCCCGGCAAAACGGAGGAGAATAATGGATAGAAAGTTGCTCCTGAAAAAGGACATGAAGGAAAAACAGGAGCTGGTGAATATCATCCTGGATCGCTATTTACCACGCAAAGATGAATATCCCAAAGAAATCCACAAGGCCATACGTTACAGCGTTTTTGCCGGCGGAAAAAGGCTGCGTCCCTACCTTTGCATGCTGGCCTACGAACTGTTCAAAGAGGATACCGAAACTGTGGCACCTGTGGCTGCTGCGATTGAGATGGTGCATACTTTCACGCTTATTCATGATGATTTGCCGGATATCGATGATGATGAATACCGCCGGGGCAAAAAAAGCTGCCATGCCGTATTTGGCGATGGAGTAGCCCTATTATCCGGAGATGCTTTATTGATAAGCGCTTTTGAATTGATCACCGCCGCAGAGATTGATACCAAACTGAAGGTGCAGATGGTGAAGGAACTGGCTCACGAAGTGGGTGCTGCGGGCCTTATCGCCGGTCAGATGGTGGATATCGAATCGGAAGGCAAGAAAGTGGACAAAAAAACCCTGGACTATATTCATGAGAACAAAACCGCTCGGCTCATCAATATCAGCCTGCGTTTTGGCGCTTTGGCCGGAGGGGCAAATCCTGAAGAACTGGCCATGCTGGAAGAATATGGCCAGAAAATAGGGATGGTGTTTCAGATCGTGGATGATCTTCTGGATATCGAAGGCAGCAAAGAAGAGCTGGGAAAAAGCATCGGCAAGGATAAAGACCAGCAAAAGGCAACCTTCCCTGCGGTTTATGGAGTGGCCGAATCGCATGCCAAAGCCGTGGAATTAACCGAAAAAGCACGGCAGGATATTGCTCCTTTAAAAGACAAAGCCCTGCGTTTGGATATCCTGGCGGAGTATTTGCTAAGCCGCAAATCATGAATATCGCCTACCAAAAACTCCGCACTACGGCAATGGAACCCCGGCGGATGACTGAACATGCCTCGGGATTTGACCTCTTTGCCGATCTGGATACCCCCACGGAACTACATCCTGGAGAGATTACAGCTGTGCCTACCGGGATCGCAATGGAAATTCCTCCGGGATTTGAAGCACAGATAAGACCCCGCAGCGGCCTGGCAATTAAGCATGGCCTGGGAATTTTGAACAGCCCCGGAACCATCGATGCGGATTATCGTGGCGAAATAAAAGTGATAATGATAAATCTGGGCACAAAAGCCTTTATTCTGGAACCACAAATGCGGATCGCACAGATGGTGATCTGCCCTGTGGTGATCCCGGAACTGATTTTGCAGCCCTCTCTAGCGCCCAGCAACCGTCAGAGTGGCGGTTTTGGGCATACCGGACATTGACCAACAAGGTGAGTATGAAAAACAAAGAACTGATAAACAAGATTAAAGAACTGAAAAGCCAAACCGGCATTATGATCCTGGCGCACAATTATCAGATTGTGGAAATCCAGGAAGTGGCCGATTTTCGCGGTGATTCCTTGCAGCTATCCATGAGGGCAGCAGAAGCCAAGGCCAGTACCATCGTCTTCTGCGGGGTGCACTTTATGGCCGAAACTGCGGCCATCCTTAATCCCGGAGCCAGGATTCTGCTTCCAGCCATCGATGCCGGTTGCCCCATGGCGGATATGATCACTCATGAGCAATTGGTAGATTTCAAAGCCGCCCATCCCGGTTCGCCGGTGGTATGCTATGTAAATTCCACTGCCGAAGTGAAGGCCGAAAGCGACATCTGCTGCACTTCCTCCAATGCCGTGAAGGTGCTTCAGTCCCTTCCCGCGGATAAGCCCATCCTCTTTGTGCCGGATATGAATTTGGGACACTGGGCTGGGCAGCAAGCCAAGCGGGAAGTGATAGTGTGGCATGGCTATTGTCCCATCCATCAATGGGGTTTTAACGAAGCGGAGGTGCTGGAATTAAAGGCCAAATACCCCCAGCACAAGCTTCTGGTGCATCCAGAATGCGATGAATCAGTGGTTCAGCATGCCGATGAAGTGATGTCCACCGGAGGGATGATGAAATGGATGCAGGAAAATGACAATGCCATTATTGCCACGGAACTGGGGCTGGTGAACTATCTGCAATACCTTTATCCCGCCAAAAGCATCATTCCCATGGCCACCAGAGCGGTATGCAAAAACATGAAGAAAATCACTCTGGAAAGTGTATATAACTCTTTATTGCATCAGCAATACGAAATAAATGTGCCGGAAGCAATCGCCCAAAAGGCATTAGGTTCCATCACCAGGATGCTGGATATTTCGCGATGAATGCTGTGGCCAGGCTGGCGCTAAATCCCTATGATCCCGAAAAGTGGATGCGGCAAGTTCCCAAAGCTTTGGGAGCCACCTCGGCATCTGCAGCGCTATATGAATATCTGCGGGGCTTTTTGCTCCCCGAAAAAACCTCAGTGCTGGAGCTTGGTTCCGGCAGCGGTTTGATAAGCATTTTGCTGGCACTGGCTCATCCGGATTGGATCATAAGCGGCATGGAAATTCAGAAAGAACTGCATGATATCTCTGTGCAAAACGCCATGGCACTGAAGCTGCCCATCCGCTTTATCCATGCGGATCTACGCACCTGCCAGACAGAGGCTGCCTACGATCTGATCTACGCCAATCCGCCCTGGCAAAAGCTGGGACAGGGAATCCTGAGCCCCAATCCTGCGAAAGCCATTTGCCGCAGCGAAGTTACCTGCACCATGCACGACGTTTTTGCCTTTGCCAGCTTCCATCTGCGTGCTGGAGGCCAGGCAGTATTGCTATACCCCTCATCCCGAGCCAAAGAAGCTGAAGCCACCTGCAAGAACGCAGGCCTGAAACTCACCAATGTAAAAGACAATCCTCCCCACTGGTCAATTATGCACTTCACGAAAGGATAAAGTACATGAAAACAAGGTTTTATCTGGTAATAATGTTACTCTGCATCATCTTTGCTGCCTGGATGTTTGTTTCCTATGAACACGCCCAAAGCCGTCAGCAGAAGCTGGAAGACCTCACCCGCATGCCGGTTTTTGCCTATGTGGCAGACACCACCAAAGTAGCTCCCATTCTGGCTCAACTTAAGGGCCTTTCCGGCATCCAGGGCGTTACCCATGAAACCGGTATGCAGGCTGCCACAGAGCTTATCCAAGCCTATGGCCTGCCCCTGAATGAACGCTCCATTGAAGATTACAGCTTTCCGGATGTGATTACTATTACCTATGCAGCCCTTCCCGCAGCTCTGAAAAGCCGCGAGATTGTTTTAGACGTGCTTCGTAGCCTAATCCCCGAGGCCGATATAGATGCCCAGTCCGGAGCCTTTGGCAGCATTTCCACAGAACTTGCCACCATTTCCCGCCGCGAATTGCATTTCACCATCTTCACCGGGATTTTGATGCTGCTGATCTTTGTATTTCTGCGTCTTAGCGTGGAATTGCATTTATTGATGCGTTACAAGGGCAAAGCACATAGCGTGGTGGACAAACTTCGCCACCAAAAGATGGGTGTGGAGCATACCTGGACGATGCTGCTGATTCCGCTTCCCTTGTGTGTAGCGGGATATTTTGCCTTTGTTTATCTGCTCCCCCTGCCGCAGCTTATCCCTTGGTGGGTATTCGTTTCCATGGCAGCCGCAGCTTTGGTTGGCACCCTTATTAATCATTTTTCCCTGCATACCTTCGAGCAGGAAATTGCCTTTGACGAAAATCCCGTAAGAGTAGTATCCCCGGTGCCCGTGAGCAACGAAGAAGATGTATAAGCATATCCCCAATATCCTCACCATTATCCGCTTTTTGCTGGTTCCGGTGTTTCTCTATTACGTTATTATCAACGAAGCTGCCAATCACATCAGCATTGCGTTTATAGTTTTTGTGCTGGCTTCTTTCACCGATTATCTGGATGGCATGCTGGCCCGTAAATATAAGGTAATAAGCGACTTTGGCAAGATTATGGACCCCCTGGCAGACAAGCTGCTGGTGCTTTCCGCCTTGGGTTGTATAAGTTGGCTGCATCCGTACTATCTTCCCAAGCTTATTTTTTTCATAATCCTGGCCCGGGAGCTTTTGGTAACCATACTCCGTGAGATTTACCAAAAGAAGGGCATAGTGCTGGCTGCCGACAAGCTTGGCAAGCTGAAAACCGTGATGCAAATGGCAGGAATCATCTTTGCCTATTTCTGCTGGGCTTATCTTGGCACCGTATCCAAAGCCATCATCACTCTGGTGATCGCGTGGTTCTGGCTGGTGGTGCTGATTACCCTGATCAGCGGCTTTAACTACATCAAGGTTCTTTTTTACCGGAGGAATCCATGAAAAATATCCTTTTTTTGCTAATCCTGGCTTTGCTATTGCTTTCTGCCTGCGGTAAAGGCGAAGGTGAAAAGCTGCGTTACACCGAATTTGATGGCCTTATCGACCACACCAAACCCCTGGCTATGGGTGATGACCGCGACGTGCATCTCTTTTGCGATGATGCCAATTGGCAGGCATTAAAACCCTTTGTGCAAAGCGGCATCGAGAGAGAAGTCCCCATCGTTTATCCCGAAAAATACTTCAATCTGATAATGGCTCGCATCAGCGACGCTGATAAACTGAAAGCCTACAAAAACCTCGTATTCATCGGCGATCTGGAAAGCACTGCTCCGGTATCCATGTACATGAAGAAGGTATTGGACAAAGATTTCATCACCAGAGTTCAGGCCAGTGGGGGAGACCTCTTTGTGGCCAAAAACCATAGTTCGCGCGATCAAATCGTCTTTTTCCTGCTGGGCAAGGATGCGCTTTCCCTGTCCAAATATGGAGCTTTGCAGGCAGATAACATCTTTGGCCTATTGCTGCGCCGTTATGCGGAACGCCAGGGCTATTACGCCTATCAAAGCAAGGTGATCGATCCCTCCTTCTGGAAAAATTACCCCTTCACCATCCAGATTCCCGAAACTTACAGGCTTTATAGCAACGACAAAGAAGGCCGCTTTGTGTCCTTTTTATACCGTGCCCGCCAGGAAAGCCGCGAAATCCCCGATAAATACGTTTCGGTTTATTACGAAGCCATGCCCGAAAACAAACTTGATCTCAAATGGCTTCAGGATAAGCGCAAGGAACTTGGCACCAAGTACTTTGAAGGGGACGAATTTGATCCCGAGCTCATCCGCAGCGAACCCTTCCGCTTTGGCAAACATGATGGTTTCCGCCTGTTGGGAGCCTGGAAAAACACCAAACACATGATCGGTGGCGGCTTCCAAAGCTTCGCCTTTTGGGATGAGACCACCAAAACTGCTTATCTGATCGATAACATCGTCTATTTCCCTGCTGGCGACAAACTACCCATTCTGGTGGAGCTATACACGATTTCCAATTCGCTGATAATTAAATGAAGTATCGCTTTATAATGCTTTCCCTGGCAGTAGCTCTGTCCCTGCTATTGCTTTCCGCTTGTGGAGCAAATCGCACGGCACCGCAAAAGCCCCTTGCAGAGGATGCTTCAAGGCCCAGCGTGGGTTCCATATATTATTACATGTCTGCTTCGCTGCTGCATTATGAAGGGGATTTCCTTTCCGCTGCAGAGCTATATCGCCGTGCGCAGGAACAGGATCCGCAGAGCCGCCAGATAAAAAAACAATTCCTCATCTCCAGCGCCAATGCCTTTCTTTCCGGGCAATTGGAAGATTCCACCCTGGTAAATATCTTCGATACCGAGCGCGATTTCATAGGCTCCGATCTGGAACTGCTAAATACTGCCTATGCAGTTTACAATCAGGCTGAAAAGCAGGATGGCATCGCCTGGTGCGTGGATACCATGCTGAATAGCTTTCCCTCCAGCAAAGCCTATTTGCAAAAATTCCTCTGGGAATACCAGGTGAGCGGCACCCCCAAAGAATCATATCTGAAAAAAGCCTATCACCTGGCCGGCACCAAAAGCGAGGATTTGCTTACCCTGGCCAAGATTTACACTCTGGCCGATCCCAAACGCAGCATCAGCATTCTAAAAGAGATCAGGAGCCGGGACAGCTCTCCCGAAGCAGCATCCCTGCTAAGTGAATACACCCTCCGCTATGGTTATTACAAAGATGCCATCGCGCTCTTCGAAAGCTTTGCCTATCCAGCTCAGCGTCCCCAAATGCTTGCCTTTTTGCAGCAAGCCAATAAATCCCGCGCTTTTAGCCCCGTGCTGGAACTCGAAACTCCCATTCTGGGCACTCAGGATGCCGAGCTTATGGCCGAACTATCCCTCAGCGCCTATCTGAATAGCGATTACGATGCCCTAAATCGCATTTTCAGCGCTCTGGAGACAAAGTATCCAGAACCCGTGGCCGATGCGAATATAGCCGTGTTTCTGGTGGCTGCAGCCCTGGATTCCCCCGCCCTGAACCATCCTGAAAAATATTTGAACTACCTCTATGGCGCCAGAGATGCCGATGATATTCTGCTCTTTCGCACTCTGAAGCTAACTCTGGACAAGCCTGAGGATACCGCTGCCATCCTTACCGGCTGGGAAATAGATATCGCCACTCGCCTGCCCGAAAGCCCCTGGAAAAATTATCTTACCGCTGCCACCAAGGCTACCACCAATGCTGATACCCTTCTGATCGCGGCTCGCATCGCCCTCTGCGAAGAGCTTTGCGATGGAGAAAAGGGCTACGACAGCGATTATAGCTACTTGCTAAGCCAATACCATGCCAGCGCCACTCCCGAACGCCGATTTCCCTTGCTGCATAAAGCCCTGAAACGCTATCCGCATAACCCGCTGTTTCTTAACGATCTGGGCTATTCGCTGCTGGTATATCCCGATTCCCTGGAAACCGCTGGAAAGCTGATAAAACAAGCAGTGGAACAGGAACCGGATAATGCCTTCTATCAGGATAGCATGGCCTGGTTTTACTACCTTAAAGGCGATTTCCCCAAAGCCCTGGAACACATCCAAATCCCCCTAACCCTCGAAACCATCCCCTCCGAGATCGCCTACCACATTGGCATGATCCTCATCGCCAACGAAAATCCAGAGCTGGCCAAAGACTATCTGAAAAAGGCCAGTGAGGATGATAGCGCCCCCGATTACCAATTAAAAGCCCGGATTGCCTTGGAAAAGCTCCCGTAGGGGCAACCGGCGGGTCGCCCGCAAAAAACAATATGCATGAGCCAAACATTACAATCAACAACCCGGGCGACCCGCCGGTCGCCCCTACGAAGCATTTATTTAATCTGTATCCAATTTGCCGGCAAGAACCAACCTGGATCGCGATGAGGGAAGGTTCTTGGAGAGGTGAAGATGGTGCTAAAGTGCCCAAGTCCCAAGGGACCAGGGTGTCAAGTGTGCAACCTGCGCCTCAATTCACCGCGATAACCCTGTAGAACCTCCTGGCAGATGTAGTCCCCCCGGTCCAGGAATGGGTGGAAGAGGTGCCGATCTGCGAAAATCCGGAATAGGGATTTACTGACGCCTGGATTACATAACCCGTTGCCCCCGTAACCGGATTCCAGGATATTACAATATATGGCGCCGAACTCGTTATCTGAACATTGGTAGGGGCAGGCAGACCTGAAGTGTAGTAATAGCATAAAGCGTATGCCCCCACGCCATTGTTTAGCCCATTCCAACTGGTCACCTTCAGTTTGTACCAATTGCTGACTGTGGGTGTATACAGCAGGCTAAAATTGAAGCCCTCGCCATCTTCGCTGTCATTATCGATGAGCGTAGTACCATTATCCTGGTACAGAAAGCAATCAACATCGGTACTCCCAGAGGAAGAAAAATGATAAGTTCGGCCTGCAACACCATAAAACCGATACCAATCCACATCGGTGAGAGTATGGATGGTGTGGTAAATATTTTGCGGGTAGTATTCTATCGTAAGTTCGTTGCTTGTGGCAGGTGTGTCATCCGGCTCATAGGGATCGGGGTGAACCCAATAGTGATAATTGAAGTAATAGATACCCGCATTCCCTGCATAAGGAACCACTTTTAGCAAGTAATAACCTGTGCTGGGAGTTCCAAAATCCAGCATGAAGTTCGATCCTGCACCACTATCATCATCAGAATCGTAAAGGGTGGTGCCATCTGCGAAATACAAATATATCACATTGTCGGTATTGCCGGTAGATTCGAAATGGTAGATGCGGCCTTCGTATGCATAAAAACGGAACCAATCCTGGTCGTTGTTATCGTGCAGCGTATGCACCTGGATTTGGCTGCTGGGGCTGGCCACCAGCTCGGTATATTGTGTGGACGAATTATCCGGTTCGTAGCCATCCTCATTTTGCCGGTAGTAATAACAAAGCGAATAAGCTCCGATCATCAGGTTCCTGCCATACACCTGCAGCATGTAATAGGCATCGGCGCTGGGTTCAAATTCCAGCAGGAAGTTTGTATTTGGCCCTCCCAAATTGTTTGAAGCCAAAATGGTGCTACCATCCTCAGCATACAGAATTACCACCATATCAGTATATCCCTGCGATTCGAAGTGGTAGATACGGCCGGAATAACCGTAGAACCTGTACCAATCCTGATCTGTGTATTCATGTATGGTATGCATTTGGTTTTGGACTATGGAACTGGGAACGATGTAATTGTACTGCGTGGAAGAATTGTCGGGCTCATAGCTGTCGGGTATAGATTCATACAGGTAATTGAATCCATAAGCCCCCACGTCACCGCCATTGGCATCCACTTTCAGGTAATAGAATCCTTGGGCAGATGGGCTGAACAACAGCTCAAAATTCCCCTCCCCCCCGTTGTTATCATCCCAGTCCAGTAAAGTGCTGCCGTCTTCCTGATAAAGGAAGATGCGCGTATCTGTATAACCTGAAGAAGAAAAGCGATAGAATCTACCCGGGAAAAGAGACATTCTAAACCAATCCGCATCACCTGCACTGTGGATGCTATGGTTTTGGGTGGTATTTGCAAAAGTGGGAACATAACCAAGGGCAGATGCAGGATCATTATCTGGCTCATAGGCATCCGGATCAGCGCCGCAGCTGAAATTGAACTCATAGTACCCTGTCGCTCCACCGCTGCCCTCCACCATCAATCGGTAATTGGCATGGGCAGTGGGAGTGAATCGCAGATAAAAATTCTGCATTTCCCCACCATCATCCACCCAGTCCAGCAAAGTGCTGCCATCATCCTGATACAGATAGATGCTGGTATTGGTGTTGTAAGTGGAATAGAAAGTGTAATATCTTCCTGGATGGCCGTGAAAGACATACCAGTCTTGATCGGTATTGATATGCAAAGTGTGATACTGCACCTGGTTTACCGAACCGGGATTGATGCTGGTGGCAGCATCAGAGGTATCATCGGGTTCATAGCCATCCGCCGGCACGGTATAGTGGCTGTAAAAGTAATACATGCCCATCGCACCGTTGTAACCAACTACTTTCAGCTTGTAGAAAGCTGTGGCGGAAGGAGTGAAGCTTAGCAGGTAATTGTTATCAACTCCGCTTTGGTCGTCCGAAGCGATTAAAGTAGTGCCGTTATCCTGATACAAATAGATGATATCATCGGTGATTCCGGTGGACCAGAAGGTGTAGGTCCAGCCGGCAGTTCCATAAAATCTGTACCAATCCTGGTCTGTAACAGAGTGCAGAGTGTGGATTTGGTAATAATCGGTGGTGAAGACATTGAATGCAGTGTAGCTTGTGGCCGAATCGTCCGGCTCATAACCATCCGGATATACCTCACGGACTCCACCAGATTCAACTCCGTAATGGTCAGATTCAATGCTTGCGGCTCGGGCTGGTTCTCCATCTGAAACCGTGTCTGCATAAAAGGGAATGTCCACCGCGAGGAAAGGCACCAGCATACAAAAAGCCAAGCTAACAATAACTTTGTTCATACCTTACTCCTTTACATCACACATCTTTTTTAACCATTATGATTTTTATGTGGTTATACCGGATATTTATAATGGCATTTCTGATAAAAGCCAATTCTTTGTAGCTCTCTTTCATACCCAATTGGCAATATTGAGGCGACTTCTTCCCGTACCTTTCGCATTAGTCCTTTGCGCCTGATAGCCAGA
>CAZSST010000080.1:0-1874 GCA_964609575.1 uncultured Candidatus Cloacimonas sp.
GCATTATCAAAACCATGGAAGACTATCTGAAGGGCATCGCCCCCACCGAAAACGTGATTTTGGGCGAAAAGATCCCGGGACGGCACAATGAACTGCTGGCCAATCAGCATCGCATTGTGCTGCGTAATTGCGGCGTGATCGATCCCAAAAGCCTTGACGACTACGAAGCTCAGGGCGGCTATCTGGGCCTGAAGAAAGCGCTTAGCATGGATAAAAAGGCGATAATAGATGAGATTAAGGCTTCCGGACTGCGCGGACGTGGCGGAGCAGGCTTTTCCACCGGCATGAAATGGACTTTTGCCGCACAGGAAGTTTCGGACAAGAAATATGTGGTTTGCAATGCCGATGAGGGCGATCCCGGTGCCTTTATGGATCGCAGCGCGCTGGAAGGCGATCCGCATAACGTGATCGAAGGCATGATCATCGGTGCCTATGCCATGGGCGCAGACGAAGGCTACATCTATTGTCGGGCGGAATATCCCATGGCCATTGAACATCTAAAGATCGCCATTGCCGCCGCCGAAGCCAAAGGATACTTGGGCAAGAACATCCTGGGCACGGGTTTCAATTTTGACTTGCACATCAAGGAAGGCGCCGGAGCATTTGTGTGTGGTGAGGAAACCGCTTTGATGCAATCCATCGAAGGCAAGCGTGGCATGCCTACGCTGCGTCCTCCCTATCCGGCGGTAAGCGGACTTTGGGGAAAGCCTACCAATATCAATAACGTGGAAACCTGGGCAAACATAAGCTGGATAATCATGCACGGTGCCGAGGCGTTTCATAAATTTGGAACGGAAAAGTCGCCCGGAACGAAGGTCTTCGCCCTGGCCGGAAAGATCGCTGGCAGCGGGCTTATCGAAGTTCCCATGGGCATTCCCATCCGCGATATCATCTATAAAGTGGGCGGTGGCATGAAAACTGCCAAGCCCTTCAAAGCCGTGCAGATGGGTGGCCCCTCGGGTGGCTGCATCCCTGCCGAAAAGCTGGATACCATCGTGGATTATGACAGCATTACCGCCACGGGTGCCATTATGGGCTCCGGCGGTATGGTGGTGATGGATACCGGCACCTGCATGGTAGATGTGGCGCGCTTTTTCCTTAATTTTACCCAGAATGAATCCTGTGGAAAGTGCACCTTCTGCCGCATCGGCACGAAGCGCATGCTGGAAATCCTCACCCGCATCACGGAAGGCAAAGGCGAATTGGAAGACATCACCCGCCTGGAAGAACTGGCCGAAAACATCATCAAAGGCTCGCTCTGCGGACTGGGACAAACTGCGCCCAATCCCGTGCTCACCACCCTGCGCTACTTCAAGGACGAATATCTGGCGCATATTGTGGACAAACGCTGTCCCGCCGGAGTGTGCATTCCTCTCTTGAAATATCGCATCGATGCGGACAAATGCATCGGCTGCACCGCTTGTGCGCGTAAATGCCCCGTACAGTGCATCAGCGGCGCGGTGAAACAAGCGCACGTGATTGATACCGATAGGTGCATCAAATGCGGTGCCTGCCAAAAAGCCTGTAAATTCGAAGCGGTAATCAAGGAATAGGAGCGGAAAAATGATTGAAGTAATCTTAAATGGAACCAGAGTAGAAACCGAGCCCGGCATCACCATCCTTGAGCTGGCAAAACGCCAGGGAATCGACATCCCCACCCTGTGCCACGATGAAGAATTGAAACCCTTTGGCAGCTGTTGGGTCTGCGCTGTGGAAGTGAAAGGCCGCAAAGGATTTGTAACTTCCTGCGGCACCACCATTGCCAATGGCATGGAAATCACCACCGATAGCGAGGCTGTGCATAAAGCCCGCAAAATGGCATTGGAACTTCTGATCTCCGATCACTACGCCGATTGCGTGGCTCCCTGCACCGT
>CAZSST010000080.1:1974-11340 GCA_964609575.1 uncultured Candidatus Cloacimonas sp.
CATTGGAACTTCTGATCTCCGATCACTACGCCGATTGCGTGGCTCCCTGCACCGTGGCCTGCCCCGATCACGTGGATATCCAAAGCTATGTGTCGCTCATCGCCAATGGCCAATATCATGATGCGGTGAAGGTTATCAAAGAAACCCTGCCCCTTCCTCTCTCCATCGGCCGCGTTTGCCCCGCCTTTTGCGAAAAGGAATGCCGCCGCCAGATCGTGGAAGAACCCATCGCTATCAGACAACTTAAACGCTATGCCGCCGATGAAGACCTCGGCGACGTGTGGAACTACATCCCCGAAAAGCTGCCTGAAAAAGGCAAAAAGATCGCCATTATCGGCGCTGGCCCCAGTGGCCTTAGCTGCGGATATTACCTTTCCAACCAGGGCTACACGGTAAAAGTGTTCGAAGCCGCCCCCCAAGCCGGGGGCTGGCTGCGCTATGGCATCCCGGAATATCGCCTGCCCAAGGCCATTCTGGACGATGAAATAAGCCTCATGTGCGCCAATGGCATGGAAATAGAGTATCATAAGAGCCTTGGCAAGGATTTCTTCCTGGCTGATCTGGCAAAGGAATACGATGCCGTGTATCTGGCCATCGGAGCCCAAAAAGCCGTGCCCATGCCCGTTAAAGGCAGCGACCTGCCTGGATGCCTGCTGGGAGTGGATTTTCTGAAAGCACATGCCTTGGGCGAAGCACCGGACTTGGGCAAAAAAGTAGCCATCGTGGGAGGTGGCAATACTGCCATAGACTGCGCCCGCACTGCTATCCGCAAGGGCTGCGAAGTTAGCCTTATCTATCGCCGCACCAAAGAGGAAATGCCCGCGGAGCCTTACGAGATCGAAGCCTGCGAGCACGAAGGGGTTAGCTTTTATTACCTCGCCAACCCCGTGGAATACATCGGGGAAGGCAAGCTGGAAAAGGTGAAAATCGAAAAAATGAAGCTCGGCGAACCCGATAACAGCGGCAGAAGGCGTCCCGAACCCACGGGTGAATTCTTTGAACTGCCCTTCGACAGCATCATTGCCGCCATCTCGCAAGTGCCTGAAGTGGAAGTTTTTGCCGATGCAGCCAATCACATCGGCGGCAAAGTGCTCCCCATTTCCCGCTGGCAAACTGCCATTGTAAATGAGGCAAGTATGCATACCGGCTTGGATAACGTCTTTGCAGGTGGGGACTTCCGTCGTGGTGCTGCCACCGCTATCGAAGCCATAGCCGATGGCAGGCTGGCCGCAATCGCCATAGACAAGTATCTGGAAACAGGCACCATAGCTACCGACATCGCTCCCTTCGATTCCAAAAAGGCTACCAGCATAAAGGACGTCAGCCCCGAAGAATACAGCGTTTTCGCCAAAGCCAAACGCCTGGTGATGCCCGAACTGCCCATCAGTGAAGCCGTTACCAACTTCAAGGAAGTGGAGCTGGGCTTCACGGAAGAAGACGCCATCAGCGAAGCCAAACGCTGCCTGGAATGCGGCTGCCAGGTGAATGAAACATGCAGCCTGCGCAAGCACTGCACCGATTACCAGGTGAATGCCGCTGCCTTCATTGGCGGAATTAACAAGCATCCCATCGACTACACGCATCCCTTCATCATTCGCGACGCCAATAAGTGCATCAATTGCGGCCGATGCATTCGCACCTGCACGGAAATTCAGGGCGCAGCGGTGTTGGGCTTCATCTACCGAGGCTTTGCAGCCATTGTGGGCCCCGAATTTGGAGGCTCGCTTACCCAAACCACCTGCCTGTCCTGCGGCAAGTGTATCGACGTATGCCCCGTGGGCGCGCTGATAGAAAGGCGCGAGCACTACAAACTGAATCCCCACGCCAAGGAGATTGCCATCCAGAATTGTGGCAGCTGTGGCGTGGGCTGCTTTGTGCAAACCGAAACCCAGGCCGGCATCATCGCCAATATCACCACTCCGCGTGAAAAACCGGGCTTCAATGGCCGTAACCTCTGTTTCAAAGGACGCTACGGCTGGCAATGCTATTATGGCGAGGATTGGCTGGGCTTGCCACGCCTGAAAACCGCGACAGGCTTCAAGGATATCTCCTGGCAGGAAGCCGCGTCCATCATCCAGGAAAAGCTCTTCGGTGCCTCCACCAAACGCTTTGAGATTTCCCCATACCTAAGTCTGGAAGAGATGCTAATGCTGAAAAAGGCCGCGGATAGCTACGAACTGCCGCTATACGCTAATCCGGAATTTGCCCGCTTCAGTGATGCCTATCTACCCTTAAAACCGGTGGATAAGCCTTATGAGATTCTGGATAAGTTCGAGGAATATCTCGTGGTGGGTGAGCTGAACCAAACCCTTGCCACCATGCTGCGTTTGAAACAGCGCCAGGGCAAGAAGCTGATTCTGGTTCACTATCCGGGAGAAGCTTTCGTAAAATTCGCAGACCTGAAGCTGAACAAGCTAAGCGAAGCCACCCCAAGCGCCAAAACGCTCTTCATCTATAACCAGAACCGCATTCCGGAGCGCGAAGCTTATGAACTGTGGCGTCTGGCCAAACAGCATGGAGATAACAATATAATGGTCTCCACGGATTACCGTAACCACATGGGATTCCTGGCATTGCAGCCCAAAATGGGTGCCTGTAGCTCCGCGGATTTCGTGCTGGGCTGGGGATTTTATCCCCAAAAAGCCGACGAAGCCAAATTCAGCGTGGCGATCATGAATTTCCGTGATGACCATGCCCCCGTGGATTTACTGATCCCTTCCGTGGGCTATCTGGAACTGGAAGGGCACGCGCTGGCGGATATGGGACACCTCACCCGTGGCGGAAATCCCGCTCAATCCACCACCATCAATGAACTGATGCGGCTTTTCTACACCCTGGGCTGGATTCATCCCAATAGCGCCGAGATTCCTTTCTGGAACGCTGCTGCCGAGGAATTCCTCCAAGGCCTGGCTACACACCAGCCGCTCCCCTTCGATGCCAAAACCATCGATCTCGACAAGCTGGCCACCGAAGTGCACAGCACCGATTCGCAGCTCTTGGCCAGAATCAAGATCCTGGCTGAAAAGCGGAAGGAAATTACTTCCTGGAAGTAACGCTAAGCATAAAACGTACAAGAATATAGGCTCATGATGCCTTAGGACAGGGCATCGTGAGCCTTAATTTTTATCTTTCCCTGCGATTGCGAGACATGAAGTTCCGTAGTGATTGTTCTGTAAATCCCAGTAACTCGGCAATCTGGGGGGTGGAATAGTTATATTTGTATAAATGGTCGATCAGCTTCAGCTTGATATCTTTATTCAGGCTTGTACCGGTGATTATCCCTTGTTCCAGTAGTTTCACCAGTTCGATGGGATCCAATATCGTGGGTACTCCATGCGCTATTTCTACCTTTGAGCGGGCATTCAGGCAGAAATCAAGCTCCTGTATCCCTTTTAGCAGGGCATTTATGCAAGCTTGGATAACCAGCATCTCCAGTTCGCTGATGTTTCCGGGAAATGTATAATCCCGAGCCATGTCCAGTTGCTTTTCGGAAAGTGTAAATCTTGCTTCCCCCGGCAAGGCATTATCTTTTATAAAGCGGAATACGAAGTATGCAATCAGCATTTCCAAATCATCCTGCCGCTCCCTTAGGGGGGGGATTTTTATTACGGCACTGGTCATTTTAGTATAAAGATCATGGTAGAATTTATCTGGGACAGGCTGCTCAGTCAGATCACCGGCATCGGCAAAGATTACTCTGGTATCCAAAGGAATTCTGGCAGTACCCCGAACCGCAAGGTAGCTTCTTTCCTGCAGGGCTTTATAGAGCTTGGTTTGGATAAAACATGGAAGCTCCAAAATCCCATCCAGGAAGAGAATCCCTCTGTCAGCCTGTTTTAGGAGCCCGGTGCGGGGGGTAGTGGCATCAGAAAATTCCATATCCTCAGAACCGAAGATCAGCTCATCCATGCGTGCTGGCAATACTCCATTGCAATTATAGGAGATAAATCCATTTTCCGCATAGCTCCATTGCTTTTTCCCCAGTTCGAAGATGGCCTTGGCGATCAGTTCCTTGCCGGTTCCGTTTTCACCGGAAATCAGGCAATCCAGTCTTAGCTTTGCCATCAGATTGATCTGCTTCCACAGATTTTCATTTACATCGCTTTTACCGATGAAACGAGGAAACCCATCGATGAAAACCAATTGAGTTACTGCTTTAAAGTATTCCAATGAGAACCTGTGCTTGGAAATAAAGAAATCTGCGCCACTTAGCCAACCATCCAAACACTGCTCATAACCGTCATATCCCGATAGCATGATCTTTTTACCCCTGGTGATGAAAGGACACAGGTCATAGCCGTTATGCTGAGAATCATGGAAATTCACATCGATAATGGCCAGCACAATCTCAGGATTACTGGCGATTATCTCTTTGGCCATGGGGATGGAATTTGCCAGTAACAGCACCTCCCTTTTTTTAGATAGCTCCTCACTTGGGATATCATCATCGGCAAGGATGATCTTGCCTATATCCAGGCTTTCCAGATATTCTATTATCTCCATGAAATTCTTGGGGCTTAGCCGGGCATGATTTGCCTGTTCTTTCTCGCTGATAATTGCTTCTCCCATCTCCATTAGCATTTCCAAGGATGGCAAGCGGCCATTTATCGCTTCCTCTTTGATGATGGGAATAGCTTTCTTTAGCGCTTCATAGCTTATCTCCAGGGTTCTTCCATGAACCTTGATGTCGCTGCTGCCGCCGGTAAAGATAACTACCAATGCCTTGGCGGGTTTCATAAATCTCAGCCTTAAGTGGCGATTGCTTATATCGCTTTCATGAGCGAAGACAAGGTCAAAATCATCCGGATCAAAGTCCCGGTTTGACGTGTCATTATAATACTCAAGTTCAAAGCGTCTATCTGTAGTAAAAGCATCATCAAAGAAGAGCTTTCTATCCTGATAGCTCAGCGCGGTGCTGCTGAACCAGATTGCGGTTTTTATCATTTCTCATTTTCCTTTAATACAAATCTGAAGGTGATCCTGGTGCCGGAAACAAATTCGCATGATGCCAGGCTGTAGGGATTGGTCGAGCACCAACTGACGCAGGCACTATCTATGGTAAGTGAGCCGAAGCGATTCATTTTGAGATATAGCTGCAGTGAAGAACCACGCCGAATGAACCTGTCAAAATCAAACTTTTTGATGTCCATCATCGTAACGAGTAGCTCACTATGGTCATCAGATATCTTTGCCATCATTCGCAGCTGATCCCTTTTGCCGTGTCTGTCCAGATTATGCAGCACCGTAATCCAGAGTTGCGTCAGAAGCTCACGTTCCACAAAAAAGTAGTCATCCGGCACCGTGAAAGGCATCTGGAGTAAATCCCTGAAACAGAAATAGTAAAATGCTTCCCTTAACTTCTTTGTTTGGCTGGGCAAAGTGTTATCATTCGCTTCCATTTTGGTGCTGCATTCCAATAGGCTGGCCTTTATCAGATCGCTATTTTCCGGCTCCAGCAAGTTTGAAATGCCATGATACATCTCCCAGATTCCGGGTAAACGCTCTTTCTTTGTCGTTAGGCTCACATCGGAATGGATCAGGCAATGGATGGAACGGGCATCCTTTTGGTTGCTGAAGAACTCCGTAAGCGCAGGAATCTGGTATTTGTAGCGGGGGATAATGCTGATGGGGCTTAAGCTGATCCCTACCGGAGAGCCCAGTAGTTCTTTTTCCTTCACTTGCTCCAATAGCTCTGCAAAACTACCTTCCATCCTTTGGGGCAGGGGTCTGCCCGGGATGTTTAGTTCCCAAGAACATTTTATTTCTTTTAGAATGCTGTCGATCAGCATCCGGTAGATAGGGTAGTATCCCACATCAGTGATGGAAGAGAATATCTGCGCTGAAATCAGATAGCTGTTACCATGGGCATGTAGTATTCTAAATTCATGGTCATCATTGGAGAAGGGGGACACCAGAACCGGACTTTGGAAACCAAAAAGCTCGCATTGCCTGGCTTTAAGTATGTTATACACCGAGCGGCTGATGAAAATCACTTTGTCCTCAGCTTCGAAAAGAAGGTGCTTCAGGAACCCAAGATGCTCCCTGTCCTGCAGCAGTTCGTTAAATAGCCTGATATCCTGCTTCCGCTGAGTTTCGTTCTGATAGTCTATCACCCCCGCCACCGGAGTTCCAATTAACTGAGTAAATCCAACCTTATCCGCATACCAGCTATCCAAACCAAGCTTACTGAAATTGTAATGATACTTGTAGCCATGGCCATATCCACCTGTTTCAGGATCATAAGCATTTTCTGCTATCAGGGGGTGATGCCGGCGGTGTTTTTTCCAGTACGCTGCCGGGTTCTGCCAATATTCCTGCACCTCGGGATATATCTCCCAAGCAGCGATGTTCTCAGGCCAGTTGGCGTATTTGCTGAGGAAACAAACGACCATTTTACTTATGGGCTTACTGTCCAAAGTAAGTAAAGCATTGTCTTCATGTATCATGTATAGAACTGCTAATTGGATATACCATCAAGTTAGGTTTCCAGTAGTTTACGAGTAAAATTCGAGTATGCGTTTTAAATCACCATTTGCATAACCAATAGCACTCATTCCATGATTATTCTTCTTGTTTACATCACACTCTTTCATTAACAGGCTATAGATAGAACCATATAGATTGTTCTTAACTGCCAACATCAAAGGTGTGTTGCCATCATTATCTATTATGTCAAGTTTTATCCCACTATCTATAAGAGCAAGTGCCACAATATCGATTCTTGTCTCTAATGCATCAATAAGCAATGATGGTTTCACAGTAATGCAGCAGCTTTTAATAATGGAACAGGTATTAAGTGATACACTGTCTTGTCTGAGCATTATTGATGTTGACAGGATTTCCTCAATATCCCTTTGAAATCCATTATGTTGATCATCATTTCTCAATATGTCTATCATCTTCATGGATAGGATAAGCATGTTATTGTTTAGTGCAGATTTTATCAAATCCTTGCTCACTCTTGCTTTATGATTACACAATTTCAAAGCAAAGTGCTCTTTATTGGCTGATACAGCTGCAAACAATGGAGAAACGTTTTCTGATATATGGTTTGTATCGGCCCCATTCTTTACTAACCAATCAAAAACATCAGAATCCCCATTCTGTATCGACCATATAAGATAGCTTAGGCGATGTATCCCTACAATGATATCTTTATTGATGTCAGCGCCATGATCTAATAGGCTTTCTGCCAATTCAAAGTACCCGTTTCCCAGTGCACAGAACAAAGGTGTAACGCCCTCATACTCAATATCGATCTGCACGTTATTTTCTATCACTAACGCTGCAATATCTTTATAGTCATTCTCTTCCTGAATAAACAAGTGTAAATGCGGAACATCATCAGGATCAACATACCGATGAAACGTTTCGATTTCTTTAAAAACCCAGATTAATAGTGGAACCTTACAAATATTTATATCAAGGCTTGCTCCATACTTTATCAATAGCTTTGCTAGATATGTAAACCCTTTTTGTAATTCACATGATAATGGTGTTTCACAGTTGTATTTGGCATTTATCTGTACTCTTTTCTCTATCATTAACGACGCAATATGGTTATATCTATCTTGATCATTGTTTTTAACAACCCAGATTAGTAAAGGGATGCCATCGATATTTATGTCAAGGCTTGCATCATTGTCTATCAGTAATGTGGTAATATCAGTAAAACCTCGTTGTAGTGCACACGACAGAGGTGTTTCTCCGTTGTATATGGCATTTATCTGTACTCTTTTCTCTATCATTAACGACGCAATATGGTTATATCTATCTTGATCATTGTTTTTAACAACCCAGATTAGTAAAGGGATGCCATCGATATTTATGTCAAGGCTTGCATCATTGTCTATCAGTAATGTGGTAATATCAGTAAAACCTCGTTGTAGTGCACACGACAGAGGTGTTTCTCCGTTATGTTCAGCATTTATAAGTTCAATGTGGTTTTTAGCTAACCATGCTGCAATCTCCTTGTATCCTTTATTGATTACCCATATTAAAAGTGGATTATCATCAATTTTATTATCCACTTTAGCGTTATTAACAAGAAGACTCATAGCTACGGTAGGCATATTTTCGCAAAGCGCAACATATAAAGGGGTTTCGTTATTGTGCGCGATGTTTATCTGAGTACTGATTGGAATAATCTGCAAAGCAACGTCCGATAATTCAGCATCAATAACCCAATATAGCATCGGTGCGCGGTTAATATAGATATTAATGTCAGCACCTGTGTCTATTAGCTGCCCTGCTAATTGATTTTGTCCTTTAAGCAAAGCCCTATGCAGGGGAGTATCTCCATTATACTCATCATTAATCTGTGATTTCATATCAACCAAATATTGCGCAATATCTTGTTGGTCATGATCAATAGCCCAGATTAGCAACGGTACTTCGTTGATCTTGATATTTTCGCAGTTACTTGTAATTTTCAACATCCTAAGTGCACTATTATAACAATTGATATGTATAGCACTCTCAACTGTTAGATATTCAGGGATAATTTCTTCATTAGCTTGAGCACATTTATCCAGAAACAAACTTATAAACTTATCATCTTTATCCATGAAAGCAGTCCCAAGAAGTTGATTCATCGTGTCCGCTTCTATGTTTTTTATGTCCACTATAGAAGCCTTAATCATGTTTATTTGGTTTCTTAACTTGTATTCCTTTTGTAAATTGGCTTCCTTGGATTCCAACCAATTAACAAGTTCACTCCACGCCTTATTGTTTTCTATTATATCTTTATACTGCTTTGCGAATGCTTTATATATATCGGACACACTTGTATTAATATCATAAGCTAAGTTGCTTTTTATATAGTAAGCTGTTCTTCGATCAATAATCAAATTTTTATACCAAACCGCATCGATCTGTCTAACTTCGTAGTTTATAGGTATTATAAGCCGATTATTCAACATTGATAGAATCGGCGTCTTATAATCAAGAGTGTCGATGCACAGCATTGCAGTTATTGCATCTTTATTTTTAGAAGCAATAGCTAGTATCAATGAATATATATTGTGAGGGGGTAATATCGCATTTGCTAACTCATTGTGGTTATATAAGATACGAGTTACTTCTGCAGAATCTTCGTAAAAGAACGATTCAAATAGTTTTTTTTCATTCTCAGGCCATGGCACAGGCATGATCCCCCCAAATTATTCTATAAGCCAATAAATCTACTTGAACAAAGCAGAACCAAAGGATGCCCTTCACTGCTTGCCCAATCTCTTTATCTGCTACGACACACAGGATATGGTAGTTTTCAACACATACCAAGCATTGTTTAGCCACGTCAAGCGCAGCCAATTCTCTATGTATTATACTCATAAAATCTATCTCCTTATAACTTCGTTTATCAAT
>CAZSST010000081.1:0-11169 GCA_964609575.1 uncultured Candidatus Cloacimonas sp.
TTTGTTGGGAAATTACTCTGCTTTTCTCTGCTTTTCTCTGCTTTTCTCTGTGGTTAAAAAAAATTGTGTTAGTATCCTGGTATGGCGGTTTGGAAACCGCCACTACACGGAGTCCGTCACTACCCTGACCCCTAACCTACTCTCCTGATAGTATCTGCATTTACCTTCCCGGTTTGACCATTGGGAAGACGCACCAGCCACTGCTGTCCGTCCTGCTTCATTAGTTTCAGCACCAGTCCCGCATGAATTTCCAGCACCTCGGTGTGTCCGTCGGATGCCATCAATGAAGTATGGGGCACTATCACCACGGCCTGATGATTATGCTTTTGCTGATAAGATTTTATCCCCAGTGCAGTGAAGTTGCAAAGCGTGATAAGTAGCATGATGCCAAGCACAATGATAGGCAAGGCTCGTTCCTTATCCGGATCAAAATTGAGTAGCCAGGTGAAAGCCAATCCGGATAGGAATAGCAAAATAAGGCTAAGCACGGCAAGGCGATTAACGCTGAAGAAATTCAAAAAATGGTAGATAACGCGCACCAGAAAGGCCTGTGGCGGATACAGAGCATAGTCTGGGCTCAGCCTTTGGGATAGCTCCAGATTTGCCCTGGCCTGGCGATGCGCAGAATTCAAATTCAGTGTCTTCAGCCAGTATAGATTTGCAAATCCATGCAATCCTGCGGCGTAAAAATCCACTCCCAGATCATAGTAGCTATCGGCATTATTCCGCTTATCCGCTGCATTTGCTTGCTGCATAAGCGTTTCTGGCTGTGCATGCAAGCACTTTCCAAGTGTAAACAAAATTAACAGCAGGACTGTAAACTTATTCATCATGGCTGCTTTTCCTTTACAGGTGGCCTGTTCTTACCTCGCTGTACAGTGGCCACAAACTGCCGTAGCAATTCCAGATCGGCTCCAATATTCACGGCCACATCCTCCCCCGGCATATAACGTGCCGCAGTGCAATGGGACAGAAATAGCCGCAAGCTCGCAATCTGTTCTTCGGTTAAATGGTCTTGCAAACGGCTGATCTTTTCTTCAGTAGCATAGCGATTGGGAAGATGGTAACGCGCATCCAGGAATTTCCACAAGGATGCTTCCGCCAGGGGATAGAAATCCACGGATAGCTCTCTTGCTGCGGCAGACGCTTGTTTCATATAGCGCTCAAGCGTTTTTTCGGTGCTGCGACGGGCAAAGAGTTCCGGATTGCGGGTGCGGGTTTTGGCAATAATGGCCAGTACCGCCGAAACGCCAATTCCGGCTATGATAAGCCCAAAAAGCAGCCAGTACCAGGGCTGGCTAACATAGGATACATAGGAACGAGAATGGCTTTTATGCAGCTTGGGATGCATGCTGCGGGGAACAGATGGTTCCAGCACCCGGTTCAGGTAGCTAAGCACATGCGCGCCACTTACTTTGATGCGGGTCGGCGGTAATTTCCAGGTAGTGAAAGTAGCCTTGTCGTGCGCAAACCAGGTGAAACTGAGGGGAGGAAGTTCCAGTTCGCCCTTTTGTTGAGGTATCAGAGTGTAGTAATAGATTCTGGTGCCATCGATGCCGGCATTGAGGTTATCCGAAACCATGGGAATGGAAACCTGAAAGCCCTTGCCCGCAGAAAATTCCGGAGCGGTAAACTGATTGAAATTGCCTCTGCCCTGTATTTTTAGGGTAAAAGTGAGCGCTTCGCCCAAAGCCAATTGGGTTTTGGAGATGCTGTGGCTTATTTTCAGATTACCCACCGCACCACTGAAACCGGAAGGGGCATTGTTCCTGTCCAGCCCGCGCACAACAATGCGTCCCCCGGTGCTGGAGAGAGTTTTATTCATGTAACCAAAGCTATACAGCCTGGCGATTCCTTCCAAACGGGGAGCATTTAGCGTTCCCTCCTGGTTGGGGATAATCGATAAGCGCTTTATCAGAGCTCGTTTATAGCTTTTACCATTATAGCGGATGTTCTCATAATTCAGCATCGAGGGCTGTTCGTAGGTGCTTTTTCCGTAACCGGGGCTGTCGTATTCGTTTTCCAGATTGAAGGAACGCACCATCTCGTCGGTGTAAAGATAATAGGACACAATGGCTGGAAAACCTCTATAAACATGCTGAACTTCCGGTAATGCCACCAGGAAGGTCCCTTCGCCGCCATCCTCTCTACCGGGCCAGAAATTTTCATCATCAAAGCCAAAATTGAAAGGTGTGGGGAAAGCTGGTGCCGGTTGTGCAGGCTTTGCCTGAGCTGCTTTTACCACGGTGATAGAATGGCTGGGAATTTGATAAGTGCGGTTATTCACTTTCACAGAATGCGCAGGAACAGCTGTGCTTCCCGTTTTCTGGGGAAAATAGTAGAATTTGTAGCTATGTTCGTAATTGGCGGTTAGCTTTCCTCCAATAATGTTCATCGAGGTGGAGGAGCCGCTGGTCATGTTTCGGAACGAGAAAAGCGGAATCTTGGGGGGATGGGGCTCCGATATATTCATACGGGAGCTATCGCTGATCTTGATTGTGTACTCCAGCTGATCATTCAGGCTTAGCGTGTTCTTATTAACGGAAGAATGCACGGTTACCGCGGAAAGCAGCATAGGCAGACAGAGTAGCCAGAGCAGGGCATGATACTTATTTACCACCATTTATCTCCTCCGGCAGCGCCTTGGCCTTGGTTCTGCTTACGATCGGAGCTCTCCTTGCTATCCAGTCCACCCAGAATATTGCGGATGTCTTCTTCTTTCTGCTGGTCTGGCTTGGGCTGAGGTTGCGGTTGGGGCTTGGGTTTGGGTTGCTGTTGCATCTTCTTCTGGCTAAGCTCATAATTCGCCTTGGCATCCAGATCGTGAGGATCGTTTAACATAGCTTTACGGAAATGCTGAAGCGCGGTTTCATAGTCTTGAGAACGATAGGCAGCATTTCCGGCATCGTAGTTTCGGACAGGATCGGATGGCTTGGCTTCCAGGGCGGAATCTTCCGCTTCTAAGGCTTCAGAATAATCTCCCTGGCGATATTTTACCTTTGCCAGATTCGCTGCAGCCAGGTCATCATCTTTGGCAGCGTTGGCTGCAAAAATCTTTTCCGGAAGGCCATAGCTTTTCATTTTATATAGGCTTGAGGCCAGGCTCTGGCTAAATATCCGGGGACGAAAAATAAGCTCTGCCAGCAGGAAAACCATAATGATGAGGAACGCTATAAAAATGAGCTTTCTTTTACTTAGCTTCATTTTGGTGCTCCGCAGCCATAAAACCTTTGGTACGTTTGCGAGGATCGATGAGGCTTTCACCGATGAGAAGCAGAATGGCCAGCAAGGCAAAAAGATAATACTGCTCCTTCATGCTGCTTATCCTTTTCCCACGGATGCGGCTTTCTTCCCTTTCATAAATGCGGCGTAGCACCAATTGGATTTCGTCACCGCCAGGAGTGATGCGAAAATATTCTCCACCTGTGGCATCTGCAAGCTTCTTCAAGGTTGCTTCGTCCAGCTTGCTTACTATTTCCTGCTTGGTGTAAGGATTGGTTACAAGGGTTCCCTGCGGACTGCCCACGCCCATGGTGTAAAGCCTTATACCCTTGTCTTGTAGCAGTTTTGCCTGTTTAAGCGCATCTCCAGAAAGGTCTTCCCCATCGGAGATAAGGACTATGGAATTGGCTTCCGAAGCAGTGGAAAAGGCTTGGGTGGCCAAAGCCAGAGCGCTGCCGATATTGGTACCGGGACGCTCAATACTATTGGAATTCAGGCTTTGCAGCACTATCCGCACTGCTTCAAAATCATCTGTTAAAGGGCATTCCAGCGTGGCTACTCCCGCAAAGGCGATAATCCCGATGCGATCGGTATCCAGTTGCTCCAAAAAGGACGAAATCTGCATGAGAGCACGCATCAATCTGCTTGGCATTACATCCTGGGCATCCATGCTACGGGATACATCGATAGCAAAAACGATGTCCATACCCCTGTTTTCCAGGTCGCGGGTTTCATAATCCCATTGCGGACGCACCAAAGCCAGGATTATTGCTGCCAGGGCCAGGATACCCAAGAATAGCTTCAATCCTATCCAGAAGGCAGATTGTTCACGGTAGTAATAACTGAAGAACCTGGTTTGAGCATAGCTTCCAAAGCGCTTCAGATATCTTTTATGCCGGTGTATCAAAAGATAAATCATCAGCAGGCATAGGCTTAGCAAAATGAAGTGTAAGGGAGAAGTAAGATTCATCTCAGGTTTCCGGTAAAATGGGAATAAGCCATAGTTTCAAAAGCAGTTCCAGGCTAAGCAGCACGAACGCCAGCCACAGAAAAGGCATAAAATGATCACTGTAATTGTAGGTGTATTTAATCTTGTATTTGCTTCGTTCCAGCTTATCGATCTGGTTCATGATGTTCTTCAGGCTGCGGGAATCAGTTGCCAAAGCAGCTTTACCGGTGCCCGTTAGTGAAGCGATCTTATCCAGGGTGTCCATATCCAATTCAATGTAGGTATTGGCATATTGCTTGCCAAAGATGGGATCAGTAAAGGGAAAAGGCACCATTCCCCCACTGCCCACACCAATGGGATATACCTTAATGCCCAGTTCTTTGGCAAATTCCGCAGCAGTTATGGGATCAATCTCTCCGGTATTGCTTACCCCATCGGTGATCAGGATAATCAGCCTGGTTTTGGCGCTGCTTTCCTTCAGCCTGGCCACGGCTTTGGCCAATCCCATGCCAATGGCAGTTCCCGAAGCCTGTTCATTCACCTGCAGATTATCTAAACTGGCCTGCAGAGCGGCGTGATCATAAGTAATGGGAATGCGGGTAAGCGAGTATTCGGAAAAAGCAATTAGGGCAAAACGATCGTTGGGACGGCGCTGCACAAAGCTTTTGGCTACTTCCACGGCAGCTCCCAAACGGTTCTGAGGTGCAAAGTCCATAGCCAGCATGCTGCCACTGATATCGATAGCCAAAGCGATATCCACACCTTTCTGACTGTAATCACGGGTCTTGGTTCCCCAACGGGGTTGCGCCGCTGCAATAACCAAACAAAACAGCAGCAAAGCCCGCAATCCTGGATACAGCCATTTCCAGGGCAAGGTGCTCCGCCTCATGGTGGCCAGAATATCCAACCGGGAGTGGTAGAGACGCACCTTGCGATTACGGGTGTAGGCCAATTCCCACCACAGATACAACGGGATGAGAAGCAGCAAAGCCAGCAATCCTGGATGAGCGAACTTAAGCACTGCGCTCTCCTTGATTAGCCTTTCCAAAGCTCTGCAGATAGGCCTTTAACCAGGCTATGCGCGTATCCGTGGAGCTAAAGTCTGGCTCCGCTTTGGCAAATTTCACCAGATCGCAAAACTGCAGAAAGTCCTCCACTTCACCACGGTTATTAATTGCTTTATGCTGCAGTATCCTGGATATCTCGCTAACCGTCATCTCCAACGCCCCAAAGCGATACTCCTTTTCCAGAAAGCCCCGCAGTATTTCTGAAAAACCAAAATACAGGGCATGCCAATCCTGCTTTGCTGCTAATCCCTGTTTTAATAGGTTCTCCAAAGCATACAGCGCTTCTTGCCAGGCAGGAATCCTCATTACTGGTTGCTCTTTAGCCGGCTCAGCTTTCTTCTCTTCTGCTTTTCTGGGCTTTTTTAGCAACAAATACAGTGCCAGAGCAATAGCTATCAGCACCAGCAAAACATAAATCCACAATGGCAACTGCAGCGGATAGCGTTCCAGGGGCTTGATATCCCTTAGCAGCGTGTCTCCCTCTGCCAGCACGCTTAGCACATAAACGCGGAAGCCATCCGTATATTCCGGTTCCATAGAACCATCAGCAGGGATTACCTGCAAACGCGGAAAGGACAGAGCTCCGGTTCTAAGCGGTGCAATCCGCAGTAGCCAGCCTTGCTCTCCAGAAGCCTTACTGCCTACCACGGCAAAGGTTTCCAGCGAATCTGGAATATTTATCTTACCAATGGGGTAATCGCATTGGATATTAAGAGTAAATACATCGCCAACTTGCAGACTGTCCGCTCCTTCCAGACTTTGCGTAAAGCCAGCAAAAGCCAATTGCGGAACCAGCAGCAACATGAACCATAGTAGTTTTATTGCTCTCGTCATCGGAATCTTCGCCTTTTGCTGCGCAGCGTGAAAAACTTCTGCAGCGCTTGCAGATATGCTTCGTCGGTGCTTATTTTCAGGTAATCACATTTACACTTATTGAAAAAGCTTTTTAGCTGCTGTTGCCTGTGTTCCACGGCTTTTCTATAAGCCTCGCGAAGGGTGGGATCATTGCTATTCAGCCAAAGCTCCTGTCCTGTTTCGGGATCATGCACGTGCAAAATTCCCGCCCGGGGCAGTTCAATTTCGCTGGCGTCCAAAATCTGCATCGCAATCACGTCGTGTTTATTGGCCAGAATCTTCACTGCCTTTTCGTAGCCCTCATCCAGCCAGTCTGAAACAATGAATATGATGGTGCGTTTTTTCAGCATCTTATGGGCATATTCGCAGGCTGATTTCAGATCGGTAGCCTTGCCTAACGGCTGATGATAAAGCAGGTCGCGCACAATTTCCAACGCACTGTTTCGACCTTTGCGGGGAGAACGGTATTTCTCCGGACGATCGGAATACATTATCAAACCCACCAAATCGTGATTGGCTACTGCGGAAAAAGACAGGGCAGCCACCAGTTCTGCAATCCGTTCCCTTTTGAACATGGTCCGTGTACCAATATTTTGGGAAGCACTAATATCCACCAGAAACATCACCCGCAGTTCCCTGGTTTCCTGATATTTCTTTATAAATAGCTGTCCCCGGCGTGCGCTAACGTTCCAATCGATATCGCGATGATTATCTCCGGGCTGATATTCCCGCACTTCTGCAAATTCCAGGCCCTGTCCCCGAAAACGGCTGTGATATTCACCGCTGAACAGCTCTGAAACAGCCAGCCGCGAGTGTATTTCTATCCTGCGGATTTTCTTCAGGATTTCGGAAACGCTTTGCGTGTACAAGGCGCCACTCCTTTAGGGAACTTCGATCTCGTCCAGAATACGGTTGATTATCTCTTCGCTGGTTATTTCTTCGGCTTCAGCCTCATAGGAAAGCACCACTCTGTGCCTCAGCACGTCTCTGCCAATAGCTTTGATATCGTCCGGAATCACATATCCGCGTCCCATAATATAGGCATTGGCCTTAGCTGCCCTGGCCAGATAAATAGAAGCTCGTGGCGAAGCTCCATATTCGATAAGCCCATGCAGTTTGCTAAGTCTGGGATAGCGTTCGGGATGCCTGGTGGCCTGCACCAGATGCAGAATATAATCCTTCAGCTTATCTTCCATGTGGATAAGATTCATCACTTCCCGCATCTGTCCTATCTGTGAGGGACTAAGCACCTTTGCCAGAGGAACTTCCTGCTCGGTAACCATCCGGTCCATAATGCGGCGTTCTTCATCAAACGCAGGATACTTGATCTTCAGCTTCATCATAAATCTATCCACCTGCGCTTCCGGAAGCGGATAGGTTCCCTCTTGTTCGATGGGATTCTGAGTGGCCATCACAAAGAAGGGACTGGGCAGAGCAATACTGCTGTCTCCCAAGGTTACCTGCCTTTCCTGCATGGCTTCCAGCAGGGCAGATTGTACTTTGGAGGGAGCACGGTTGATCTCATCGGCCAAAATGAAATTGGCAAAGATCGGCCCCTGCTTGGTATAGAACTCCCCGGTTTTTTGGTTATAGATCAGCGTTCCCGTGATATCCGCAGGCAAAAGATCGGGCGTGAACTGAATGCGGGAAAAGCTGGCATCAAAAACGGCTGCCAATGAAGATATAATCAAGGTTTTTGCCAAACCCGGCACCCCCTCCACCAGCACATGCCCATTGGCCAGAATCCCGATGAGGAGCTTGCGAATAACCTCATCCTGACCCACCACCACTTTGGCAATTTCATTTCGCACCGCATCCAGCGGCACACAGCTCTGTTTCACTTGTTCCTGAATAGCTTCTATCAGCACATAACCCCCTAATCAGGTTTATCTGTTCCCACGTATGGGGCTTTTTATCATATTTTTGGCTATAAACTGTAATCGGGAATCTGGGCAAAACCCATAATTCCCGAAAATACTATGCAATCAACGATCGAGTGGTTTATGCTTCTCAATAGGAGAGCGCCATATCACTCCGGCTTAGTAAAATATTTTTAGCCAACCACTTTGCGCACTTTATTGGCTTTCAGACAGGAGCTGCATACCTTTACACGCTTGGTGCCGCTTTCCATTATCGCCCGAATCTCATGCAGGTTCGGATAAAAACGACGCTTGGTGGCATTCAAAGCATGGCTTCGGTTATTGCCAACCTGAGCTGATTTTCCACATATATCGCATACTCTGGACATAATTCACTTCCTTGGTATCTTATAATGAAGCCAAAAAAATCCAGAGCCCTTTTTTGACAAGTATTTATTTCACGCTTTGGGGAATTCGGATATCAAATCTGCTTCCTCCGCTTTCCAGAGGGATGTATTCCAATCTACCCCGATGCTCCTGCACCAGTTTCTTGCAAATCGCCAGCCCCAGTCCGGTGCCATGCGCCTTTCCTTCCGAAACGAAAGGCTTAAAAAGATCGTCCTTGATCTTTGTGGAGATTCCCGGTCCATTATCACACACCGAAATCTGCAGCCAGCCCGAGGACAGTGATGCCAGCAGCTTTATCTCACCTCCGCTAACAATCGCCTCAGAGGCATTTTTGATTAGATTGATCAGCACTCTGCGGATTTTGCCCTCATCGAAATACACCGCATTGCTATTCACTTTGTTCTCCACCACAAAACTGATGCTCCGTCCCTTCAATGCTGAAGTGTAAACGTCCACAACCTCATGGAAAAAGCTGTCCAAATCCACTTTCTGAATAAGCGGAGGAGTCTCTGTGCCCTTGGCAAAATCCAGCACTTCACGCACTAATTGATCTATCAGCTTGGTTTGCTTCACGATGCTTTCGGTAAATTCACTGCTGCCGGAATAGATATTCTCGATTAGTTGCGCGGTCAGCACGATCACCGTGAGCGGAGTTTTGATATCATGAATGATCTTGCTGGCTGCCATACCTATGGCCATTAAACGGTTCTTGCTGATCATCTCGTTCATCAAATCCACAAAACGCTCATTGGTATCACGCAATCTGCCTGTAATGGTGCGCATCAAATTGAACATCACCACTGGATAGGTGAAAGTGAGATTCATAAATTTATCGCGCGGCATTACCAGCAGTTCCACATCTTCCAAAGCCACCACACTGGCAGAGCGAGGGCCTTCGTCGATGATGCCGATCTCTCCAAAAACTTCTCCCGGAGAGAGAATGGATAGCTGAGCAAAGGGAGTTTCCGCATTGTTTAAGCCCTTGTTTATCTCCACTTTCCCCTTGCAGATATAAAAAAGCACCGAACCGCTTTCATCTTCCGTAATAATTGCCTTGCCCTTGGGAAAACGGATGCGCTCCAAATCCTTTGTAAAATCCTCAACCACGTCCTCCCGAAGTCCATCAAAGATGCCCCGGTACTCTTTTTTATCTTCCATACTCACTACCTACCTCGCTAAAATTCTCATTCACTATACAAACAAATCTTTATCTATCAGCTAATTCTGTCAAGCAGGATTTTCGCTTGTCCTAAAAGAAGGGGCTAATTCCCAAGTGCAGGAAATAACTGGTGCCACTTATCAGATAGTTATTCTCCGGAAGGCTCTTGTCATCCCAATAGAAAAAGTCGTATAGCTCCTGGGGGGTGAAGGCTAAATCGGGATCGTTAATCCACTGACTAACATCGGATTGATTGAACCATCTGCCTTCCTGCTGCTTGCTCATGCGCATCCCCAAAGAAAGAGTTACAAACCAGTTGGTATATACTCTTACCCCGGCTTTTAGCGCTGCTTCGGCATTTACGCCATAGTAACTTTTATCATTTAGTTCTGCCTTTAGCTGCCCATTTTCCTGCCGAAATTCTTTTACAAATACGAATTTGGTATTTAGTGCGCTTATACTATCGCCCCAGGAACTGTTATAGGTAGCGCCAACTTTGGCCCCCACATTCAGATATGCCGCATACTTGAAGATTGGCAGAGTGTAATTCGCTCCCAAACTGGCTATATCAATAAGATAAGAACTCTTCATATCGCTATTCACAGCACCTTGCACCACTGCCACATTATCCAGCAAACCTGCCGTAATCACCGGCAAAGCAGCAGGCTTGGTTTGCTTGCCAAAACCATGCCAACTGTAATGCAAGCCCGTTAACGAAGCGGCTTCAATATGACTGATCCCTTTGCCGGGATTAAGGAACTGGTAATAAGAGCCGGAAGTGAGGAATCCCCCCGTAAAATACTTGGAAAATGCCTCCTGATTGTTTTTGGGAACCATAGTAGAGAAATTGGTGCCCGTTAGAGAAATCTGCCCCCAGGCAAGAGAAACCCAAGCGAATAGCAAGACCATGCATCCTAAATGTATCTTCTTCATATCATCTCCTTTAAAAAAGGGATTGGCATCCACGCCGAATTTCTGCGGCATTATCCTGCCGAACCCTTTATGCTGGATTATTTATGTGGCTATAATTGTCAAGCAATATCCTGCCATTAGTGAGAGCGCTTAGCGGAAGTGAGAGCGCTTCGTCCAAGTGAGACCTACGGAAGTGAGAGCGCTTCGCGCAAGTGAGACCTACGGAAGTGAGATACCTGCGGCAATGTGAGAGCATGCTGTGAAAAGCTTTTGATCCCCTTCAGGGGATTTTACACCATAGGCGGTGGATTCATCCACCGTTCAGCACAAAGCACCGCATACCCTATCCCTGAAAGGGATTAGCCACCATCTCCGGCGGTTTCAACCGCCGGCATCCCAAGTAGATCACCATGCGATGCCCATGCAACGCCCATGCAAATGCCCGGGGGTCGCATGAAAATGATGTAATGGCGGTTTCCAAACCGCCAAACCAAAGCAGGCACGTTACTATATGCGGCTTGAAGTCCAAGCCACACACAAGATACTTAATAAGAGATAGTTAGTTAGGCAATTTGAACTCCAATGCCTCACAAGGCTTCGGAGAAACGATAATTCCATAGCCTGGGGTGTAGCGGAACGGAACCCCAGGAACAAGATGCGAAGACAAGAAAGCCCCTTGTGGGCGCAGGCTGTTGACAAAGCCCATTTCTCCCAATAAAAAAGCCTCCGTCGTGCCAG
>CAZSST010000082.1:0-7163 GCA_964609575.1 uncultured Candidatus Cloacimonas sp.
CGTCCAAAGACCACTGTGACACAATCCAAAGCCAGTCTTATCTATCTCTCTGCCTGATAAACCCATACGACCACTGTGACATGTGATATCGATTTGCAGATTTGGGTGAGAACTTATAGGTGGGAGATTCATTTCTTGGATGTTCCAAAAAAAACCTTGACACGAAAGCCGCAAAAAATGAGAGTGCTATATAGCAGTTTCTACCCGATATTTGTACATCCGTAGAGAAGAATTGTGGAGGATAGTATGATTGCTTTTTGTTTTGTTTCGAAGACAAGACTGTTGTTCGTCATCATCGCGATGATGTTATTTGTGAGCGTGGAGTGCTTTGCTGAGGCTCCTGATAAGATCAGCACCTATCAGGACAGCGGAGGCTGGAAACTTGCCGTTAATGGCAATGACTACTTTGTGAAGGGGATCGTGTGGGGCTATTCTCCCATCGGTGAAAATTACTCCTATAACTTATGGGGCCAAAAAGACGAACTTATCATGCAGGTGCTGGATTATGAGTGCCGGTTGATGAAACAGGCCGGAATCAATACGATCAGGTGTTTCGGGCTTATCCCGCCCAAGTGGATCACCTACATTTATCGTGAACATGGCATCATGACCATTGTGAACCACCTGATGGGGCGTTACGGTTATAATGTAGGCGGTGCCTGGCTTCCGCAAACCAATTATTCCGATCCGCTTACCCGGGAAACCCTGAAGCGGGACATCCTAAGCCTGGTGGAGCAGTATAAAGATACTCCCGGGGTGCTGATGTTCGCCTTGGGCAATGAAAACAACTACGGCCTGGAATGGAGCAGCTTTGAGATTGAAAACCTGCCGGTGGGCGAAAGGCATCGTGAAAAAGCGAAATCCCTTTATACCCTCTATGAAGAGACCATTGCCGCAGCCAAGCAGGTGGATAAGAATCACCCCTTTACTTTCGTGAATGGCGATATCCAATATCTGGATCTGATTGCCAAGCTTTGCCCCAACATCGATCTTCTGGGAGTGAATGCCTACCGGGGAATAAGCTTTACTGATATGTGGAGCAGGGTGCATAAGGAATTGGGATTGCCTGTGGTGCTGATGGAATTTGGCAGCGATGCCTTCAATGCCCTGGAAAACCGTGAAGACCAGGCAGGACAGGCGTATATCGTGAAAGGCAACTGGACGGAAATATATAATAAAAGCCACGGCAAGGGCGAGGAAGGCAATGCCCTGGGTGGTTGCCTCTTCGAATGGCGCGACGAATGGTGGAAATATAAGCAGGAAGAGAATCTCTTTGTGCAGGATAATAACGCTTCCTGGAGCAATGGCGGCTATTCCTTTGACTACATTGAAGGCCGCAATAATATGAATGAAGAGTGGTTTGGCATTTGCGCCCTGGGTAATCCCAATGACGATAAAGTGTATACTGCCCGTCCCCGCATGGCCTATGATGTGATCGCTGAGATATTCAGGATAGACCTGAATAAAATGGATAAAGCAATCATGAATGCCAGGCTGGATGCTATTAATATGGATTTCCACAATGTGGCTGCAAGCGTTCGGCTGTTGCAAACCGAAAGTAACCAAAGTAAAGCCCTCCGCCTTACCGGGGGTAGTTTGAAAGGCGATATGGTTTTCAATGGCAAGTCTGAAGAGATTAGAATCAATGGCAAAAACGGCTTGGACTTTTCCAATGGCGAAATGCTGTTCCTGGATTTTGAATTTAATCCCTTAACCCGGCTGAAAGGCAATTTCTCCCTGAATATTTTGGGAAACGTGGTAGATAAACAGCTGGATGAGTATTATGGCAAACGCGGTGCCACCTATATAAGTGTGGTTACCGAGCAAAATGCCGCAGGCTTGAATGTGAATACCACCAGGGAAGTTAACGATGCTGAACGTGTGGAGATCTATAGCTTTAATGCCACGTACCATACTCCGGCATTTGACTTTAATACCTTCTATCACGTGCCACGTTATCATTGGGGCTATGCGGGAGATTTCTTTGGCCTGATGTATGAAGCCACGGATATGGAAGGCATGGATATCTGGAATGCAAAAGCACCCTATGGAATGGAATTTATCGGCAATAAATTCCTGCCGGGGTTGAAAGTGGTGGCAGGGCCGGAAATATATTGGGGAGCCAATCCCAAAGCCGTGGTAAAATACGACTGGGCAACCAGATATTTCAAATACACGCTGATCCATGCGGAGGACTTTGCCCGGGCCGAAGCCTCTACAACAGCTACGGAAGCCACATCAAGGGCCACACGGCAGACTTCGCTGAATCTAGAAACCAGGATTATCCCCCGTACCAAGCTGGAGCTTGGCTATCTTTTTGCGGGTAGCGAAAAACTGGATGAAAGCTTCTACTACTACGAAGATAATCAGGTGTATCAGGATAAGATAGAATTTATGGATACTCAGGGCATCAAAGCCAAGTTTACCGTGGACGGGCCTCATGGCAGCAAGATCGATGCCGCAGTGAACTATGCAGGACTGGTGGCAGATGCAGGAAACCCCTTACGGGAATTTGATACTACCATTCCCTACTCCTCTTTGGGTAACAAGCTGGAATTTGATGGCGGCCTGCTGCTTCCCATAGGTAATTTCTGGCTGCTGCCCCGGGCTTTGTATCGCACCAATCTGCTGGAAGCCACTCCCAGCCTGGAGCCATATATAGATGGTGATGAGCTGTTTCCAGGCCTTTCACCCCGCAATCGGGACAGGGATCCTTTTGCAGTGCTGGATAATAGGCAGGCTTTGGCTGGAGAATTCTTCGTTACCTACGATCCCACTCCTGCCAGTTATTTCTATGCCTGGGACAGCGATAGAAAGGAAGATGCCGCCTTTGCCTTCAGCGTGGGTGGCAATGTAACCCGTTATGATACAGTTACTGATGCCAATCTCTTCTTCTATCAGGAAGGCAATACCAATGCCCCCTTTGGCAGTGGTATGCCTGCCGAGGATGTGTGGCTCGCCAAGGGACGCTTTGTGCTAAATCCCCATCCCGGGCTGAAGATAATTGCCAATCTGGAGGGAGGAAAACAGCAGTCCTCGGGTAATCCGGAAGGCGATTCTCCGCAGTATGTTTCCCTGGCCACAGAATTCATCCTGAATAACCGGCATTACATCTCTGCCTATGCCAAAAAAGATGCCTGGGGTCCCCTGGACTGGTATCGCCAGTTCAATATCACCTTCCCCTATCAGTTCATGCTGGATTATTCGGTGCTGATAGATAATTTCCTTTACAAAACCACTTCCAGCCGTTTTGGATTCAGATCGCTGCTTCGGACGCTCGATGCCAATTCTCCTACCAATGAAGGGCTTACCGAGCTTAATGACTATGAATTCCAATCGGGATTCTACTTTAGCTATGAGTTTTAGAAGGAGAAAATCGTGAAGAACAGATCACTATTACTAATCCTTGGTTTGGCGTTGATCCTCATTGCCGGATGCGATCGTAAAACTGGCACCCTGGTGGATGTGATTGAGCTTCCCACAGATTACATTCTGGATTTATATGGCGCCAATGAGGGTATCCATCCTGATCAAAGCATTTTGGACGATCCTGCCAATCCCTATGCCGATGCAAATCTGAATATGGAGAATATCTGGGTAATGAACGACGCATCACCCTCTCCCAAGGCGAAATTCTATCTTTGGGCTTCGATTCTGGCCAATATTCCCATCGGAGAATATCAGTATTTCACGGCCAAATCACTGCATGAACTATACACTGCAGGAGGCAGCGAAAATGCCAAAGAGCAAGCCAAAAAAGCCTATCGTGCCACGCTGGACTACTTCTTTGATGACGTAACCTGGTGGAAGGCAGATTGGATAGAGGAAGAAACCTACTACGCCGTGCTGGTGAGAAACCTGGTGGGAGCAAGCCTCTACGATCCTTCCGAGATGAATTTGTTGCCGCTGTATAGCGATCCTGTGCTGGCCCTGGCAGACCTCAGCGAATGGGGCTATGTGTATGATTTTGAGACGAAAACGCTTTCCAGAAGGAACTGAAGATCAGCTTCCGAACATAAATAACTATAAAGTCTGGATGACATTTACTTGCCTCCGGACTTTTATACTTGATAAAGGACTTAGGATGAAACCACATTTTAACAAACTTGTATACTCCGCTATGCTGCTGCTGGCATTTCTTACGGCAGGATCATTAACCGCACAGGTTGGCAATCTGCTTTGGGAAGAGAATTTTGATAGCCTCGACAACTGGATAATAGAAACTGGTAACGGCTCCTGGGGCTGGGGTAATGGCGAATTGGAATATTACCAGGCTGCCAATGTGAATGTTGCTGCCATTTCCGGAGAACCGGGAAACAATGCTCTGCACATTACTGCCAGGCAGGAAAGTGGCCCGGGCATTGTGGATCAATGGGGAAATCCGCTTCAATACACCTCGGGAAGGATAAACAGCAAATCCAAGGTATCCGTCAAATATGGCATGATAGAAAGCAGAATCCGTATCCCCAATATCAATCTGGGTGGTTGGCCTGCAGTGTGGATGCTGGGAACGGCAAACTATAATTGGCCTCGCAAGGGTGAGATCGACATGATGGAAATGGGCTTCACCAAAGCTTTCAGAGATCTGCACGATAGCCATAATGGTGGTAACAGCCAGGATAATTCCACAGTCAATCAAATGGTAGGTGCCAATGCCATTTTCTATTCCGAAGATGCTATAAATCCAGATAATCCTTCCGGTGCGGCCAGCATTTCCTGGGATCCCGATGATGATTTTTGCCGTCCCTATTACAATTATAATCCTTCCCTGGTGGAAAGATACCTGGTCTATCGCACCTATTGGGATTCTTCCACACTCAGGTTCACGGTAGTGGATAACGATGTGGAATATGATCTTTACACCATTCCCTTTGCCATCGACAGCCTTTCTGCGGAGCTACAGCAGCCCTTTTATCTTATTGCCAATATGGCCATCGGCGGTGCTTTCACTGATGCCTACAGTCTTGGCGATCCAGGCAGTGGCTTACCCATATCAATGCCCTTTCCTGCAGACATGTATATCGATTACATCAAGGTGTATCAGTGGAACGGCCAGGGCGAAGTGCATCTGGGCCCACCCACTTTCGAAAGCGGCACCTATGGTATTTATACGGATTTAACTCCCACCAATAATGCCTTAACCATAGGTGAAAATGCCGAAATTTACGTATGGGAAGGCACTTTGGCTCCGGGCAACATCCCTCCCTACGAAGGGGATAATGGCATTTCCTGGACTAGCACCGGGATGGGATGGTTTGGCGCTGGGATTATGAGTATCCAGCCGGTTAATCTCTTCAATTTTGGCGAAGGCCACCTTAAATTCATGATCAAGATTCCTTCCCATATCACCTTCAAGATTGGCATCATCGATGCCTGGGGCAACCAGAATTATGTAAGCTTTCCCGCCGGGCAAACCACCTATGGCCTGGTTCGTAATGGCGAGTGGGGTCAGGCCGCAATCCCGGTGGAAGTGCTAAGGGGCCAATACATCGATCTGCGCATGCTCAGCTATGAATTTGTGATATTGGAAGAGCAAGGCGCACAGTGCACCTTTGGCCTTGATGATATCTATTGGGATGGCGGAGGCAATGCTGTGGATGATGATCTCTCTATTCCAAGGCCTGTAAGCCTGCAGACTAACTATCCCAATCCGTTCAAAGGCAGCACCACGATCAACTTCACGCTGAAAGAAGCTACGGATATACGCCTGGAAATATTCAATATCCACGGCCAAAGAATCAAAACCCTCTTCTCCGGACGTAAGGATACCGGCAATCATGCCCTCATCTGGGATGGCACTGATTCCCAGCATAATAAAGTAGCTTCAGGAATTTACCTGTATCATCTTACTACCAGACAAGGTTCAGACATCAAGAAGTGCATCCTGCTAAAATGAAGCCAAAGCCCATATCTCTGCTGCTTTTGTTAGTCCTTTTTGCTACTGGCATGCTGGCCAGGGCAGTTCCGGTGCAGGTGCTCCAGACAGCCGCAGGCAAATGGCAGCTATTGCGAAATGGACAGCCTTACTACGTGCAAGGTGCAGGCGGGGATGGCTCCAAGCAACTGCTGAAGGCTTCCGGAGCCAATACCATGCGCACCTGGGGAATAAGCCCAGAAACCAAACAGCAGCTCGATGAAGCCCAAAAGCTTGGCCTGGCCGTAATCGTGGGCATCTGGCTGGGACACGAACGCCATGGCTTCAGTTACCACGACAAAGCCATGCTGGAAGAGCAGAAAGCCCAGGTGCGGGAAGCCGTTATGACCTACAAAGATCATCCCGCCGTACTCATCTGGGGCATCGGCAACGAAATGGAAGGCATTGGCGAAGCGGACGATCCAGCGCTGTGGCTGCACGTTCAAGACCTGGCCAAGATGGTGAAGGAACTCGATCCAAATCATCCCACCATGGTGGTAACTGCCGATATCGGCGGTAAAAGAGTGGAATCTATCCACAGGCTCTGCCCGGATATCGACATCATGGGCATCAATAGCTATGGCGGCTTACCCTCGCTTCCCGGCAGATACAGAGCCTTGGGAGGCACCAAACCCTATCTCATCACCGAATTTGGCCCTCCCGGAGTGTGGGAAAGCCCTAAAACCGATTTCGGCGCTCCCCTGGAACCCAGCAGCACCAAAAAAGCCGCGCTCTACACCGAATTTTACCAAAAGGGCTGCCTGCAAGAAGCAAACCTTTGCCTGGGTGCCTGCGCTTTTATCTGGGGCAACAAACCGGAAGCCACCGCCACCTGGTTTGGCATGCTGCTTCCCGATGGCACCAAACTTGCCGCTGTGGATGCCATGACGAAGCTGTGGAGCGGCAAAGCCCCGGCTAATCTCTGCCCGGAGATAATCTCCCTGCAGCTGGAAGGCTCATCAACCGTTCAATCCGGCGATAAGATACACGTAAAACTGGAGGCCAGCGATCCGGAACAAGCCAAACTGCAGGTAACCTGGAAATTCTGCACCGAACTGGCAGAATATATGGCCTTTGGCGAAACCTGGTGGCAACCCTTGGAATTGGGAGGTGTCATCCAAAGTTCATCATCCACAGGCGCGGAGCTAATAATGCCCTCTGCAGGCATCTACCGCCTCTACGTGGAAGTATATGACGGAGCAGGCGGAGCGGCCACTGCCAATATCCCCATCAAAGTGGAGGGCGAAAC
>CAZSST010000082.1:7173-10730 GCA_964609575.1 uncultured Candidatus Cloacimonas sp.
CTTCGCCTGAAGCTTCCCCTGGCTGGATATGCCGATAATGCCCCTCAGCCCTGGACTCCTTCCGGCTGGATGGGAAATTACCAGGCTCTTAAGATGGACGCTGCGTCACGTAACAATCCCCACAGCGGGGACACCTGTATGGAGTTTACCTTCCAAAAATCGGACACCTGGGTGGGAGTGGCGTGGCAGCATCCCCCCGATAACTGGGGTGATAAGCCCGGAGGATATAACCTCAGCGGTGCGAAGCAGCTCAGTTTTTGGGCGCGTAGCGAATATGGCGGCGAGGTGGTTGATTTTGGGCTTGGCCTGGAAAGCGCCGATGCGAAGTACCCCGATACCGCCACTCTGAAGCTAAGTGGAATTAAGCTAAGCAGCACCTGGAAAAAGTATCAGATCAACCTTAAAGGGAAAGACCTCTCCAGAGTGCGTACGCCTTTCTATTGGACTGCGGGAGGCAGGCAGCGGTCCCTGCTCCTCTATCTGGATGATATCCGCTTTGAATAATTGTATTTTGGATTAAGCTATTGATTATGAAACATATCCACATCTCTTTTCTCGCGCTGTTCCTGCTGTTTACCGGGTTTATCACTTCCCTGGGAGCACAGGCTATCATTGGCAATCCCAGCTTTGAAATCGCCGGAAGCGGAGCTGCCATCTTTGGCGGCTGGGAGCAGTATGGAGTAGTTGGCTCCACCACCACTGCCTGGCATGGCTTTACCGCAGCCAAAGTAAGCGGCCTGAACATCAGTATGGACAATGAATCCGGCTTTTGGCAGCAGCTGGAATGCGATGCTGGCGAGCAGTGGCAGATCGATGGCTATGTGCAAAGCCCTGCCTCAGCGCCATTAATGGGCAGTTCCATTGCCCGGGTAAAAGTGGAATGGTTTGGCTCGGGAGGCAGCTTCATCGCCCTGGAAAGCTTTACCGTAGCGGAGGCATCCACCCCTCAGAATCAATATCGGCATTTCTCTATGCTCAGTACTCCCGCCCCAGCAGGAACCATTGCCATGCGCCTCGTTCCGGGAATCTGGCAAAGCCAGGACCCTCCTTCTGCAGTTGTATATTACGATCAGATAAGCTGTTACAGCACCACTTACCCCACTGTAAACGATGTGCAATGGGATGATTTTCCCGGAGGACGCACTCTGGTTTTCTCTGATAAAACCTGGCGGGTGAAAGGTCCCGGGAACTACGGCCCCGGACCCAATAACTTCAGCAACCAGCCGGAAAGCGTGTGGGTGGATGATGCGGGGCGTTTGCACCTCACTATCAAGCAAATCAGCGGTGCCTGGTATAGCACGGAAGTTACGCTGGTGGATACCCTTGGCTATGGAGATTATATTTTTACCACGCTGGGAGCGCTCAATCAGCTCGATCCGCGCACGGTTTTGGGTCTCTTTCTGTGGCAATATATCCCCACCTGGGATCCCGAAAATGCCTGGTGGAATCCCTATAATGAGATCGATATCGAATATAGCCGCTGGGGAAATCCAGCCAATGAGATCGGGCAATTTGTGGCGCAACCCTATGATTGGGCGGGGAATATCGTCCGCTACAATGCATCCTTTGGCTCTGATGAGCTATCCAGCCATGCCTTCCGCTGGCTGCATGACCGCGTGGAATTTCGTGCCTGGCGCGGAGGACCGGAAGATGAATCACCGCAAAATCTTGTCTTTTCCTGGAACTACTTTGGCCCTCATATCCCACGTCCGGAGCAGCCCCGGGTGCATCTGAACCTTTGGTACACGGGTAACCCACCTGCAAGCAATCAGGAAGTGATTTTACCGCACTTTACTTTTATCCCGGCTGGCGGAAACACGGCTTTGGAAGATTTGCACATTCCGGCGCCGTCGCCCTATTTCTGCTATAGTTATCCCAATCCCTTTAGCTCCCGAGCCCACATCATTTTTGAACTGGAAAAAGCGGAACGGGTGAAATTGGAGATTTTTGATCTGAAAGGAAGAAAGCTAAGCACCCTGGTAAATGAAACCAAACAGCCCGGACAACACACTGTGGATTGGGACGCCGATAATCTACCCAATGGCATCTATTTCTATAAACTTACTGCACATAAGCATATCTCTACCGGCAAAATGATCCTGCTCCGGTAATGGCTTAATTCTTCATTTTTCATTCTTCATTTCCATGCGCTGACCATGCGATCACTGGGCATTTGCATGGGCGTCGCATGGGCAGCTCATGGGCATCTATTTGGATATCTTCTATTTGTATATACTTACTGCCTTCTCTGCATGAGAATCCTAGTTATTCATGATGTCTTCGGCTGCTTCCTTATCCGTGGAATAGGTGAAGCTATCCAGAATGATGTAGTTATTCTGCGGATCTGTAACCTTGGGATAGGTGATTCCCAAAGCTTCCAGCTTGTCTTCGCCATAGGTGAAACAGCCTAAGATGCTCACGATCTGGCCACAACTGTAATTGTAGTTCTTGGCAGCGGTACGCAGCACCCGCATCTGGTCGTCCGCAAAGCTTTCGCCCCGGATGCGGCTGATGAGATTGGCAAAATCACTATCGGGCATGGGTCTGCGGCCATGCTGGTCATTATCGTCGTTACCAGGAAGGTTGTTGCCGTGATTGCCGTGCCCGGGACGGTCGTCATCTTCGGGTCCATTGATATTGATATTAACCGTGGCGCTGCCGGAAGAAGAAGATGATGAAGAGGAAGAACTGCTGGAAGATGAGGAGGAAGATGAACTTCCGGAATCGTCAGCCTCGGGAAGCTCCGTTTCCAGCTCATCCAAAAGGTCGTAGATATCTTCCATGATTGCTGCGGCTTTCTTGCGGTCTTTCTTGGAAAGCTTGGTATGAACGTTCTTCTCCAGATTCTCCAGCTTAGCCATGATCATCTCGACAAGATCATCAGTGGAAAGGGCTTCATCGGGATAATCGCCATAGGTCATATTGAAAGAGCCATTGGGGCCATACATGTTTATGCCGCCTTGGGCGAAAAGTGCGGTGCTTGCCAGAATCAGGATCAATGCAACTGTGTAACGCATGGTTCTATTCTCCTTTTGCTAAGTCGTTTTATACCTGAAATACGCGCGTTGCTAAAATTTACTGCACGATATTCTCGTCAAGTGGAAAGCTGGACTGGAAAAGCAGGAGTCATTTGCGCCAGTACTATTGTGCTGCTATTCCCTAATTATAAGGCGCAAAGGACTAATGCGAAGAGTAGGGATAGAAGTTCGCATGAGTCCTTCAGCCCGAAGAATTAGCAGTAAAAGTGAAACTGGCAGTGGGCTAAATGACTCCTGCTTTGCCGGTCGGCGTCCGACCCAACGGAAGAGTACACTGTTTTCTTATGCATCGCATTCGTACGATCGCCGACTCGGAGGTCGGCGACCCTAAATTGCTGGGCTTCCCTTAATAGGTCGCCGTCCCTGTGGAGAACCCTATCCCCATTGTATTTGTGCCATTTGTGATCTTTTATTCGTGCCCATTCGTGGGAGCTCTCTTAAGAAAAAGCTTGACATTGCACCATTATCTTTTTCACTTGAAAACGCTTAAGTTTATGCTCAGATTAGGATAGGATGAAT
>CAZSST010000082.1:10740-10947 GCA_964609575.1 uncultured Candidatus Cloacimonas sp.
TCCGACCCAACAGAACCATTCCCAATGGCATTTGTGTCATTCGTGAGCTTTCATTTGTGCTCATTCGTGGGAAACGCCTTATAAAACCCCGTCGTCAAGAATGCGCTTGACATTTCCTTGCGCCTCGGGAAATCAGTAAATGCGATATGAAGAAGAGCTTGATTCTGGTTTTGTTTCTATTTTTAAGCCTTGGCAGAGGGCTTCCCC
>CAZSST010000083.1:0-2735 GCA_964609575.1 uncultured Candidatus Cloacimonas sp.
CACATCCTCAGGTCTCACCTAAAAAAACTGAATCTTACCCAGCTTCATCAGCCGGCTTTGGATTGCCCAACGTGTCCTTTCATGCTTCTTGGCCATAGCTAAGATATCCATTCCGCTATCAAATTCCTCTTTCAGGCTTGCATCTTCTTCAGGAGCCCAGGATTTACCTGTATTCCCTGGCAAATCCATGTTTCTTTCTCTTCGGGATTCTGATGCCCTTAGCTTTTCCAGGGCAACATACAACGCCCTTATCGTATCTGGATTTTGAAATACACTGTCCGTTTCCATTACTTCTCCGGTATAAGGATTAATCCCATCCGCAAGAAGCTGAACGATCTCAATAGCTCTTTTTGTTTCCATAGATACCTCACGATTTATCTTGGATTATTCTGCACTTAGCCCTTAGTTGTTATCCTTCTTCCACTCCAGCTTGCGGATAAGCTCCGTGTACCTGTTCCACTTTTTAGTGAGATGATGATACCTGCCCACTACAATGCCGGGAGCTATGCCAAGCTCTGCGGCAATATCGATTATCTCTTGTTGAGATTGGACATCAGCAATTCTAGCATTGTACGCTTCAGGTATCAGCAAATCCGCAGCATATTTATCCGCCTCTTGTTCTTCCATGTTATCGGGGGAGGAATCAGATATAAATAGCTGTTTTTTGCTGTGCAACAATAAATGCGCGGCTTCATGAAACAGCGAAAACCAGAATTTATCCTCTCCCTTTCCCCGTATGGTGATAATAATCATTGCCTTTGTGGGAGAAAGCCACTTCGAAACGCCATTATAATGAACTCCCTTTAACTCCGGAACAAAGACCAAGGCCACCCCCACCGAAGCAAATAGCTGCTGCAATGCAGCGCAAAAATCACTTGGGATTTCCACTGTCATAGCCCTAACCGTGTTAAGCACAGTTCTTAGTCTGGCTCTATCAAATGGTTCCAACGTAATCTTTTCAGCTGCTTTTTGTCCTATGGCTACATAGGTGAAAGCCATTACTGGATTAGTGGCATAAGCTGCGCTTCCCCTGGCCATGGCATTCATCCTCTCAACGGCACCGTCAAAGGTTTCAATCGAGCTGATACGCAGTAAACCCATCATTTCCCTGGCCTGCAATGCCACATCGGTAAAGGGTTTTATAATCTCTCTTCTTACCATTTCCTTCATGGGAAATTGCTTCAGCCATGCTTGCAGGACTTCGGCATTCTTGCGGTCTTCGATTAGCTGCTTTTGTCTTTGATATTGCGTTTCCAGATTCATCCAGAATTCACAAGATACTCCGGTAACCAATTCCAGCTTTTGTGCGGTATCCTGAGATATCACCTGCTCCCCTTTGATGATCCGCACCAGGCTCTGCTCTGTCATTCCCATTCTTTTTGCGAATTCCGCCTGGGTCATATTCAGAAACTCAATGGTTTCCTGAAGCGTCTCACCGGGGATTACCGCATAATCTGGCGTGAATTCATATAGCTTTCTTTCGCGCATCATCTCCTCCTTATCAGTGATAATCTACTATGTCCATTATTATAATTCTGGTAATTCTGCCAATATCCAGGCTGCCATCCTCTTTGAGGGGCAAGTCATCACCAAGAGGTTCAAATACCAACCGGTATGGATGCTTTAAGTCCTCTGCAAATTGCCCTTTTCTATCACCTTCCAAAGGATGACATCTTGCTGCAGGAGGTAGCATTAGCAAGTTATCGGCAGCACCAAGCTCCATTATTCTCCTCTTAATTTTGGCAGCACATTCGGCACCATATTCCCTAACTAGTTCCTTATCTTGAGTTAGGGTCTTACCAAGCTTCTTGGAAGTAAATCTAAGCTGCATAGGCTATCCTGTCAAGAGAAATAATTAACATGGCATGTTAAAAATTATATGGCCATTGAATGGCAATGCGCTACTGATCCTTTCTGGATCTTGCCCAATTGCAATATCTGTGAGTAAGTCTGGCATTATCGGGAGTTGTTGTTCCACCCAAGTGGTATTGCTCAATATGGTCAACAGCAGCATCGTCCAAGGTATGAATAGTATTATTGCATAAAGCACAGGTGTTATCCTTTTCAAAGAGTGTTTTTTTCACCTGCTGCGAATAAGTGCGAGCATCGGCTGTTTTATAGTTTGTTGCTTCTCTTAATACGAACATCCATTTTGTAAATCTGGTGATAACCGCCTGTGTGGAGCTGGTGCTTTTCTCTATTGATTCCACAAATTCAGCATCAGACACAATTAGATTGATAAGGGCATCCCGGATAACATCCGCATACTTCATTACAACTTCTTTATCCGTTACGGCAAATCCATACATGATAACGTCATATAAAGATGAATTTATCACATTCTGCTCCCAGGCACCATCTTTACCATTATCCCCAAGCTTGAATTTTTTAAAAGCATTATCACCAAATACTGACCTAACAAGGCTATTGGCCTGTTTAAAGGCATCTCTCAATTTCTCTTTTTCAGCCGAAGATATTCTTCTATGAGTTTCCATATCGATATTCATAAATTTCTTCATTGGCGATTTATACTGGTTAAAAGCAATGTGATAAAAGGAAGCAAATCTTAGAACATATTCAACATCCTTCATCCTTTTTTCTACCTGGTCCAATGACAGGTTTTTGCGATAATCTTCATTTCTTGCTAGTTCTTTTAGTAAATCATTGTATTCACCTCGGTAAATACAATTCCGTAACTCCTGATCATTTAATGCTACTGCGCCGGTATTCAACCT
>CAZSST010000083.1:2745-4544 GCA_964609575.1 uncultured Candidatus Cloacimonas sp.
ACCTTTCAAATACTTCAAACTTCAGTTCCGGATCTGATTCTTTTTTAAAGATAACTACCGGTATGCCATAGCTGGTAATCTTGTCCTGGTATTCTTCCGATATATCTTTGTATGCTTTTCTTTCCAGTTCAGTTAAAACCCGTAACCCATGTAGCTTAAACTCTTTCCCATCTGGAAACCTGCCATCAATAAATGAAAAAAAGGAAGTAAGTCGTTGCTGACCATCAATTACCGTTTCTCTTCCATCTGATTCTTCGGAGAGATAGGCGATGGGAATCGGAACATCCAGTAGTATTGATTCAATTAATCTGCTTGCTTTGGGTGTATCCCATACATATCGTCTTTGAAAATCCGGTTGTATCAGTAAATTCCCCTTCTTATACTTTTTGTAGAGAGAATCAATTTCCGGATCCTTTTTTTCCACGAATATTCTTCGGTTTTTATCGTACTCCTGCATCTCCTGATCGCCATTTTCTTGCTCTTCGTCATACGTGAATTTTACTTCCTGTTTAATGATCTCCATGTGTGCTCCTTTCTTCTGATTTTAATTATTCTTGCGTTATTCAGACACTGAGTAAATATGAGTTGTGCCTGTGAAAAGTACAAAGAGACATAGTTTATATAATTGTTACATCAACTTCATTGTAGCTTTTGCTCTCTATAATAGCATCTGCTACATAATAACCCTTGCTTGTTAAATTAAATATTCTTCCATCATTCCCCTTGGTTGTTATTAATGCATGCTTTTCCAGTGATAACAATGCATCTTCCATTTTAACAATCTCTCGATGAGACCCTGATGTTACAAAATCATGATTATTAGTATGGATTTTTGGGCCTTGATTTGTATGTATAAAAATAATCCTTCCCTTAGAATCCTTTGATGCCTCAACAAGTAAGTCCTTTGCTTCTTTGCTCAGCATTCGTTTTATGTCGTCCTCACTATTCTTAGAGCCTGTATATGTAGTAGTGTTGTTCGGTGACTCTTTGAACTCATATATTTTAATACATAGCTGATCATAGAATTTCTCGCTTAAATTTTCATCTTTCTTCACGATGGCGACCAAACCTGTTTTCATTAGTTTAGCTTTGTATTCCAGTATGCTAGCTTTTTGCTGAACATCTAGATCATAAGGCAGATCTTTCTCCAAGAAATAGATCATTGTAGGTTTTTTAGATGCAATGTGACGGTCTATCTCTTCAGCAGTACCACTAACGGCTTTCTCAGTAGGAGTGCCCAGCCTTGACCATAATACTCCTACCAAAATATCACATTTATCCAGTAAGGTTTCGTTGATTATTTGTTGAGCTGGTGCCTCCATTCCTGGAGCAGAATGCGTTTCCCATCCAACAGGCTGAAGAATTATCCCACTCTTTTCGGAATTTATGTTATTCCATTTGTAGATCATCTCTCTGACAACATTTCTTTCTTTCAAAACATCAGATGGGGATGCTATGAAAACCTTTAGAACTGAAGATTGATAGCTCATTTTATCTCCTCCAATGTCGATATGCTACTACGTATTATAATCATAACAATGTACTGCCCAATCATCTTGAGCTATATTTCTGAGATCAAAATCATATCGCTCATCTTCAGGCCAATCATCTGGAAACTTCACCCTAAAGTAATCTCCTATAGCTGATTCCATGCCATCGTTAGGCCCCTCGCATACGACTTTCGGATTACTTGGCGAAAAATCTTCACGGCAAAATTGAGCACTAAGTACAACCACAAGAGCACAAACAGCATCAACCAGGTTCCTGATGTTCGCTTGTTCGAAATTGTCTAACCTGTT
>CAZSST010000083.1:4554-6321 GCA_964609575.1 uncultured Candidatus Cloacimonas sp.
CCTGGAATGGTTGAATTGTACTGCGATCGCCCTTCCAGTATGGGAGTTTAACAAAGTAAGATGACAGCCTATGCGATTTATCAATCAGCTTATAGTCTGATATGTTGAGTTTATCTATTGACCCTTGATATCCGTTCTCACTTAGAATAGCTTTAAAATTTGCTTCAAGCTCTACACAGGTTCTAAAGAATAGCTCATAGATTCTGAAGGAATAGGTATCCAAGTTCTTATCAGAAGGTTCCACATAACTAAACAAATGAATCAAATCTTTTTGGATCAGTAGGTACGCTCTAACATAATGTTCTGGAGACTTCGCATACTTAGAATCATGAATGCACTTCCACCCTCCATTACCACTATAAGTTCCGTCGACAAATTGTCGCCAGGTTCGTTTATAAGGGAATTGTAATGGCATGATTCATCTCCATTCAAAGGACTACTGATCATTAAGTTTGACAATTTTGGCAAAGAAATCAGTTCGGCGATATGATAAGCACAATGCGTAGAACTGTGAATCTAATGCGAATTCTATCACAAAGCTTGAGGGGCAGGGGAGATCGTCCCATTGGGTTAATTCGATGATCGTATCATATGCACTTTCATACAAGGGAACTTTGCCGGAAGAACCAGAATTCTCTACTGCCCAGAATAAAAATCTACTGTAGATTTCTAGATCAACGCCAATAGAGCCTTCTTCGCAAGGGTAAAGAGGAAGCAAAGAATCATCCTTCGAGTAAATCAGAATCCTTAGGATTTCCACAATCTACCTATCCGATCTTTAATCTTCTGCTCGTTTAATACAATTAACTTACGTGTAGCTACAACTAGATTCTGTTCATTACCTATCATATCGGCTATTCTATTTTGTTCTGATAAGCTTGGATAAGGTATTGATAAACTTAATACCGTTTGTTGAGAAATCGAGGGTTGTCCTCCGACTTTTGCATATTGGTTAATATCTAACTTAGTTAAAGCCAGACTAAGGTATTCCAAGTTGACTGGCATTTTGATACGTGTAACATATAGTGCATTATCAGTAATCCAACATTTGGGTTTTGTTTTATGTACTACTCCGCAATTTTCACCAACACGTCCAACGATTACCGTTTCTTCTTCGATAAAGTATTCTTTATGATAGCCGTTTATCCCATTCCCCCCATATACAGGATAAACACCTTTTACCATGTCTTTTTTTACTAATCCCTTGCCACTAGCTAGTGTTATTAAATCAGCCAGTTTCACAATTTCATGGATATCCCCAACATCAAAATTAGGTTTCCAATTATCTACTACCTGCTTTGCGCCATTGATGATCTTCTGATAGGAGTCAAGTTCTTCCACAATCTCTTCCTGTACTGAGAGAGGTGGAAGGGGGATTCTATAGCCGCCTAAAATTGATGAACTCAAGTTATTTATGTTCGCACCGGATATCGCTGAGCTGAGATAATCATTAAATCTCTTATGTTTAAGCATATAGAACAGGTATTTGGGTAACATATGCTCTTTGTTAGTTCTTATTGCACCCATAAATCCACCAAAGTAGAAGGTTGTATCAGATTCGATGTAAGCGACCTTTCCTATGTGTGATTTGCTACCACTGGCTAAACAAATGAAAATATCATTTGCTTTCAGTATTTTATCTTCAGAGAGACATACATTCTTTGATATTTGCTTAACATCCTCAAGATTCAGCGTGCCATCCAACGAAATATTGTTTGCTCTAAGAATGCAATATCCGTCATCGGGTACTTCGTCATCTTTTGTATA
>CAZSST010000083.1:6331-10622 GCA_964609575.1 uncultured Candidatus Cloacimonas sp.
ACTAAGGTAATGTATTCTTTAATCGGCAAAATTGGATAGTATGATTTATGAACCTCAGAAACTGCATATCTATCTCCACTCAGATTAAAATCTCCATTCTCTTCCAATTTCTTTTTCTCCACAAGCACAACGCCCTTATCCGGCACCACATAGTCACGTTGCCTCATCACAGCTTCTTTATATGCCAGCGCGTGGGCAGCAGCATGGGGCAGGTCATTTGCCTCTATAGGTCTTCTCTGGGCACCCAGGTTATAGCCATCGTTTTCCACTTTAAAGAAGATGATCTTGTCTGTGCGTTTGGCGATTTGCCTGTCCAGCAGCAGAATCGAGGTTTTTACTCCGGCATAGGGGTTGAATACTCCTCCGGGAAGGGATACCACGCCCCACAGGTAGTTTTCCACGATCAGCTTTTTGCGGAGGGCTTTGTAAGCACTGCCGCTTTGGAAGATGATTCCTTCGGGAACGATCACCCCCGCCTTGCCATCCAGGGTGAGGTGTTCCATAATGTAATCCACAAATAGCACTTCGCTGCGAGTGGAAGGGATGCTGAAGCGATTGTGGGGTGTAACTCCGCCTTTGGGAGTCATAAAAGGGGGATTGGCCAGAATGCAGGAGAAGTTATCGTCCCACCTGTCCAGAAGGGAGAGGGTGTCATATTCATAGATATGGGGCAGCTTTATGTTATGCAGAAACATATTCACCCGGGAAATGCGTACCATATCGGGAGTGATGTCATAGCCAAAAACGCTGTTGGAGAGGGCAAGCTGCTCCACCGGGCTCAGCAGATCTCCTTCTATTTCCTTGCTATTTGCTTTGTAGATGTGCTTCAGGGCAGAGATCAAAAAGCCTGCGGTGCCACAGGCAGGATCGAGGATATTGTCATATTTGGTGGGATCCACCACCTGCACGATGAAGTCTATGATGTGCCTTGGGGTGCGGAACTGTCCTGCTTCTCCCTGGGAACCGGTTTTGCCCAAAAGGTACTCATAGGCATCGCCCAGATTTTCGGAATCCTCATAGCTGAAGCCGTCTATTTCCTGCAGGAAAAGATTCAGGGTGCGGGCAGCCCGATAGGGGATATTGGCTTCTTTGAAAATCCCCCGGAAGAGATCGGGCAATTCGCCATGGGTGCTTAGCCTGGCAAGCCCTTCTTCGTAGAGATTGGCACGTTCCTGGGCTCCAATGCGGCTGTCCATCAGGTTATCCCAAGAGTATTTTTCATAATCCCCGGTAAAGTATGAAGCTTGTCCTCCCATAGCCAGGGAGCGTTTATCCATGTCGTTCATAAATTTATAGATAAGGGCCAGAGTGATTTGCTCCACCTGGGCCAGAGGAGTGGGAACTTTCCCCACCAGGATGTCACAGGCGTTGTCGATTCTTCTTTTGGTATCTTGATCCAGCATGTAGCCTCAATTCATAAAGTAATTTAAGGGGATGTAGTCTTTTATATATTGGGGAATGATAATTTTCCAGCCATTCAGCATGTCGATATCCGAGATGCTGAGCAGCGGACTCATCAATTGGCCATAGCGTCCCCCATCGATAATCTGCCGGATGCTTTCATCGGAGAGATAAGCAGTGAAGAGACGTCTGGCATAGGGAATATAGCGGCTTTCGGGATGGTGAATGCTGATGAATTTATTAAATTCCTCTTCAAATACTTCGCTTTTCGTTTTAATGCGGTCGGTGCGTCCCAAGGCCAAATCCAATATTTGCCTGAAGGGTGCGCGCCAATCCACCTGCAGGGACTTACGCAGCTTACCCAGATTGAAGAAGTGTTCCGCACGGTTAAAGATTTTCTCCGTAATATACTTTTCCGCAGCGGGGTAATCTTCCTGCTCCACCAGTTTTTTTACTATTGGATGGGAGACAAGCTCTTCGGCAAAGCGATTGAACATCTGGCGATCCACTTTCATGCCCTGGGGGCCGATGGCTTGCTCATCCAGGTTTTGGATCATATCATGCCCCAGGTAACTATAGGCACCATCGGGAACTTCAGCCATGTCCAATCCATTCTCATCGCTTTTGGTGCTGCCCTTGGGTTTAGCTTTGTTTAGCTCCGGAAGTTTAAGCACCACATCGTACTTGTATTCCTTTTCGAAGTATTCGCAATTGGCAAAGAAATCAAAGAGGTGAAAAGCGGTTTTGGGCTTCGTTTCCTTTATCTCTTGTCCATCGATGCGGCGATAGTATTTAAAGCTGTGCTTGCGGGTTCCCCGGCCTTTTATCTGAATAAAATCCGAGGGAGAAAAGATGGGGCGCAGCATTACCAGATTCAGGATATCAGTGCAGTCATAACCGGTGGTCATCATCCCCACGGTTACGCAAATCCGGCTGCGGGAAGATTTGTATTCTTCCAGCCAGTTGGTGGTACCGTTCAGGTTGTTATTCTGGAAATTTATGCTCATCTGCTGCGAACCGGAGATATTGGAAGTGATCTGCACCGCAAAATCGGAATGGTATTTATCCGGGAAATACTTGTCGGCCAGTTCATTCAGTTGCTTGGTGATCTTAGCCGCATGTTTCTGGCTTACACAGAAGATGATGGATTTCCCTATTTCCCCGGTGAGGGGATCACGCATGGCCTTTTGGAGGAAGGTTTCGCAGAATACGCGATTGGTGGCAGCGGAAAAGAACTTCTTTTCGAAGGCTTTCTGCTTGAATACTCTCTCCTCAGGGGTGCCGTCCTCGCTGTATACCATCACCTGATAGCCTTTTTCCGATAACAATTGGGTGGTGATGTGAGTGCGGGCATCGAATACGATGGGATTAAGCAGGTAACCGTCTTTTACGCCATCCAGCAAAGTATATTGGAAGGTAGGATCGCCGCTTTCACAGCCGAAGGTTTTGTATGTATCCATCATGATCCGGCGTTCCAGGGAGCGGGGATCATCTGCCTGTAGTTTGGCGATATTAACGTGTTTCAAATAGTCCTTGGGAGTGGCAGTAAGGCCCAGCTTGTAACCGCCGAAGTACTCGAATAGAGCCCGGGCATTGCCATTTACGCTGCGATGTGCTTCATCGGAGATCACCAGGTCAAAATCGGTGGGCGAAAAGATGCTGTGATAGCGGTCATAGAGGCTTTGCACGGTGGAGATCAGGATATTGGCCTTTTCCCAGTCATTGCGGCCTTCCTTGAAAATCCTTATCTCATAATCTTGTTTCAGGTATTTCAGAAAAGCAGTTTTGGCTTGGTTTTCCAGTTCAATGCGATCCACCAGAAAGAGCACTCGATTGGCATTGCCACTACGCAGGAAAAGCCGGATAATGGCAGCGGCAACCATGGTTTTGCCTGTGCCGGTAGCCATTTCAAAGAGGAACCTGTCCTGATGGTTGGCCACGGCTTTTTGAATGCTTTGCACCGCACGTAGCTGGTAATTCCTAAGCAGGCAATAGCCATTATCCTCCAGGAATTTATCGCGACGGGTATCATCCAACCAATCAGGATCTTTCTGATAACCGGGATATTGGCACAGCAGGATGTAATCTTCATTTACCTGCTCATTGATAAGCCTTAAGGGATTGGGCTTTACATTGCGGATATGCTTGATAGATTGGGGAGTGGGAAACTTGATGATAACGCTGGGATTACCCCTTTCCAGGTCCCAAAAATAGTGGATATTGCCATTGGAGAGAATTACATAGCGGGCACCTTGGGCCTTGGCATAACGCCTGGCCTGTTCTTTGCCATCCAGAGGGTCTTTGCTTTCCCGCTTGGCTTCCAGCACGATAACCGGATAGTTCATTTCATCAAGCAGAAGATAGTCTATAAAACCCTGGGAGATTTTTTCAAAATCCTCGCCCAATTCATCAAGCTGGGGTTGGGATATTTTGGTGTTCTTTTCCAGCTGGATATTGGCTTTCTTGCCCTCTGCATCAAAAAAACGCCATCCTGCTTCTTCCAGTAGTTTATTTATCTTGATTCTGGCACCGGCTTCCTTGTTCATGGCAGTTTTCGTAAATAGCTCCTTGCAATATTTCTATTCATGGTACAAATGGATACTCATGTTCCCTATAACTCAGCTGAGTGTGCAGCATATTGCTGATTTCCTTTTGGTTCATGCTCTGTAGCCTCATTGTCATTATTGGCTGGATAGTCCGATACGCCATGGGGCATGAATCAATATTTGCTTTATTCGGTCAAGGATTATTTTCGTGAGACCTTTGGAAGTGAGACCGGAGGAGGTGAGACGGCTTTGCCGATGTGAGAGCAGGCTGTGAGAGTAAACTGTGAGGCTGGATTCCAGCCTTCGAGACTGTGTGAAAACTCTCGATGCTTATCTGGGATTTT
>CAZSST010000084.1:0-310 GCA_964609575.1 uncultured Candidatus Cloacimonas sp.
ACGAAAAAGATATGCGAGAAATTGGCATAAGATCGTTTTAAGGTAATCTGATAGAACAACGCGTGCAATTTGGTTTCTGCCATGCTTGGCAGTGTTTTGGTGTTATGCGCACTCAGGAAAGTTTTGCCATCAAAGGATTTAAGGAGCGGATGAAGCGCAAACAGCTCGGGTAGATGCCGGCAATCATGCACATGGATAATATCTGGCTTCCACTCTGAAATCGCTTTGCGGATGTGGGGGAGAGCAAAGCGCCAATAACTGATGATATTCATCGGTAGAAAGCGAAGCTGCGGATATTGAATGCTAATTA
>CAZSST010000084.1:320-10461 GCA_964609575.1 uncultured Candidatus Cloacimonas sp.
CAGGCCATAACGATCGGGAAACTGCGCTGCCACTACCTTAATATGATAAAATTCTTTCAGATAGCCAAGCTGCTGCCGGACAAAGACGCCGGACACAGGATTGGCCTTGTAGGGATACATATTTGTGATAACCAGTAATTTCTTCATATCTACTCAATTGTGGCCATCTAATAAAGAGCAGTTTATTTGTCAATGGACAATAGGTGAGAGCTACGCTGTGAGACCTGCGGAGGTGAGAGCTACGCTGTGAGATCTAGGTGCGAGCGGCGTGTATCGCACTGATTACTCATAATTCATAATTTTTAATTCTTAATTCTTAATTCTTATCTACCTGCCACTTCCCTCTTGCAACCAAGAACCATCCTGGAACCATCCTTCATCGCGATCTTGGATCAATTTTGGTAGGATAACGATTGTAATTGAATAGATTCTCCAATCACTAAAGTGGATAAAGCATGAATGTCCTCATAATCTCCTCCAGAGGAAGTATCAGGAGAGTACCTGGAAGCCCGTAATGAACTATTTACATGGTTTTTTGGAAGCTGTAACCTTGCACTCTCACAATCTGCTTTCACAGCTCGCTCTCACTGCCTGCACTTCCCCTTGACACAATCTCGCCTTTTTTCAGGATGGCGTAACAAGTAAAGGAGAATCAGGTCATGAACGATTTTACCGGGTTTCTGAAGCGATTCAGACAAAGGATAAACCTTCGCTTTGCGGCACAGGCTATCATAAACAGCATTGTGATCTTTGCTGTGGGAGTGCATGCCTATTTCGTTCTATGGCTGCATTCTGCTCCTGAATCTTCTGCCTTACTATATGCCAATCTCGGAATTAAGGCGATTTTGTCGCTGTTGATAATCTATTTCTTGTGGGAGGGGTATCGGAAGTTCTGGGACCTCTTTCAGGTGGCCAGATTTCTGGATAGACAGCAAGAGCATCACGATGATCTATATCAAAATACCTTGGAATTGGCTGCGGACGAAGCGAAAGTTCCTATTGCTGAAGTACTTGCGGCGCAGGCAAGCTCTCGCCAGAAAAGCGCTACGTACCGGATTCCCGCAGTGTTTCCGCATTGGCTGTTGTTTAGCCTGCTGTTCCTTGTTTTCGGTTTGGGCAGCGTGTGGGCGATGAGTTGGGATAGTTTCGCCCTGGCATTCAAGCAATTTTACAGCAACCAAAAGCAGGAAATAGTATATAAACAGACAATCGAACTAAGCCCTGGAAACATCAAAGTGGGGCGATTCAGTCCCTTGGAAATAAAGCTGATAGAGCCCGATCTACGCTTGAAACACAAGCTTTTTTACCGTACGGAAAAAGAATGGCGGGAGCTGGGCTTTGCTTCGGGCAGTTATCTTTTTTCCAGTTTGGAGAATTCCCTGGAATACTACGCCGAAAATGAAGTGTGCAAGTCTCCCGTCTATAAAGTTCAGGTTTTGGACGAGCCGATCGTAAAAAAATGGTGGGTGGAGTATCATCCCCCTGCTTACACAGGAATTCCCGTGTGGGTGGATACCCTAAGCTATGGAAACATAGAAACCTGGAAGCACAGCACCGTGAAGCTTTCCGTGGAAACGAATATTCCCGTGGAAAAAGCAGTGATGGTTTTTGCCGATGCCAGCCGCATTGATATGCAAGCCCTGGATAAGCAAACCTATATTACTCAGCTAAAGATAAATGAACCCACCACCTGGTATCTGGAATTGACTGATGCCCTGGGCCGTAGAAGCAAGCCCGAAGAGAAACGCATTCAGATTATGAGCGACAATCCTCCGCAGATACGGATCAGCTTCCCCGGTGAGGATGTGCAGCTTGATCAGGATTTGCTGCTGCCGTTGGTGATTAGTGCCGACGATGATTTTGGGCTTAGAAACTGCAGCCTGAAATACCAGGTTCAGGATCGGGACGTGCAAAACCTGGATATCCAAAGTGTGGTTGCCGGCAAGGTGTTTAGCACGGATTATCTGCTTGATCTGAAAAATGCTGATCTCTTTCCCGGAGACGTGGTTACCTATTGGGCGGAGATTTATGACAATTCGCCGGAAGCCCAAAAGGCAGAAAGCGCCAGGTATAAGGCACGTTTCCCTTCCATAGAGGAGATTTACCGCGAAATAGAGAATCAGGAACAGAACAAGAAGAGCGAGCTGGAATCTGCCCTCAAACAGGCCAAGGAAGTTCAAAAGGAATTTGAGGACAAACGGCGCGAAATGCTGAAGGAAGATAATCCGAAGTGGGAAGATAAGAAGCAACTGGAAAAGATTTTAAGCGATCAGGAAAAGATAAGCGATCAGGTGCAAAATGTGGCCGACGAATATCAGAATCTGATCGAGAAAATGCAGGCGAATGAAGCTCTTTCGGCCGAAACCCTGCAGAAGATGCAGAAGATTCAGGAACTGATGCAGGAAATTAATAGCAAAGAGCTTCAGGAAGCTATGAGTAAATTTGAAAATGCCCTGAAGAACTTGAAGCCGCAAGACCTGAAGAAGGCAATGGAGAATTTCAAATTTTCCATGGAAGATTTTTCCAAAAAGATCGAGCAAACCCTGCAGCTTTTGGAAAGCATTAAAAAAGAACAGGCAGTGCAGAAAGCCCTGCAGATGTCTCAAGAAACCGAGAAAATGCAAAAAAGCCTGCAGGAACGTAGCGCGGACAAAACCCGTGATCCGCAGTCTCTAGCCAAAGAGCAGGAACAGATAAAAGAAAATTATGATAAACTGCAGCAGGAACTGGACGAATTATCCAAGCTGCTCTCCGATCCCAAAGACAAGCAGGCACAGCAGCAACTGAGTGAATTGCAACAGGACATGAAGCAATCGCAAGCCGAGCAGAATATGCAGGACTCGCAGCAACAACTGCAAATGAATCAACGCAGCCAGGCCCAGCAGTCCCAGGAACAGGCTTTACAAAAGCTGCGGCGTTTCACGATGAAGCTGCAACAGATGAAGAATTCCATGGGCTCGGGAAATCAACAACAGATGATGATGGCTATGCAAACCGCCTTGAGAGAACTGCTGGTGTTTTCACAAAAACATGAACAGGCGGCCGCAAAATACCGCAATGATCCTTATGTGGTGGTACCCGATCTGATCGCTCATTACGAAGGGATTCAATTGGTTTTGAACAAGCTTTTCAGCGAAACACAGGTTCTGATGGTTGTTCCCCCGAAGTTCTTTATAGATTTAAACAGCACCAACCAAGCTTACCGGGGTGTTTTCGGAAGCATCGGAGAACAAATTGTGAACCTGAAAGATGGCCTGGGAAATATCCAGAAGGGAATAAACCTGATGGCTTATGACCTGATGCAGGCCATGCAAAATGCCTCATCCGGTGGTGGTGGCGGTGGGGGTATGCAATCTCTGATGCAAATGCTGGAGCAAATGAGCCAGGAGCAAATGGCCATGAATATGCTAACCGAGCAACTGATGATGCAGATGCAGAGTTCGGGCGGCAATATGGATGCGGCTATGCAGCAGCAAATCCAGAAGATGGCTCAGGATCAACAGCGTTTGGCCGAAAACCTGAAACGCGCCCTACAAAATGATCCCGAAGCTCAGAAACAAGGAAGCAGCCTTAAGCAAATTGCCGATGAAATGGAAAGTATAAGCAGACAACTGAAGAACAACCAGTTTACTCCCGATTTGCTGGAGAAACAGGAACGGATTATCTCCAAGATGCTGGATGCACAGAGATCGATTAATAAGCGGGAATTCAGCGAAAAGCGCAAGGGGGAAACGGCTCCCCAGGATATGAAGGCCAATGCAAACCGCAATTTGGATTACAACAGCCTGCGTAAAAACAGCCTGAGGGAAGATAGCTATCGCAGCTACCCGCGTGAATACCAACAAGTGATTCTGGAATATCTGAAAAAGCTGAATGAGCAGGGCGGGCAATGATGAAGGCCAGGTATATACTTGTTATAGCTTTGTTTATGCTTTTAGCGCTGCCATGTTTGGCGCAGTATAACGAAAAGCAAATCATGCAGCAGCAGGCTTATCAGCTAATGGCACAGCGTCAATACGCGCAGGCGGAGCAGCTCTTTATCCAGATTCTGGATAAGTATCCCAACGATTTTGACAGCATTGTGCAGCTTTTTAATATCTATAATACTCTTTCGCAAGCAGATAAGGCAGAAGGTCTGCTTAGCACCTATCAAAGAGGGCTGCCTCCCCAATTGTACAATGAACAGCATATCCAATTGCTGCTGCTGAAAGGGGAAATGGGAGCTGCATACAGGGAAAGCCTTGACTACCTTGAGCTTTACGGCGATGAAAACAAATATCGGCAATTGGCATCATACTTTGAGCGAAAAGGCATCTTTGATAGGACCTTGGAGCTTTATAAACTGGGACGCCAAAAGCTGAAGAAACCCGATCTCTTCAGACTGGAGATTGCCAATACCAGCCTGAATTACCGGATGTTTGACCAGGCTATAGAAGAATACCTGGCCTATCTTTTCAAGTATCCTACCAATCAGTATTTTACCAATAACCAGCTAAAGACCATCCTGATGGAAGATCCCGATCGCATCGCCGCCATCAAAGCCGTGGCCGATACCACCCAGAATACTGCCATCAAGGAAGTGTATGCCACATCGTTGCTAAGCATTGGACAACCCCGGAGAGCCCTGGAGATTATAAAAGAACTGGGATTGAACAACCTGCGGGTTTTTGCAGAGAATCAAGCTGCTGCCGGAGCGGATAGCATTGCCTATGAAGCTTATGCGTATGCCAGCAGCATGGTGGATGACCCCATCAGCTTCGGGTTTCCCGCCAAGATGATGCAAATTCGCTATCAACAGGGCGATTATGCCGCTACGGCAAAGCTGGGATATGCCACTTTGGCCAAAGCTCCTAGTTATAAAACCAAAAGCAGTTTGCTGGTGGAAATCTATAGGCTGATGGCAAATACCATGCTGGCTTTGGGAGAACCGGTGGATAGTGCTTTGATCTGGCTGGATAAGGCCATGGTTCTAAATCCAGAAGCTCATCTGAAGGCTGAACTTAGCATCGATACGGCTCGGCTGAAGATTCTGGCTTCGGACTATCCTGCGGCCGAAAGAAGCCTGGCAGGTGTTTCATTTTCGCAATTGCTACCTCAAAAGGAGTATTTAAGGTTTTTGGGGAAACTGCTTTCTGGGGAAGTAAGCTTTGCGGACAGTTTGATGAACGAGTATCTTATCAAATATCCGGGAAGCCCGGAAGCCAATGATGCCATGTATCTGATGATGCTTGCCTTGGCCCTGCAGCCGCCTATGCAGCAGAGTTTTTTTAATTCTTTCAAGCTGCTGCAACTAAATCAACAGCGTGGTTTGGATTCGCTGCTGGTGATAATGGAAGCCAGTAAAGACGAGGAATTCCGGCTTTTAGCCATTGAATGGGCTTTGCGTTTGAACCAGCCTGAACTGGCGTCGTCGCTGCTAAATCATGATTTTACCGATCCAGTGGCTGGTGAATATGCAGAAACCCTTAAATTCCTGCTGGTTCATGATAAAGAGGAAGAGCAACGTTTGGCGCGGGAATTCCTGAAGAACAAGCCCAATAGTATCTATTCACCGGATGTGCGACAACGGATTAGCCGTTGGGCAGCACAGAGGCCTAATTTATAATCAAATAAGAATATAGGAGTTAAGATGCCCGGCAAGATTAGCAAAGCTTACACATTTGACGATGTGTTACTGGTTCCCAAACACTCGCAGGTGTTGCCTTCCGGGGTGGACCTCTCCACCGAAATTACCAAAGGCATCAGCTTGCGCATACCGGTACTAAGCGCAGCTATGGACACGGTTACAGAATCAGAATTGGCCATAGCTATGGCACGTGAAGGGGGATTGGGGATTATTCACAAGAATCTTGAGATTGCAGAGCAAGCCAGACAAGTTCACTTGGTGAAGCGTGCGGAAAGTGGAGTGGTTACCAATCCTTACACAATTTCGCCCAATGATTCGCTTAGCTCGGTATTAGAGCTGAAACATACCCATCGTGTGGGCGGTTTCCCCGTAATCGAAAATGACAAGGTAGTGGGGATTCTCACCAATCGGGATATCCGTTTTGAAACAGATCCGAACCGGAAAGTACAAGAGCTTATGACTCCCCAAGAGCGTTTAATAACCGCTCCGATGGGCACTACGGTTGAAGATGCGATCATTCTGCTGCAAAAACATCGCATCGAAAAACTGCTGCTGGTGCGTGATGACGGCACTCTGCATGGGATGATTACGGTTAAGGATATCCGCAAGCGCATGAATCATCCTTCCGCTGTGCAAGATGCCAAGAACCGTTTGCTTGTAGGTGCCGCTATTGGGGTAACCGGAGACTTTATTGAACGCGCCTTGGAGCTGGTAAAAGCCGGTGCTGATATTATCGTAATCGACACTGCGCATGGCCATCATATTCACTTTAAGGAAGCGCTCAGCAAGGTAAAAAATGCCATTTCCTGTCCGATTATTGCCGGAAATGTAGCCACTGCAGAAGCCTGCCGTTATCTTATCGATTGCGGTGCGGATGCGGTTAAAGTGGGAATAGGCCCAGGTTCTATATGTACTACCAGGGTAGTGGCTGGGATTGGAGTTCCGCAATTAACAGCGGTAATGAATTGTGCCGAAGAAGCCAGCAAGCATGGCAAGACCATTATTGCTGATGGTGGCCTCAAATTCAGCGGCGATATCGTAAAAGCATTGGCTGCGGGAGCTTCTGCAGTGATGATCGGTTCTCTTTTTGCCGGTTGCGATGAAAGTCCCGGTGAGTCCATTATCTACAATGGACGCAAATTTAAAAGCTACCGTGGCATGGGTTCTTTAGCCGCCATGAGTAAAGGTAGTAAAGACCGCTATTTCCAGAGCGAAACCGAAGATAACAAGTTGGTTGCCGAAGGCATCGAAGGCATGGTGCCCTATAAAGGCCCCCTGAAAGATTTTCTTTTCCAGCTAATGGGTGGACTTAGAGCTGGAATGGGCTATTGTGGCGCCGGAAACCTCACTGAGCTAAGAGACCACGCCGAATTTGTGGAGATCACCACTGCCGGCCTGAAAGAAAGCCATCCGCATGACATCCGTATTACTAAAGAAACGCCAAACTATTACAGCAGCGAATGATAGCAAGCTAACTCCGCAGTTGCTTAGCCTGCTGAACAGCTTTCTATATCATCTAAAAGTGGAAAAGGGAATGGCTCAAAATAGCATCGATAGCTATAAGAGCGATATCCTTAGCTTTTTGAGCGATACCCCCAAGGATATCAGCGCGTACTACACTGATGATTTAACCAGGCATTTGCTCCAGTTACAGGAACTTGGACTGGTTAATACCAGTATTGCCCGAAAGCGGGTTGCTCTGGGTCAATTCTTTGGTTATCTCAAGGATAATGACATTAGCATTAAAATAGACCTGGAGCAAGTTCCCCGCATAAAAATCGGTATGCATCTTCCAGATTATCTTAGTGTGGAAGAGATGTTTACCCTGCTGCAGAGCTTACCTGAAGAAACGCCTTTGCAGATACGCAACAAGCTGATGATGGAGCTGCTTTATGCCACCGGCATGCGTATTTCAGAGCTTTTGGGGCTGACCCTGCATGACCTTAACCGACAGGACAAAGTGATTCTTGTGCACGGCAAGGGCAGCAAACAAAGGTTTGTTCCCTATGTGGATACCCTTGAGCCTCTTTGGGATAGATACTTGCACCAATCGCGTATGCAAATCCTGAAACTAAAGCAATCGGACCTGATCTTCATCAACGTACGCGGGGGAAGGCTTAGCCGTATGGGCTTTTGGAAGATCCTGCGCGAAGCCGTGATCGCCGCGGGAATAAAGAAAGACGTAACCCCTCACACGTTCAGGCACAGTTTTGCCACTCACCTCTTGGATGCAGGAGTAAATCTCCGCATTGTCCAGAGTTTGCTGGGACACTCCAGCATCAATACCACCCAGATTTACACTCATGTAGATTTGCGCAGAATGATAGAAAGTCATTTGCTTTATCATCCCCGCGCGTAATATAATAGACATTCATGAACTTAGGAGGTTCCCATGAAGACATTGAAGATTTTACTTATCGTTGCCCTGATGCTTGCTGCCCTGCAGGCATGTAAGAAAGCCGCAGCTCCCAAGCCTAAAGAGCTGCAAAAAGTTACGGTTACCCTCGATTGGACGCCAAATACCAATCATGCCGGGCTTTATGTAGCCCAGGAATTGGGTTACTTTGCCGCACAAGGCTTGGAGGTTGTTATCCAGCAACCCGGTCAGAGCGTAACTGATCAAATCGTGGCCGCTGGTAAAAGCGAATTTGGGATCAGCTATCAGGAAAATGTGATTCGTGCCCGTAGCGAGAATATTCCTCTGGTTTCCATCGCTGCGGTTATTCAGCATAATACTTCCGGTTTCGCTTCTCTGGCTACGGCAAACATAAAAAGCCCCAGGGATTTTGAGGAAAAGCGTTACGGATCCTGGGATTCTCCCTCGGAGCAGGCCATCCTGAAAACTATCATGAGCGATAACGAAGCCGATTTCGAAAAAGTAGAAATCATCTCCGGAGTTTACGATTTCTTCTCCACTATTGGCAAGGATGCCGATTTTGAGTGGATTTATTACGGCTGGGATGGGGTGGAGGCCGAACGCAGGGGCCTGAAGCTGAATTACCTGGCTCTGAAGGATATCAATCCCATTTTTGATTATTATACCCCGGTAATCATAACCAATGAAGGGCTTTTGGCAAATCAACCCGAGCTGGCCAAAAAGTTCCTGCAAGCAGTTAGCAAGGGTTATCTATATGCTGTGCACGAACCTGTAAAAACAGCTGAGATCATGATGAAACACGTTCCGGAGTTAAACGCCGAACAGGTGCAGCGCAGTATGGCTTATCTGGCTAAGGAATACCAGGCCGATGCTCCGTATTGGGGTTATCAAGATAGCGAAGTGTGGAAAAGATTTGGCGATTGGATGTTTGAAGAACGGTTAATAAATCTTAGTGTACCCGCTAATTCAGCTTTCAGCAACGACTTTTTGCCGGGCTCCGGGACAAAAAAATAGTAATGCCAAGCGGTGCAAGCCCCGTAACCAATACTACGCCGATCCTGCAGATATCGGGGATCAGGAAGTCCTTTCTTTTCAAAAAGAAGGTTAGCACCGTTTTGGATAAAGTCTCCCTGGAGCTGCAGGAAGGCGAATTTATCAGCATCATTGGCCCCAGTGGTTGCGGCAAAAGCACATTGCTGGAACTAATGGCAGGCATCACACTTCCCGACAGGGGCAAGATGCTTCTGCGCGGGGAGGATATCACCGGGAAACCTGGTTACTTCGGTTACATGCCGCAAAAGGATTTGCTTTTTCCCTGGCTGAACACCCTGGAAAATATCTTACTACCCATAAAAGTGAGAAGCGGAAAGCTTAAACAGTCGATTACTGAGGCAGAGAATTTGCTGCCGGTATTTGGCCTGGAACAGCATAAACAGCATTTGCCCTATCAACTTTCCGGGGGGCTCCGTCAAAGAGCAGCATTGATGCGTACTTATATGTGCGGTTCGCAGATTCTGCTTTTGGATGAACCATTGGCCAATTTGGATGCTTTAACCCGTGGCGACTTGCAGGATTGGCTGAAAGAACTGGTTGCCAAGCTCAAGCTTAGCGTGATTCTGGTTACTCACGACATCGATGAAGCCATCAAGCTTTCCCATCGCATCGCGGTTATGGGAAGTAATCCCGGAACTTTCTTGCAATGTTTGGCAGTGGATGTGGATATTTACCATAACGGCAATAAACACAAAGAGATAAAGAACATGATCAAGGAGTTGCTTGTTACCGGGCAAGGTGCTTCCCCTTAGCCGGGTAATTCATCCATTGATAAGCTCGAAAAGCCCTCCTGCAAATTTCTCAGGAACTTCATTAGAGGCCAAGGGGCGATGCGTTTGAAGCATCAATGGAAGATATTTGCGGGTTGCCCGTTACCTATTTGCCCTTCATAATCGCCTCCATATGTAGTGGCGGTTTCCAAACCGCCATAGGTAATGAAGAATGCCCGTGTATTGGCGGTTTCCAAACCGCCATAGGTAATGAAGAATGAAGTATACAGGCTTCAGTGAAGTGTGAAATCTATTAGAGAATCAATATCAGGAAAATCAGGTCGATCAGGTTATCAAGTTCATTTTTTAACAAAG
>CAZSST010000085.1:0-4018 GCA_964609575.1 uncultured Candidatus Cloacimonas sp.
TACCATAAAACCGTAGCGGGAAAAGACAGCCAGCCCAGAATGAAATGCTCACCCAGGGGATTGGTGAGATAGAGCACCCGATAGCCAATCAGATACATAATGATTCCCAAAGCGCTTTGCCAAACCAGCTTGAAGCGGGCTTTGCTTTCATAGCGATCGTCCCAAAGCCCGAAAAGTAAGGCCAGAATCCCCACTCCGGCAAGCTGCAAAAGCATTTTACCCGTGTCTGAACCCCATGCCACAGAGCCTAAAATCGCCTGAGACAAAATGATCGGGATGGCAAAGCTGAGTCCTCCTGCTTCGGGGATGGCGATTTTATTGATGCGCCGCTCATTGGGTAAAGCAATGATCTTTAGCCTTTTGGAAAGCCAAAGGTTAAAGGGCATCAGGGCATGAGTATTTAGATAAATAGCAAAGGCAAATAGCAGTAGATATAAGTAATTACCGTTCATGAGCATGGCTCCTGTTGGTAAATGCGAGCGTAGGATGATACCATTTGAGAGTAGCTGCAGATATTGTTTATGCGACTAAGGGCGTTTTGACCCTTACGGATAGCCAATTCGGGATTATTGGCCAGGGCCAGGAAGCTTGTGATCAGCCTTTCTTCATTATCCAGGGGCACCAGACAGCCACAATCATCATTCACCAATTCTGCGATGGAAGGGATGTTCGAGCCGATTATGGGTAGAGCCGCACTCATGGCCTCGATGATGCTGAAGGGCATGGCTTCCCAGCGTGAATAAAGCACAAAGGCATTAAAGAGCTTCAGCCAGGGAAGGGTGTTGCTATCCCAACCCGGAAGCAATACGCGATTATCCACTTTATAGCTTTTAACAATGGCCTTGCAGAGTTCATAATGCTCCCCATCGCCAAGCAGAATGAAGCGGATTTTTTGTAAACTCAGGCAGGCTTTGCAGGCTGCGGTAACCAGGTTAATGGCGTTTTTTTGCTCGGAAAAGCGTATCGTGGAGCCGATGATGAATTCATCTGTAGCGGTTTGGCGCTTGGATGCAAATTCCCCAAGCATTTTGCTTTGCTCCGGGGGCAGGGCGTTAAAAATACTTAAGGCCTTGTTATCCTTAATTAAGCCCAGCTTAAGGCAACTAAGGCGATCAGAATTATTTACATAGATGGTTTGGTGCCCCAGTTTGTTTCCCAGGCCTTCCAGAAAGGAATAGACCAGGTACTGCAGAGGATGCTGCCCGTTTTGGAAAGGGACACCATGCGCAGTATGCAGAATTAAAGGCACTCCGGCCATTCTGGCTGCCAACCTGCCTAAAAGCCCAGGCTTGGAGGAATTGGTATGCATGATGTCAAAACGCTCTTTGTGGATTAAATATAGAAGATGGAGAAAAGTGAGGACATCCAGAAGCGAAATGGGATGACGGAAAGTGGGCAAAGGCAGATAGTGAAAGCCCCGGGCTTTGATTTCATCTACAAATTCACCTCCGGGTTTACAGGCCACCCAAATATCGTACTCCGCCTTATCCAGGCCGTCAAGGAGGTATAAACTAAACCGCTGCACTCCGGACATCAAGGGTAAAAGCTGGAGGTGCAGGAGTTTTTTCATGCCTCTACGCGAAGCCTGATCACGGCGAAAGAATCGGCCTTGATTCCGTTAAAGCGGATGGTGTTGCCATCAATTTTGGCATTTTGCGCTTCCACTTCCACTATTTTGGGGTCGCCATGGATGCTGAGCACGAAGTTTTCCAGATCGTCAGGGAAGAACACACTGATCTCATATTGGCCTTCCTCGATGGTGATGCGTTTGCGTTTTTCCCACCAGGTGCTTAGTTCGGAGGCTGTGCATAGCCAGGTTTCGCTGCTTTTTATAAGCGCCAGGATGTAGGCATAAAGCTTGTTGCAATAGTGGATTTCGCTGTAGCTGGCGATGCTGAAATCCAGACTGAAGATGCCATGGACGCGGGTGCACTGGTGGAATAGCTTTTTCAGTTGCAATTTGGCATCATCCAGCTGCAACAGCAGGTGCTTGCTGAGCTTCAGATGGGTATTTCGATAAAGCGTAGGCAGCTCGGTATAGGAAGTGGGATTGCCGCTGCTCCAGGGTTGCCAGGGGAGCGACATGCCATATTTGAAACCGGGGGCATCGTCGAAAGCAGTGCTTTGGCTGAAACCAGGGGTGATTTTATTGAAGATTTCGCGGATCGTGGCATTGGTTTTATAGCCAAGTTGACGCACACCGATCTGGTCTTTGTTTAGCTGATGCAGCAGGATTTGCTTACGGGTAAGGAAATCATCGCGATTGAGCTTCTCATGAGTTCCTAAAAGTCCTATCTCATTGCCCTGGCGAATGATTTGTTGTATTTCTTCCTGCAGATCGGGATCATCCAGACTGTAATCGATCTCGCCAGAGGCCTCTGTAGCGATAAAATAGGTGCTGCGGCAATGAGATTCATGCTCCAGCTTGCGGAATTCCTCGAAATTCCAAAAGAGCTCAAAATTCGTGAAGAGATACTTCAGTTTGCCGGAAATGGTGTGCCAAAGCTGCTTCCATTTGAGGGTGAAGAACATGGCCAGATCGTCTGGAATGGAGAGAATCAACGAGGAAAGATCCCATTTTTGCAGGTCGTCGATGCTATGCGAAAGCAGCACCGCAGCTTGTTGAGCACCAGGCCAGAAAAGCTTTTGGGTGATGGGATTACCCTTGGCGCGGCAGTGCTCCTTTATCATACTGTCCACCAGCCAGAGCAAGTTATCTACAATGGGGATTTCGCGGAATTGGTAAAAGGCAGAGGCGGCGTCTGGATAAAATCCATTTACCATGCTGCCGGCATCGGTGGATTCTTCTAAGAATGATAGATGCAAAAAGACGTTACCCACCAGGTCGAAATTGATCTTGCCGGCGTGGATGTCTTCTTCATTGTAGTTTTCAGCGGGGTAATCAAACTTGCGGGCTGAGATTACGGGGGTTACGCTGATCAATTTTACTTCTCTGAGGCTACGCCGCAAACGGTCAGCGGAATAGGCCCGGGGATCATACAAATCCGCATCGCAGGGGATGAAAAAAGTGATGTAATGCTTGGCCAGAGTGCTGAGTTCTTCAATGGTGGGTTCATTGAAGCCGTAAATTAAAAAGATGTCATTTGGCTTCAGCTTTTCGGCATCCGTGATGAACCGGTAGCCGTAACCAAGGCTTTGGAAAATATGATTGAATGCGTGCTTTATTTCCCGCTGAAAACGGGATAGTTTATAATCTATGCATATTGCGATCATGCTGCTTTTATTACCGCCAATTCCATTTTGTACCATACAATTCCGCTTGTTTAATGATGTCAAGGGAAATCATCACATCTGTTGGGTCGGACGCATATGTATTGGCGCTTTCCAAAGCGCCAAAGACCCAAGGAGTGAAAGTTCAGCAGCCCTGTATTGGCGTTTTCCAAAGCGCCATATCAAATGGAAGCGTATTGGCGCTTTCCAAAGCGCCATACCTAATGGAAGCGTATTGGCGCTTTCCAAAGCGCCATATCTAATGGAAACGTATTAGCGCTTTCCAAGGCGCCATACCTGACGTAGAGTAGCATTCCGATGCTACATCTTGCTTTCCTTCATCCAATAGGGATGCATTGCACATGAAATACGGATGCGATTTGCAGGGTTTCCAAATTGCATCCGCAATGGTATCTGAATTCTCTTTAAATCAGCCGCTTAGCTCTTTGCCCTGTAGCTGTAAAGGTCTCCCACCTTTTCTTTTCAAGAAAAATTGATTGACAGCAGAACTGATGTCCTACATGGGTTCCTTACGTTGATTGTGCGAAATGAGTGATATTGTGATGATGATTGATGCTCCTCCACGAGCCTTGTTTAGTCGAAGCTTGTGTGTGACATGTAGTATTCTGCCCACCATAAAGAGAGGCGCGCTGCGGATAGTTGTTTTATTGGGGCATATATTCTCCACTCAGTCCAGTCCGATCTAAAACGAACAATGTGGTGCCATGGGCTCTTGTTTGCATAAGCGACGCGGCGGAGCTGTATACATTATTCTCCCACAAACAGG
>CAZSST010000085.1:4118-10347 GCA_964609575.1 uncultured Candidatus Cloacimonas sp.
CACAAATAGGCACAAATGAGAGATTACAAACAAGCACAAGTGAATGAGCACAAATCGACAGATAAAAATAATGAACCAGCGTGTAACAATAAGATGGATGTTTGAAGATAAAGTGTAAACTGCAAACGGGAGTGTGCAATGTCCCTGAGTTTTATCTAATCTGGAGAAACCTCGCAGCAATGAAGCTGAGCTCGATATTGGGGCTGGGATTTCGAAACAAGCTATGAACTTAAAAGCCAGAACTATCACCGGCCTTAAATGGAGCTTCACAGATAATGCCGTAAACCAGATTATTCAATTTGCAATAGGTTTGGTTTTAGCCAGGCTGCTAGGTCCAAATGAATTTGGCATCATCGGCATGAGCCTGGTGTTTATCGCCATTTCGGAGACCCTGGTAAATAGCGGTTTGGGCTCAGCCTTGATCCGTAAGCAAAAATGTACCGAGGCGGATTATAATACTATGTTCTATACCAATATCGGTATGGGCATCGTTTCTTTCATAATCGTTTTTTTTGCTGCCGGGGCGATTTCGCGATATTTCTCAAATACAGAGTTATTTCTGCTGGTGCGGATAATGGCTATCAATCTCATTATCAATTCCTATGGCATGGTGGAAACTGCCATTCTTACGCGCAATCTTGATTTCAAGAGGCAAACCAAGATCACGCTGATCTCAAATGTGTTTTCGGGTGCGATCGGGATCGGAATGGCGATTATGGGCTACGGATACTGGAGCCTGGCAGCCCGGACCTTGTGTCAGAATTTCTTCAGAGTGATCATGCTGCATGCTAGCTCGGACTGGAAACCGCGGATTATGTATAGCCTCGAATCCTTTAAGGAATTGTTTGGCTTTGGAGTGAAATTGCTGGGTGCGGGATTGATAGATACCATTTACAAGAACATCTACAAGCTAGTGATCGGGAAATATTTTTCGGTGGCTGATCTGGGATACTATACACGGGCTGAGCTATTCATGAATCTCCCTTCCCAAAATATTGAGATCACTACTCAAAGAGTAACCTATCCGGTTTTGTCCAGCCTGGCTGGCGACGATGTAATCCTGAAAACAGCGTATAAGAAACTGATCCGGCTATCATTTTATATTTCTAGTACCTTGATGCTGCTAATGATCATTAATGCCCGGGAGATTGTTTTAATCCTGCTCGGAGCAAATTGGGCACCCACGATCCCCTATTTGAAGATTATCTGTATCTCGGGAATGCTCTTTTCGCTGCATTCCTTGAACCTGAACATGCTAAATGCCAAAGGCAGATCTGACCTCTTTTTGAGGCTGGAAATCATCAAGAAGATCCTGATTATTCCTGTGATTATCATTGGCGTCCATTATGGGATGCTGGTTTTACTGTGGGGCATGGTGATCAATTCTTTTTTTTCCTATCTGCTGAATTCCATGTATTCGGCCAAATTGATAGATTACCCGACCACAGAGCAATTATCCGATATTGTTCCCACCTTCTTGCATACTCTCATAATGGCTGCTTTGGCTTTTGCAGTAGGTACTTTGGCACCATCACAGCTGTATTTGTCTCTACTAATGAAAACGGGTGTAGCCCTGTTGTATCTATTTTTTGCAGGACACTATCTCAAGATACCTGAGTATCTGGAGATTAAAGGGATCGTATCAGAGCAGATTAATCAACATCTTATTCCCCTCTTGAAGATAAGGAAGATATCGAAAGAATGAAAAGTAGTATATCAAAGAAACTCTCTCCCATTTACGTAACCAAGCCATATCTACCAGAACTGGAAGAATATACGAAGATGATGGCTTCTCTCTGGGATTCCAATATTCTTACGAATATGGGAGATTATCATCAAGCCTTGGAAAGCTCTCTGTGCGTGCAGCTCGGGGTACAAAACCTGGCGCTGGTGAGCAATGGGACTATGGCTTTGGAATTGGCAATCGAAGCTTTGGGACTAAAGGGAAAGATTATCACCACTCCATATAGCTTTGTTGCTACGGCGAGCTCCATTATTTCCAAAGGATTGCTTCCGGTATTTATAGATATCGAGGATGAAGGATTCAATCTTGATCCGGAATTGCTGGAAACTGCCCTGGATAACGATGTTAGCGGTGTAATGCCAGTGCATGTGTATGGTATCCCTTGCAAGCAGGGAATGATCGCAGCCATCGCAAAAACCCATAATTTGAAAGTGATTTATGATGCGGCACATGTATTTGGGGTAGAATTGGCCGGAGACTCAATACTGAATTGGGGAGAAGCTTCCACCTTGAGTTTTCACGCTACCAAAGTATTTCACACCTTTGAAGGCGGAGCAGTGGTGTGCAAGGACCCCGGGCTAAAATTCAAAATAGATGCCATGAAAAATTTCGGATATTACAACTGGGAAGTGATTAGCCTGGGGACCAATGGCAAGATGAATGAAGCTCAGGCTGCCATGGGTTTGGTGCTGCTGAAGCATCTCGACCATATTTTGGCCAAGCGGAGAAAATGGCACGAATTGTACTGTGCGATGCTGGAAAATATTCCGGGGATCAAGCTGATGGATATTCCTCCCGGAGTGGAGCATAATTACTCATATTTCCCCATTGTGGTTACAGCAGATTTCCCCCTTTCCCGCAATGAGCTTTTTGACAAATTCCTGGAGAAAGAAATCTATCCCCGAAAGTACTTTTATCCTCTGATAACAGACCTTAGCCCCTATCGGCAATTCCACATTATCTCCAAACATAAAATTCCCAATGCGCGTAAAATGGCGGATGCTGTGATATGTTTACCGCTGTATCCTGATCTTTCAGAAAGCGATGTAGGCAGAATCTGCGCAGTGATCCTCAAAGCCAGGAAAGGAAAGGAGAAGGACCGTAAATGAAGGGAATTATCCTGGCCGGTGGTGCCGGTACCCGTCTTCATCCTCTAACAATAGCTGTTAGCAAGCAGCTGATGCCAGTTTACGATAAGCCGATGATCTATTATCCGCTGTCGATACTGATGCTATGCGATATTCGTGAAGTACTTATCATTACCACAGAGGAAGACCAGGCGGGATTTATGAGGCTTTTGGGAGATGGTGTTCAACTGGGAATGCACATCAGCTATGAAATCCAGAAAGTACCTAATGGCCTTGCTCAAGCCTTTGTAATTGGTGCGGAATTTGTGGGACAGGATAGTGTTTGCCTGATCCTGGGAGATAATATCTTTTATGGTGCTGATCTTCAGGGCCGTCTGAAAATGTGTACAGATCCCAAGGGAGCTATTATTACCGCATATCCGGTTCATGATCCTCAGCGCTATGGAGTAGTGGAATTCGATGGTGAGATGAAAGCGGTCAGCATCGAGGAAAAGCCGAAGCAGCCCAAGTCCCATTTTGCCGTTCCGGGCTTGTATTTTTATGATAATAGCGTGATCAGGATTGCGCATGGGATAAAACCTTCCGAGCGTGGTGAATATGAGATCACGGATGTAAATAAGGTCTATTTGGATCAGGGCAAGCTAAAAGTGGTGGTTTTTGGCCGGGGAACTGCCTGGTTGGATACGGGTACCTTTGATTCCTTGATACAGGCATCCCAATTCGTAGAAGTAATTCAAAGCAGGCAGGGCTTGAAGATATCCTGCATTGAAGAAATAGCCTTTCGCAAAGGCTTCATCGATAGAGATCAGCTTTGCAGGCTTGCAGAACCAATCAAGAAAAGCGGATATGGAGAGTATCTGTTAAAACTGGCTGATGATAAAACCTGAAGATCACAATTTATCAAGAGGTGGATATTGAACACAAGCTTTCTATCAGTAGACGAGCTGAAGAGCATCGGATTTAAGTGTCTGGGGACGAATGTTTTTATTAGCCGGAAGGCAAGTTTTTATTCGCCAGAAATGATTTCGATCGGAAGCTCTGTGCGAATCGACGATTTTTGCATTATCAGTGGAAGGGTTGCTCTCGGGAGTTTCATACATGTTGGTTCCCATACTGTTTTAACGGGGGGAGACGCAGGAATTGAGATTCATGATTTTGCAAATCTATCACAGCGGGTGAATATCTTCGCAGGCAATGACGATTATTCCGGCAAATCTCTCACCAGCCCTATGATCCCGGAGAAGTATAAGAACTTGACCCAGGAAAAAGTGCTGATAGAAAAACACGTGATAATAGGATGTGGCTCAGTTATCCTGCCTGGGGTTACTATAGCTGAAGGCTCAGCTGTAGGGGCACTTAGCCTGATCAATGCCGATACCCAGGCATGGAAAATATACGCTGGGGTTCCGGCGAAAGCGATTAAAACCAGATGCCAGGATTTATTGGAACTGGAGAGGGAATTCCTTAGCTCTCTGGAACCAGAAGGCAGCGGAAAATGAAATATGGCAGCTCAAGCGAATAGAAATCTATGAAGACAGAAGGATTGGACAGCATGCACTTACAAGATCAGGTATCCCAGCCGGAAGCAGAGCCACTCTTAAGTATTTTGTCTTTGTGTTACAATCAGGAGAAGTACATCCGCGAGGCGATCGAAGGGTTCTTGATGCAGAAAACCAATTTTGGTTTTGAGATCCTTATCCATGATGATGCCTCTACAGATGGCACTGCGGATATCATTCGTGAGTATCAGGCCAAGTATCCCACGTTGATTAAGCCTATCCTCAGGAAGGAAAATCGGTATTCCCGGGACAAGGGCTTTGGAGGGATATTTAAGAGCCTGAATGATGTAGCCCGTGGTAAATACATCGCTTTCTGCGAGGGAGATGATTACTGGACGGATCCATATAAACTGCAAAAGCAAGTGGATTTTCTGGAAGCAAATCCGGATTATGGACTGGTGCATACAGATAATATGTGCCTGGAAGAATCCAGCGGGGTGATGAATGCGTCCCATAAATCTATGTACTACCCAGATCCTCCTTCGGGCGAAGTTTTTTATGAACTGCTAAGGATGAATTTTATCACTACCCTTACGGTTGTATGCAGAAGGGAGCTACTGGCAAAAGCGATTTCATCAATGTTTCAATGGCTGGATATGGCTATGCATCGCGATATATCCACTTGGCTGGAGATTGCCAGAGTGTCCAGAGTTAAGTATCTGAGGTATGTAACTGCTGTGTATCGGGTGAATGCAGGATCGGTGTCTCGACAGCTGAGCGACAAAAGCCATGCTGCATTTTTGCATCAGGGACTACAGATCATTCTGGCCTTTGCGGATCATTACAATGTGGCATCAAATAGACGGCAGGATTATATCAATAGATATTTTAATGACCACATGGCTATGGTGGCCATCCACAAGGAGTTGTTTATTGATTTCCGGGGATATATACAGAGCTATCAACCCCGGGATACTAAGATGAAGATATATAAATATTTGTTTTTGTATAATATAAACGCTGCGTCAGTGGCAAGGGTAATTCGCCCAATGCTGGATTTGATGCGGCGGATAAAGAGAGCGGTGAAGCCGAGTTTTTAGCCTGAAACCGGCATCTATCATGCTGGTAGAATCCAGAATTGATTTTTTTCTACACCTACCCCATTCCCTAATCCCCTTTAAAACAGCCGCTTAGCCCCTCACTCATTTATAGTAAAGGCCTTCTGCCTTATATCACCCATAAAAATTGATTGACAGGAGAACGGCTATCCTGCACAAGTGTCTCACCATGATTTTTGTGAAGCGAGAGATATAGAAATAATGATAGATGCCCATCTACAAGCCACGTTTAGCCGGTGCTTGAAGCAGAATGTAAGTACTCTGCCTGCCCTCAAAAGAGGCGCTTTGCAGAGTCTTTGTCTTTTTGGGGCATATATTCTTCACCTCTCTCCAGCCAAATCTTAAGCGTATATAGTGCTGCCATGTGCTCGTGTTCGCATAAGCGACGGGGCGAAGCTGTATTTATGATTCACAATTTACGATGTACGATTTACAATTATTTGAGTGGTTTATGAAGCAGAATCTTATCCTTGATCTTTCTTTTACTTTCGCCGTGAAGGTCGTGAACCTCTATAAGTACTTGACCACTGAGAAGAAAGAGTATGTGCTATCTAAGCAACTACTTCGATCCGGTACTTCGATTGGAGCAAACGTGAAAGAAGCTGTTGTTGCACAATCAAGAAAGGACTTCATAGCAAAAATGAATATCTCATTGAAAGAAGCAAATGAAACTGAGTACTGGCTACAACTGCTTGTATCAACGGACTATATTGACAAAACATTAGATATCTTGGATGATAATCGATCACTGATAAGAGTTTTAACATCAATCATTAAATC
>CAZSST010000086.1:0-10318 GCA_964609575.1 uncultured Candidatus Cloacimonas sp.
GCCGCACAGGCAAAGGCATAAACTCCCAGTTCGGCTGCATTCAGCGCTTCCGGTGCTTTTATCTTGATAATCGCATTCAGCAGCTCCATGCCGGAGGCAATCGCGGTATTATATTGCATGCGCTGCAGGGTATCCTCATGCCAGCGGGAAATGGCATGATGCGTTTCGTAGCGCAGTTCCGCCATTGCCGGGGACAATTCACCCTCAGTATGATTATTCATCATGCCTTTGATGATCAATTCCTGGTGGGTGTCGATCAAACGCCACACGCGGTTCAGGAATCTGAAGGAGCCCATCACGCCGTCGTCACTCCACTCCACGTCCTTTTCCGGCGGGGAGGCAAAAAGCAGGAAAGTCCTTAGGGTATCGGCCCCAAAACGATCAATAATATATTGGGGATCCACCGAATTACCCTTGCTTTTGCTCATTTTAGCGCCATCTTTGGTCACCATTCCCTGAGTAAGCAGCCTGGCAAAGGGTTCATCGCTGTGCACCCAACCCTGGTCGCGCATAAATTTATGGAAGAAACGGGCATAGAGCAGGTGCATGCAGGCATGTTCGATGCCGCCGATATATTGATCCACAGGCAGCCAATAGTCTGCTTTTGCCGGATCGAAGGGCATGGCGTCGTTTTTGGGATCGGCATAGCGGGCAAAATACCAGGAAGAATCCACAAAGGTATCCATGGTATCCGTTTCCCGCTTAGCATCGGCACCACACTGCGGACACTTCACGTTCAGCCATTCTGGAACGCTGAGTAGCGGATTACGCGTGGTGCGTCCCACCTGCACATTATCCGGAAGCAGCACCGGTAAATCTTCATCGGGAACCAGCACTACGCCGCACTTGGGACAGTGAATAATGGGAATGGGATTGCCCCAATAGCGTTGCCGGGAAATACCCCAATCGCGCAGGCGATAGGTAAGGGTCTGTTCGCCCCAGCCGTTTTCGGCAGCCCAAGCAGTTATCTCTGCCTTGGCCACATTGCTGTCCATGCCATTAAATTGCTTGGAATTTACCATGATTCCGGGCTCGATGTAGGCTCCCGTCATCTCTTCCAGCACCAGGCTTTGCTCCGGATTCTGGATCACGATCTTGATGGGAATATCGTATTTTCTGGCAAAATCCCAATCGCGCTGATCATGCGCCGGAACAGCCATCACCGCTCCCGTGCCATAATCCATCAGCACATAATTGGTAATCCAGATTTGCACCCTGTCCCCATTCAAGGGGTTGATGCAGTAGCGTCCGCTGAAGATGCCTTCTTTTATCGCTTCGGCGGAGCTGCGTTCCAGCTTATCGGCATTGATCACCTTGCGGCAAAAATCGTGCATGGCCTTATTCTCAGGCTCTTTCGCCAGCCATTCCTGCACCAGCGGATGCTCCGGAGGCAGGGCCATGAAGGTAACGCCAAAGATCGTATCCGGACGGGTGGTAAAGATCGGAATCTGCGTATCTGCACCCTCCAGCACAAAGTTTATCTTCGCGCCTTCGGATTTGCCGATCCAGTTCTTTTGCATGGTCATCACGCGCTCTGGCCACTCGATCACTTTGCTGAAATCCAGCAGTTCTTCCGCATATTTGGTGATCCGGAAATACCATTGCTCCAGCTCTTTTTGCTCCACCTGGCTGCTGCAACGCCAGCAATGGCCATCTTCCACCTGTTCGTTGGCCAGCACCGTTTGACACTCGTTACACCAGTTCTGGAAGCTCTTTTTGCGGTAAACCAGGCCACGCTCGTGCATACGCTTGAAAATATATTGACCCCACTTGTAATAATTGGGCCGGCAAGTGCTTACTTCCCTGTCCCAATCGAAGCCAAAGCCCATGCCTTCAAACTGAGCACGCATGGCGGTGATATTCTCTTCGGTGGTCAGCCGCGGATGGCTATTATGCTGAATGGCAAAGTTTTCCGCCGGCATCCCGAAGGCGTCATAGCCCATGGGCTGCATCACACTGTAACCCTGCATCAGTTTCAGCCGCGTAACCGCATCGCCGATCGAATAATTGGAGGCATGCCCACAATGGAGAACTCCGGAAGGATAGGGAAACATTGATAGTACATAATACTTAGGCTTGGCTCCGCCATCGGGAGCGCTGAAAATCTTTCGTTCCTTCCAAATCTGCTGCCATTTACGCTCAATTGCGCCAAAGGGGTATTCCATTAGGTTCTCCATTCATGTGTATGTTTTATAGTCCTTTACCAAGATTGGGAGACTTTGTAATTGTCAAGGGGAAATCCGTTGGATAGTGCTATTGCCTTTAGCTTCCGTATCATAAACCCCACCAAAAGTCCAAATGGCACGATGTAAGCTGGTTCCCGTGTTCAGATACGGCTTACCTTACAAATCAGCGCATAACTATCTCATCTGACTTTAACTGATTTGCCCCAAACGGCCGCTTTGCCTTTGCCCGCTTTCCAGAGATATATCCCCGCGGGAAGGGAGTCCAACCCTCTGGCGGCAAGATCGAGGCGGGCTTCCTGTCCGGATGGGAGCTTCCATTCCGCTATTTTTTGCCCGCGTAGGTTGTAGAGGCTGATCTCTAGAACTCGGCGAATGTCCTGCCCTGACAGGTAAACCTCGCTGGAGAAGGGGTTGGGCCAAACCTTTAGCGTCCGCGCAACCGGAATGGCTTCTGGATCACTTGCACCAGATTCCCCATGCTCGAATACACTGACACCGTTGTCAACGCCGCCAATCCAAATCTGGTCGTTCGGTGCAACATACAGATAGCGGCAGCCGTTTCCTGCGATACCAGAATTTGAAGTGCTCCATGTCCACCATTGTCCATTGGCGCAATGTGTCAGACCGTGCTGCGTGGTGGTGGCCAAAAGATGCCCGTCGCTGTCGAAAGCGATGGCAGTTACAGAATTTGAGGGCAAGCCGGAATTGTCCTCGGTCCAGACTTCCCAATTCGTTCCGTCGAAGGTTGCCAGACCTTGGTTGGTTCCGATCCACGCCACTCCGTCCTGAACTCTGATACTATGGATGAAATAGCCTGGCAAGCCTGAATTGGTGGAGTTATAGATGGTCCAGACATTGCCGTCCAGCACTGCCAGCCAGGATGCCATGATTCCGGTATCGGACAATCCCACCCATATCCTGTTTTGGCTGTCAACCTCCAGAGCTGTTACCCGATCCGAAGGTAAAGGAGAGTTGTTCTCGTTATAGACCGTCATCACCGTTCCATTCAGGCAGGTAACTCCTTCGTAGGGAAATCCCATCCATACCCGATCCAAGGAATCGATCTCCAGGTTTTTAACATAAACGTTCGGTAAATCAGAGTTACCTGGCGTGAAAGACGTGAAAATGCCTTCGTCATAGCAAAGCAAGCCCTGATACTGGCTTGCCAGCCAGAGGCGTCCCTGGGAATCGAACTCCAGGTCGCGCAGGAGGTCGTTTTGTTCTGGCAGGTCCACATGCCCCCACACCTGCCCGTCAAACCAGTCGAGACCACTCCAGTTTGCGAACCAATGCTTGCCTGCAGTGTCTTGAGTTTGGTTTTGGATGTGTTTGTACGAAAACCCGCTGTTCGAAGTGGGAATAACCTGCCAGATTCCGTTTTGCCAGCGCGACAGGTTGTGGTAAGTAGCAAACCAGCCGATCCCGTCGGCGTCGAAGCTAATGTCATGCACACTGTCTGTGGGCAGGGTGGAATTCGAGGGATCGAAATGCTGCCAGGAGTCACCATTAAAACAATCCACTCCCATAACGGAACCCACCCAGATCCTTCCCCAGGGATCAAGAGCCAGGGCGTTGACAGTATCGTGGGTCAGTCCGCTGTTGCTGGGCGTATAATTGGTCCAGACAGCTCCGTCATAACGCCACAGCCCATCCGATTGAGTGCCCAGCCAGAGAGTATTTTGGCCTTCGAAGGCAATCTGTGTGACTGCGTAGAAGTAATTTTCAATGCCACCAGGATTAACGACCGTGAACTCCGTGCCGTTGTAGCAGATCAGCGCAGGAAGTGGTCTGAGTTCTTCATAGTAATACACCGTACTGAACCAAACTCTCCCCATCTGGTCGCAACTTACGTCCAACACCGTCGGATCAGCGTAGGGACTGCTGAACCCGGTATATTGGGTGAAAACGGAGCCGTCGAAGTGATAAAGGCCGGCATTTTCGGTTCCCAGCCAGATATCATTGGGAGCGCGCACCGCGAAATTGATAAAATTAACCTCCGCATCTGGACAAGTAAATGTATCCCAATTAGTTCCATCAAAGCGGCTAAGCTTGCTTGAATACCAATGCAGCACCCACAAGTTGTTCAGCGAGTCTCTTTCCACCTGGTTAAGCTCGTTACATGGCAGGCCGGAATTAGCGCGGTTGAGGTAAACCGTATCCAGCGTGGCGCGATCAATACGAACCAACCCCCCTCCCGTAGCGGCCCAAGCGTATGTCGCATCGCTGCAAACGTTCTGGACTTCGTTACCCCAAGTATAGTTCGTCCAGCCGGGATATTGAGCAGACAGGCCGCACAGCAGGCCCCAGAAGGCAAAAAGCAATATTATTCGGCGCAAGATCACCTCCCTGATAAATGGATGATTAATTTGTGTAAACGAGCAAGATTTGTTCCACTTCTGTCTTAATATCCATCGGACTTTGAAAGTTAAGTTTTTGAGATTAACTTTGAAAATGTGGCTCACTTTCAAACTTAGTTGGCAGCAACAGAACTGCGCTATCGGGGAACCAGCGCCTGCTTATTTACATAAGCCTGGAAAGTGATGCTATAGAAACAGATATCTTGCGATGCCCATGCGATGACCATGCAAACGCCCGGGGATCACATGGTCATCGCATGGAAAATGAATAGGATTGAGGGTGTGCTTTTTATATATATACCCACCTGATATGAAAGAGAGCCAGAATGTATGCCCATCTACTCCCCTCTTTTAGCCCTCCTTTATCTCCATCCAGGATGGTTCCCGGAAGGTTCCCGGTAGCCTTTTTGGATTGAACAGGCAATAGATGGGGATGGTGGATCCGGCGTCCCCGTCGGATTGGGAAGCCGACGTCCCCATCGGCTTAATTCATAATGGGAACGAGGACGTCAGATTCCCCGCATCAGAAGTGTGGCTTTATTTCTGTCGAACCAGCCTTTTGGTGATAGAAACACCGTTTTGTTTGGCTCTGATCAGATAGATTCCGCTGGAGCAATTTACTCCCTGTTCATCTTTGCCGTCCCAAACCATTTGATCTCCGGGATGGGCATTCCAGGAGCGCAGTTTCTGTCCTCTGACATTGAATATTTCCAGATGGGTTTGTGCTGGCGAATCGCTTTTGAAAGTGATATTGATCCGATCCGTGAAGGGCTGCGGATATGAGGTCAATTCCAGCGCCGGACGAGGCAATTCGGGATTGTCAATGCTGTTGGGATTGATGTTTTCCCATAGATACTCATACGTTCCACTGCGGTCGCTGAAGCTTTGATACTGCAGGTTTCCCTCTGCATCGTAGGTGAATGTCTCAGTTCTGCCCAGAATCCAGGATCCGCCATTGGATACGTAAGTCATTTGTTGAGTCAGCTTGTTCCCGGCATCATAGGAGTACTCAAATTTCTCGCGATCTATCCAATCGGGATAAAAACTCTGCTGTTTGATTTCCGAGCTGGGCTGATGGGTGGGATGCAGGGGATGCACAGTACTGGGGTAGAAATATGCTGCCCAGGCATCCAGTTTTGCCATCAAATCCCCGCTGCGGCCATCTTCATAGGTCCACACCCGGCGACCCATCAAATCCATTAACGAGAAAGATGTGGAATCCGGGCTCATGTAAATCAGCTCTTCAATAGGATTTCCATCATCATCATAGTTGAATGCGGATTTATAGAATATGGAACCATAGGAGGGATCGTATTCCCACCGGATGATCGAGCTGAGCCTGTTTTCATTATAAGTATAATAGTTTCTGGTGCTTACATTATCCGGATAGGGAGAGGGAAGAAAAACTCCGCAGTATGACATTGTGGGGCGGCCTTCGGGATCGTATTCGATGTGATACACATTGCCTTCATTGGGGCTTAGTTCTGAATAGCTCCGGATTTCCTGCTTCAGACCCTGAGCGTTGAAATCGATTTCGGTGCAAATGTCGGTTCCAGAATAGACATAGTCATAGATGGAATCTGGATAGATGGCGGTAGGACTTGCATAATGAAAAATATTATCATCAAATGGGTTGCCTACTGGATCCCCAACGTATTTCTTTAAATTCGTCAGACGATAATTGGGATTGTACTGCGCGCCAAGGGAACTAATAAAAATACTCAGGATGGCGCAAACCAAGATTGGGACGAGTTGCTTGTTCATAAGATCTCCTTTTTCTGTATGTGTAATGTGTCCCTGTAAAAGGACAAAATTTTATGCCACATGGCTATAGTAACGATATCGCCTGACGTGGCGTGACCAACAAATATTCCCTAGTCTAAAGTATGTTATGCAAATCTTGTTCCAAATGGTGCGGAAATATTCTTACCAAACGTCTGCTCCCCATTCTCGCTCCAATCTTCTTTATGTCATCACCGGAACATGTGGCGCTATCGCATTTGTAGCAAAGAGGATATGAGATGGATATAGTTAGAATTTGGAACTTGGATATAAGTAGTCAAAGTAATTAGATATGATGTTTAGGCTCAAGTTCAATATAAGTGGTTAAGCTCTCTCTTTAAACAAGATATTGATTTTATCTGCGAGGATCTATTGCTTCCTGGTTTTGTGAAAAAACTTGGTGAAAACCCTCACTGAAAACTTCCAAGTTCCCAAGCAGAATCAGTCTGCTGTTTTTGCTAAAATTGCACTTCGTGTTATTGCCGACTCGGAGGTCGGCTTCCCTGAAACAAAGCCGGAGGCCACTTCCGCAACCTCCGGCACGTATCTTAAGGTCTTATAATAATGTCTTGCTTAGGTTTGGGGTTTATCCTCATCGTCTATGATATCCTTGGCTTTATCCGCCACGTCATCTATCACATCGGCGATCTTGCCATCCGCACCCACCATACCTTTCACTTTATCGGCCACGGCATCGATCTTTTCCTCTATTCCCGAGGTGTCGATTTTGTCTTTCACCATGTCCACGGTGTCCTCGAATTTATCTTTGGCCATGTCCACAGCGTCATCGAGCTGGGTAGCCAGTCCCGCACCAACCGTGCCAACTGTTTCTCTGGCTTTATCAAAGGCATTTTCCACGCTGTCCGGAACGTATTGCGAGAATTGTTCACGGGAGATAACGGGTTCCTTGCGTCCCAGCAGCACGGCACTGATGCCAGCTAAAAGATAGCCGATAAAGGCCAGGAAATACCCAAATTGCGCCTTAACGGTGATCATTCCTTCCAGATTCATTCCCGAGGCGGCATTGGCACCCGTGGCGTTTTTGATGGGGCCTTTCACCAGTACTAAAGATAGCAATCCCACTATTGCCAGCACCAATGGCGCGATAAAGGCACCTTTTTTTAGCACCAAAGCGCTAACTAATCCAGCTATTGCCGCTACCAGCGCAATAATGGCATACACATTGGGCTTAAAGGGGATTTTGCTATCATCCTTGGGGGCTTCTTCTTCCGGGGTCTCGGCACTCATCCCGGACATCTTATTGGTCATTTCCTGCATACTGTCCAGCTGAGGACTATCGACCTTTCCACCCGTTACCAGCTTGAATCCGCTGACGGTGGCGATCTTATTGTCCCCGCATTTTACAACCATGAAGGGCATTAGGAATGCGATAATCACGATGGCGAAAAATATACCAGATACTTTCATGAATCCTCCCGGATTTTTTTATGATATCATGCAAAACAAAATAGCCATATCCTGTCAAGCTTAATTCTTATCCTAAGAATCACATTGACAGATTTTTGCCTGATATTACAATGGCGAAATTGATGATTTGGCGAGGTAAGATTATGAAACACGCCCTGATATTTATACTGCTGATGGCTGCCACGCTGCTATTGGCCACGCCCCGAGGGCTAACCGTACCCGAAATCCCCTGCAGCAATGAAGTTTCCGGCACCGCTCCGAAAGCAGAAAGTTTCCAGCCGCATCCCCTCCTTCCGGGAACTAATGATTTTCCCAAGGACGATTGGATTATTGCCGACAGCTTCAATATGCCTGTTTTACTTCCAGCCGGACAGCAATATGGCATGGAATTTGTAAATTCCCTTCCCGACGGAATTCCCTTTTCCAGCATGGGTGAGCTTAGCCACAATGCCCGTCAGGCAGTTGCCAAAGCTCCCAGTTTTATAAAGGCGGAGCTATTGGCCACCCTCCTGCTTTTGCAGCCGGACAGGCAAGTGATATGGGCAGATCTTATCAATAACGCCGTAGACCCTTTTGTGGATGAAATTGCCTTTTGCGTAGCCACTTCCTCTCCGGAATTCTTAAATTCCAGCTATGCCTATCCTCAGCTTTTTCTGGAAAATGCGCAGCTTATCTATGCCATTGCCGAGGATCTGCCCTATGTGGAAGTAATCGACACCGGCAGCGCTGCCACGGGCGGAAACTACTATTCCACCACGCGCTATGCCCGCAAGAATGCCGAAGGATTGATAGAGTATCTCACCATTCCCAATGAAATCTACTATTGGTATTTGGTGCATCCCAAAATCACCGACGAAATTGCTGCGTACATCGATCCCGCGATCATCGAAAATAATTCTACGCATGTAAATAACATCGCCCAACCCCCCACAGGAAAATTCTGGCGCAGCTATCTTTATGATCTCACCGAAACCGGAAGGCCGGTGCTCTCCGATTCACTGGCCATTTGCCAAACGCTTTTTAATAACGATGGCACTACCGACGACGCCATTCACCGCATGCAAGCCTGGATAAACGCCAATATGAGCTTCAATTCCAATAACGAACGTCCCCATCAGCCCGTTCGCATCATTGCCAAACGCATGGGACGTTGCGGAGAATATGCCGATCTTACCACTGCCGTAGCCAGGATTGGATTGATTCCCTGCACCGGCATTATGAGTGTATCCACCGATCACACCTGGAACGAATTCTGGGACAACGGCTGGCATGCCTGGGAACCCGTGAATGGCTATGTGAATAATCCCCTGGTTTATGAAGACGGCTGGGGCAAGGTGTTCGGTTCGGTATTCGAAATGCGCCCGGATGGCTTGTTTACCCCGGTAACCGATCGCTATTCGCAGGGGGAAGCCACCATCAATATCCAGGTGGTGGATTCTTCCGGGCACCCGGTGGATGGAGCCAGAGTGGTGCTGGCCATTGTGGATGGCGGCAACCGCTATGATTGCGAGCAATTTACCGATAATAACGGCCTGGCAAGCTTCAGTGTGGGCGAAAACCGCAACTACCGGGCCCGCTGCGAAACCAGCTTTGGCCTCTATCCTGCTCAGCCAGGAACCTATTCACAATTGGTGGAAAACAGCGTGGATGGCCAAATCTACAATTACACCTTCACCATCGCTGCGCCTATGCCTATCCCCGTTCCAGAGCAACTACCCACCCCTGATGACCCAATTACGGACTATCGTTTCGCCGCAGTTTATTCTTCCCCCGGTTACTACATTTCCGGAACCTCGCTGTGGGACGACATCTCCTATGTGGGCACCTATCCGGCATATTACAAGTTTATGGATCAACCCGCCACTATCAGCAGCATGGTAGCCGATGCGGACAATCTGCTTTTTTGGGAGATCGATCACATCGGCAGCATGTATGCATATTCGGCCCCTGCTACATCGGGAAGCATCAGTTTTAGTATCCCTATGGGCCAAAATTGGTATGCCTTTGTGGATAATAGCCATCATCACCGCAATGCCCTGAAAATCTCCGGTGAATTTCGCCTGGAGCATTATGGAACCGCAATTGACGACGCACATAACGCCCCCGCAGCATTGAAGCTTTATCCCAATTACCCCAATCCCTTTGCTACCAGCACCAAGCTGCTACTGGAACTGCCAGAATCAGGAAAAGTGGAAATGGCGGTTTATAACCTGAAAGGTCAGATGGTGCGCAGCTTTGCCACCCAAACCTGGAATAAGGGAATGAACAGCCTCGATTGGGATGGCTGCGACAACAAAGGACAGCAACTTGCCAGCGGAATCTACGTGGTGAAAGCTAAATGCGACAGGATTAGCGCGGTGCGAAGAGTGGTGCTAACTAATTAAGAATGGATATCTTACAAATCAAGTGGGTAACATCCTAATAACTCACTTAGCTTGGCAGAGGATACCCTGTGAATCTTATGGTCAGATGCGATGAGACCCATCGGGACGAAAGGTATTAGCGACGGGTTCTTAACCCGGCGATCAAGATCAACACCCAATTTGATCGAGTCCCATCGGGACG
>CAZSST010000087.1:0-10286 GCA_964609575.1 uncultured Candidatus Cloacimonas sp.
AGATAATGAAAATACTGGTGATCAATTGCGGAAGTTCGTCCCTGAAATACGAAATCTACCAGATGCCCGAGCAAAAAAGCATGGGCAAAGGCCTGGTGGAGCGGATCGGATTACCCGAAGGGAGAATATGTCAGGAGTATCAAGGCCGGCATTACGAACATAAGCTGCCCATTCCCAATCATCGTAACGCTTTTGAGGAAATGATGAAAGCCTTGCTGGACAAGGATAATGGCATTTTGGAAAGCATTTCGGAGATTGTGGGCATCGGGCATAGGGTGGTGCATGGCGGCGAGCAATATTCCAGCTCCGTGGTAATTGATGCAGACGTAAAAGAAGCTATTAAGATAAACTGCGAATTGGCCCCGCTGCACAATCCTGCCAATCTTACGGGAATCGAAGAAGCCGAACTAATCTTCAAAGGCGTTCCGCAGGTGGCAGTATTTGACACGGCGTTTCATCAAACCCTGCCGCCAAGTGCATATTTGTATGGAATTCCGCGGGAGTTTTATGAAAAATACCGGATTCGCCGCTATGGTTTTCATGGCACCAGCCACCGGTATGTGGCGGGAATAGCTCTGCAAATGATGAAACGCAGCGCAGAGAATACCAATATGATCACCTGTCATTTGGGCAATGGTGCTTCGATAACCGCTATCCAAGGCGGCCGCTCGATAGATACTTCCATGGGCTTCACTCCCCTGGAAGGACTGATGATGGGCACTCGCAGCGGAGATTTGGATCCTTCCATCATTTTTTATCTGGAAGAGCGTGGCTTCGATTTTCATGAATTGCAAAACATTTTAAACAAGAAAAGCGGACTGCTGGGGCTTTCCGGAATATCCAGCGACTTGCGTGATCTGGAAGCTGCTGCAGAGGAAGGCGACCAAAATGCCATCCAGGCTCTGGACACCTTTGCCTATCGCATCCGCCGCTACATTGGAGCTTATGTGGCCAATCTCATCAAGGTGGATATGATTGTCTTCACCGGTGGGATTGGACAATATGGAGTTAAGATGCGGCAACGAATCTGCACGCGTTTGGAAAACCTGGGAATTCACATCAATCCCTCGCTGAATCAGCAAGTGGGGGGAAGTGCAGGGATTATTTCTCAGGACTATTCGCCGATCACGATTCTGGCGATTCCCACCAATGAGGAACTACAAATTGCTCTGGATACATTTGACTTAGTGCATACATAAACCGCAGGGCATACACAAGGCTTTGCGGAAAAAAGAGGTGACATGATGAAAAAAGCGATCGTGATGGTTGTTTTTGGATGTTTGGCCATGATACTGGCGGCTACGGTAGGGATAGCCACAGTGAAGATGGAAGATCACGCTTCAGCCGTAAGCCGCGTGGTGATAAGCCTTAATAACGAGGCGAAGTACTTTATTTCGGAAACAGGTGCCGGCCTGGCAATCCGCTTTGAGGATTTTGACATGGGCACCAAAGCCAGAATCTATGCAGCAAAAAGCGATCTGGTAACGGGGATCGAGCAGAATGATGAAGTGCTGAATGTTAAAATCGGCAAGCCCTTTCGCTATGAAACCATGAGTTTTGAATATCCCCGCAGGCTGGTGCTGGATGTTTTTGTGGCAGAACCGAACCGGGCACAAAGGCTGGTAATAGGCGATTTCTATTCGGAAATGGGCAAATTCAATAGCGCGGACAAAGTGTATTCCCGGCTGAGCAGTGATTATCCCAAAGATGCACAAGTGATGTACCATTGGGCCTTGCTGCTGGCTAAACGAGGCAGTAACCGCGCCATGGACGTGCTGGCAAAAATCCCTGAGAATTCCAGCTATTACGAACGCGGACAAAAATTGCTGGCCAGGCTGACCGGAGAAACAGTGCCCCAGGCGGTTGTTCCCCAGCAGGAAGAGCCCGCAGTACCTGAGGTGAAAAGCGTTCCTGAGCCCATGGCGGCGCAGGATAGCAGCAATGTACCCCTCGCTCCGGGGGTAGAAAAGGAAGCAAAGCCAAGTACTGTGGAGCCCAAAGTGGCTGCTAAAAAAGCCATCAGCCCCTTTATGCTCCAAATAGTACTGCTGATAGCGCTTATGGTGCTGCTGGCAGTTGTTCTATATTATCTTTTCACTGGCAAAAGACAGCCCAGGATTGATCTTTTGGCCGATGATCCCATCGCAATCCAGGAAGAGGAAGCCAGCGACAGAACTATGCGAAAGATGGTTTCGAAGCTTTTGGACGACGGCTGGACACACAAAGAAATTGCCCGCGAACTGAAGATCAGCACTGCCAAAGTGGAGCGTCTGCTTCATTTCAGAAGGGTGGATAGCGAACCGGATGTTGAACAGTAAAACTCTTTTAGTTATCACTTTTTGGCTGATAGCTTCTCTGTGTACAGCCCTGGAATTTATTCCCGGTTCGGCCTTTGCTCCGGATTTTAGCCCCCCCATGCAAGGCAGCCTGCTAAACATGCCGGAAGAGACTCTGGAAGCGGAGGTGGATACCTACAAACAGGGATTGTACCTGCCTTTCAGCTCCTGGTGGCTTTTTAAGGGTGCCTTTACCGGTGCTTTTACCCTTGGCAAGGCCAGGCATAACATCGCCAGCTACCGCAGTCCGGATGACCTGCTGAAAGCTGAACTGAACGTATTGGCCGGATATGAACAAAACTTTGCCGACGAAAACTATGGCTTCCTATACAAGGGACTAAGCCTGAAATCCCGGGTGGGTAAGCATTGGCAGCTAAATTCCTTGTGGTGGAACGGAGTATTTACCGGCAATGATGAAGCTGCTTTGGGCTCGGAGCTGATAGATGGCTACGCTTCACACCAGGATAAGGTGATAAGGCTGGATAACGTATCCGGAGATATCAGCTATAATGCCCGCAACCTGTGTATAGCCCTTGGCAGAGATAGCTTCCCCATCGGCAATAGCATCAGCGGCAGCATCATTTTGAATGACCGGGTTAACGACTATGGTTATTTCCTGGCAGAAGGCCGTGCCGGAGCATTCAGCCTGTCCTTTTTGCATGGCAGCTTGAAAGCAGATAGCCTATCCGGCATCCAGAACGATCTGGAAGGGCACAAAAGCTACCCGGATAAGTATATAGCTCTGCATCAACTGGGCTATCATCCCGGCGATAAACTAAGCCTTTTTGCCGGAGAAACGATCATCTACGGCAATCGAAGCATAGATATTAACTACCTGCTGCCCAATATGTTCTGGCGAGCTACCGAGCATAATCTCTGGGACAGGGATAACGTTTTGATCTATGCAGGCGGAAAATACCGTTTCCATGGCAGAATATTGCTATACGGCCAGGCCGCCCTTGATGAACTGAAATACGGCGAGCTTTTTTCCAACTGGTGGGGAAACAAATATGCCCTTCAGGGTGGACTTAGCTACAATCCTCCCCTATTGCTGCCTGGCAAGGAGCATCTCACCCTGGGATTGGAGCTTACTGCGGTGCGGCCTTTCACCTATACGCACTATATGAATCACACCATGAGTTCCCATGATGGGCGCAGTTTGGGCTATGCCAAGGGTTCCAACCTTGTGGATATTTCCTGCGCTATCAAGGTTCCCCTTAGTTACAGTCTGCTCTGGCAAAGCGTGGTTTCGATGGGCAAGTATGGCAGTTTTGGCCATGATTACCGCATCAATTATCAGGATATCTTTCCGGGTAATCTGTCCAATACCGGCACTGCAGACTGGTTTGAGGGCGATAAAACTAACTACAGCTCCATCACGAACAGCCTGCTGATAGATGTTTTTGCGCATCACCGGCTGTTAATAATGCATAATAGCGAGCATGACAGCGATTGGGAACATCGGTTCAGCGCTGCCTGGCAATTTGTATATTGAGGAACTAATGCCAAAGATAGAACGCCTGGAATTCCCCAAAAAGTACAAGCTGAAAAGCTTTGTGGTGATTATGATGCTGGTGGCCGCGCTATTTGGCCTGTGGCTGAAAAAGCAAGGCCAGCAGAGGATTATTCGCCAGATTGTAATCTCGGAGGTTAGCTTTTCCGATTATGGCAGCCAATTCGTGGAACTGAGCTATATGGTGGAAAACAAAAGCAACAAGGAACAGGAACTAAGCTTTTTGGCCAAGGTGTGGAGCAAGGATAATGAGGAATTGGCTTCCGCTTTGTATCCCGTTACTTTGCCACCCCGCAGTAAGATGCTGCGCAGCAAAATGCTGGATCGCCTCAGCCGCAGCCTTGGGGAAGGGGAAAAACCCTACCGCGCGGAAGTTTCCCTCTACCTGAAGTAAATTTCCGGCCACATGGGGAGTATGGCAACCTCCGGAAAGCTGAATGCTCCACTTTTAATCCCCGTTTTGGGATGGATTTCCGGCATTATCCTGGGAAAATATCTTCCCCTGGGTAATTGGTATCTGATACTATCCGCTCTGTGCTTGCTATCAGCTATCATTTTGCCCAAAACAAAACCCCTGGCGCTGATAATGCTTTTTTGTTGTTGCGGAGCGTTACGCGTGCAATTGGCACCTTCCCCAAAAACTCCTTTGCGAATGGCCCTTGCTGCCAAAGACCGCATTCAGAAACCTCTGGTATTCAGGGTGAAAACAGCATTCCACTCCTCCTATTTTAGTTACGGGATAATAAGCGATAGTCTGGCTGGCGCTCCGCTGAATGCCAATATAATCTTCTATAGCGAAAAGGAACTGCTTCCGGGAAGGCGTTACGCCGGTTTGGCAGAGCTACGCGGCTTGCAAAGCGATCCCATTCTGGATGTCTATCCCCAGCGTTATGAAGCCAGAGCCTATCAAAAAGGCTCTTTGGATGAGCAGGCTGGCTCCACTCCCTCCATGTGGGTGGATAAGCTGCGCACAAAGCTTTTAGACGCCCTGGACACCAAACTGGGAACTGAGGCCGGATGGGCCAAAGCCTTGCTCTTTTCGGACACCGCCGTGAAAAATGAATACCGCAGCGAACTACAGCAATCCGGAGTGCTGCATCTGATTGTGGTTAGCGGCCTGCATGTGTGGTTCATCTACCTTGTCCTGATCAGCCTTTTTCGCATTTTCCTGCCTGATAAGCTATCCGAGCTTTTTTTCCTGGCCGTTATCCTGCTTTTTGCCGCGCTGAATGGCTGGGCACCTTCCATCACTCGCAGCATTATCATGATTGGCACTCTTATATTGGCACACTGGCTACAGCGTCCTTTATCGGGAGCGCAGAATATCAGCCTCAGCCTGTTTATCATCACGCTCATCCAGCCCCTGCAACTCTTTTCCCTGGGCTTGCAGTTATCTTACATCAGCGTGGCGGTGCTATTGTTTGCCATCCCCAGGATAAATCTCTTTGGTGCGCGAAATACTAATCACCGCACCTGGAAACTGTGGGTAAACCGAATACTGGAAATCATTCTGGTATCGTGTTTGATAAGCATGGCCATTGCTCCCATCACTCTATATCACTTTGGCACGGCCTCGCTGAATGGCATTATTGGCAATCTTATCGGCATTCCGCTTTCGTCCTTGTTGCTGCCTTTATCCGCAATGATTTTGCTGGTTCCCCAGGGCAGCTTCATCTGTAACGCTCTGGTGAGTTCGTATGAAAGCCTTATCTGGCTGTGGAAAAAGTGGATAGTAGCTTCCGCTGCTCTCCCCTTCAGCATCAATGGCCACTATTTCAATTCCAGCCTGGCTTTGGCCATGGCAACCATGATCCTGATGCTGCTGATCCTGATAAGAGGAAAATTTGTCCTTGCCAAAAGGCTTGCCATCCCTGCAGGCTTGATGATGATTGCCCTGTTGGCCTTCCCCACCGCCAAAAAACAGCCGGACATCCATGTATTCTCAGCAGGCGTGGCAGATTGCAGCCTGATCCGCTTGCCCGGAGGAGAAACTCTGATGATCGATACCGGCGGAACCTTCACTGCTTATGAAACCGAAAGGCTTCCTTCCGAGGAAAGCTTGCTGCACAATAACTGGGCGGATACAAAGCTGATCCCCTGGCTGCAAAGAAACCGCATCAAACGCATCGATCATCTGCTGATCAGCCACCTGCACAGCGATCATAGCGGGGGAATTCTGGCCATTATGAAAAACATGGAGGTGGAGGAACTGCTGCTGGATGCCAAACTACTTAATCATCCCCTCTGGCAACAGCTTATCCGATCACCATATTTTCGAGCCAAGTGGATCACCGCCATCACTGATACCTGCAGTTTTAGTTATAATGGCGCCCGGCTAAAGATTTTGCATCCCGATAAAAACTTTGCCCAATATGACGAAAACGAACGTTCTGTGGTCTGCCGCCTGGATATGCATGGCCAGCGAATCCTTTTTACAGGCGATATTGGCCACGCTGCAGAAAGCTATCTGGTGGAAAACTATCCCGGAGAACTGAACTGCAATTACCTGAAGGTGGCTCATCACGGCAGCCGCAATTCTTCCTCGGAACTTTTTTTAAAAACCTGCCAGCCCCGGGAAGCCTGGTTATGCTGCAGCAACCATAATCGTTTTGGCTTCCCCCATCCCGAAACAGTGCAGCGATATCGAAAACAGCAGCTTAGGCTGCGCAGCACTGCGGAGGGAAGCATTAGAATTAAGAATGAAGAATGAAGACATATGATTGCAGGAGTCATTTAGCCCTCTCTATGCTATATATTTACTATAAATACAAGGGGCTAAAGGACTCATGCGATCATTACGCTTACGCATGAGTCCTTTGCCCCATGGGGCTTGGAGCTAGTTAATAAATGGGGATAGGGGCAAATGACTCCTGCTATTCATAAGTTCAACATTTACCTTTAGCGCAGCATTCATTTTTCATTCTTCATTCTTCATTATTTTTGCAGAGTAAGCTTGCGCGTAAAGAGCTCACCTCCCAGATTCAGCTTCATCAGGTAGATGCCACTGGAAACGCTTTTGCCATTATCATCACGGCCATCCCAAACCAGGCGGTGATAGCCTTTTGGTGTGTTCTGCGGCGACCATTGCCGCACCATCTGGCCCCTTTGGTTGTAGATATTTATGCGCACAGGAGAGTCCTTTTCCAGGGTATAGCTGATGCTGGTGCTGGGATTGAAGGGATTGGGATAGATGGCTTGAAGGGACGTTACCAGAGGCACCGGGTTATTCTGGTGGCCACTAATAGCGTATTCTACGCCCACGGGGCCAAATAGCTCGCTATCTCCATCCAAATCATTGCTTTCCAGCCAGTAATAATAATAGCCTGCGGAGTTAAGTTCTTTATCTTCATACATATAGTGCTGAGCTTGGGAGCTATTTGTAGCAGGAATGAACACCCCCAGTTGCATAGCTTCGGAGGGGATGTTGCTAAGGCCACGGTAGATTCTGAATCCGGCCACGTTGGTTTCGGACTGGGTTACCCAGTGCAGTTGCACCAGGTTCAGAGAGGTGAGAGTTGCTGTGAACGAGCTAAGCTCCACTGGCAGAGTTTCTTCATTGCTTTCACCAATCGTCCAGGTACCCTTGGCAGCTTCAAAACTGGAGATGCTTATTTTCAGCCAGCGGGGATCGGAGGTAACGCTGAAATTACCCGAGGTGGGCGTGTATTCGCTGTTGCCTACGTAGGCCGAAGGAATCTTGCTTCCCCACGCATAGCTGTGATCATCGGCGCTGGTCCAATAGAAGGTGAGGATTTTGGTATCGGATAGATTTCCGGAAATGCTCCATTGACGCTCAATTCTATCCGGAAAATTGCCTGGCACTACGGAAGTGGAAGCAGAGAATCCGGTGATATTGGTTCCGGTTTCGCCAATTTCCAGATAGTTCAGACCCACGGAGTGATAGCCATCGGTATCATTTAATCCGCTTACAAAGCCACTGTCGATCTTCAATACCCCGTTTATTACCAAGGGTACTCCGGAAATCCCGGTGGGGCTATTGAAGGTAACTCCTGCGGCATTGGCGATGGTAAGATTATTCAGAGGTGAAGGAAAACCGGTGCCGGTGCTTTGAGCAACACTGCCATTGAAGGTGATAAGCGAACTGCTTCCAGTGCTAACCACGGCGGCAGTTCCCACGCTGAAAGTGCCGGTGATGATCAGCTCGCCATTAATCGCTAAATCTATGCCGTCGCCATTGTTTATCAAAAGGGTTTTACCGCTGTTTATCGTGAGCTTGCCGGTGCCGGAGATGGTGGTTTGGTCTATGGTTTCATCTATGTCCAGCGCGACAATATGATTTATTAAAATCGAGATGGAATTGCTAAGATCGGGCACCACCACCGCGCTTGAGAAGCTTACATTATCCGGTGAATACTCCCAGGTGGAAATTTGCGACCAGGCAGAATTGGCCTTGCTGCGGTAATAGAATACCGAGGTGGAGGTACCCTTCAGGAAAGGGTAGCCGTCGTTTATGCCCGCATCAATGCCCCATACGCTTACAAAGTCCCAATTGATAAAATTGCTTTGGATTTTCATTTGGGCGGTTGTATAGCCGGATCCGCCAGCAGAGGAAGTGGTTCCCGATGTCTGGGTGTCCCAATAGGCATTTTGCACAGAACCCTGACCCTGGGTTCCCCCCAAGCCGGGAGGAAGAGAACCATTCACACGTCCCACCAGACCACCTACACCACCTTCATAGGCGGGAAGGGTGCTGCCGTCGATAACGGCTCCGGGATAGATATTCCGGGTAGCAGTGCCGGTGGAATAGCTGCGGAAAATGGCTCCTTCGATGGTGCAGCCTACCAGACCGCCCACTCTGTCACCACCGGAAATGTTGCCACGGGCAAAGCTATCCTGGGTAACGCCATTTTCGTTGCAGCCCACCAGGCCGCCGTACTTGATGTTGTAGGGATTATACACGGCGGTATTGCCGATGCGGTCATTGGGATTGGGAGTGTAATTATATGGATGCGTGGCAGATACAGGGATTTTGGCATAGCTGAAACGCACAAAGGGTACTTGCTGCTTTCTATCGCTGTTATTGGCCCCCACCAGTCCTCCGGTGGCACCAAAACCGCGTACATAGGCAGCGTTATTGGCATCAGGGATGGCATAACAGCGGCTTACATAAACCGTGTATGCATAGGAGGGAGTGCGATAGGGATTCAAAACCTTGCCCACCAGGCTTCCGGTACCGCGTCTGCCGGTTACCCGGGGATTGATAAGACCCAGATTTTTTATTTCGGTATCTTTCAGGGAGGTATTGGTCAAGAAACCAAAGAGCCCCACATTGTCCTCGCCATCGGAGGGATAAACGCTATTTGCCGAGGCTGATGCTCCGCGATTGATGTAAAGATTGTAAACAAGCTTGTTATTGCCATTGTACTGACCTGTGAAGGCCTTGCTGATATCGGTATTCTCTGCTATGCCAACCTGGTCGCCAATGGGATCCCAGCCTTTGGCTGCTTGCCACATTTTTTGCCAGAAAGCTGTGTTGCCAGGGTTCTGGCTATCGTCCATAGTGCTCATATTTTGCAGGCAGAAATAGGCATAACCATCGCTGAATTCGATGATATCGCCTGCCTGATAGAGGGTATTGGTATCAAAATCGGTCAGAATCGCCGGATCAGTGGTTTCCAGATTGATGTCTGCCGTTTGGATAAAATAGGCGGATAGATAATCCCGCACATTCCAAAGCTGCGCCACATTCGCCACTTCATAGGGGCTGATGGCAGTTCCGCTACCTCCGGCAAATTGCCCATAGGCAGGGAAAGCCATGCTGCTTATTATAATCAGGGCTACCAAGTAAAGCCATATATTTTTCATAATAGTACTCCATGTAAATCTATTTATTCTCATTATTCGTACCATACTTACTATACGGTACAATCATGAGCATGCAAGAATATTATAAGCCGAAATAATTCACATGCAAACCATATTTGTAGCAAGCATCAAAGCGGTTCAGGCTATGGATGCATTGCATAAAGCCTAAGTGAAGAAGTAAATCAATAGATTTACGAATAGCCTATATCAAATGTTGATTATTATGCTTCACATATATGCCAGGGTCAGCGTAATAAGATAAAAAGGTAAGACCGTTATACATACCCCGGAACACCGAATATATTCGGTTTTACCATATACTTGGCAATATACACATGTCTAATCCTCCCCAAAGAACCAGATAAATCTGGTGGACCGACCGAATAAATTCGGTGTTCCGGATTCAACACACTATTTTAGAAAACCCGATGCCCCACCCTCACTCTGAGTTCGGAAGGGACGGCAGGTATTAGCGACGAAGTAGCTTGTTACACTGCGCAACTTTGTTTCGCTCTACACGAGGACTACTGGATTGCAAACGTCCCGTTTACAAAGCGACGAAGTCGCTTGTGATTTTTCATACGAAACTCCGTTTCGTTCGACACGAGGAC
>CAZSST010000088.1:0-10157 GCA_964609575.1 uncultured Candidatus Cloacimonas sp.
GTGATGGACGACAATTAATAGGCCTATCTATATTGTCAAGAATTATTTGCAGATTTCAATAACTATTTTTTTGCGGGCTCGATGATGGGCGTTGAGGGTTTTTGTAGGGCTGATGTGCAAAGGTCTTGCTTAGCGTAACGGGCTGCCAGAAGATAGGATTGCTCTGCCGCCTTAAGGTCAACCAGGCTAAGATCGCAACCCACAAAGCCCATTCTGATGGTTCCCACCAATTGGTGGAATCTCCATTCGGTTTTGTTTCCAGCCGAGACTCCGGGAACCCCACTTATGGCAGCATCCAGTTCATCCAGGGCTTCCTTGTACAGATTCCTGCGATAGTTATTGCGGGCTGCCTCAAAATGCTCCAGGGCGGCAGTCATCATGGGGTTTTTCACCAGGTTTTTCAGTTCCTCCAGACTGTCCTGCATGCTCTTCATCCCGGTAAGCAGGTTGTTGCATGCCCAGTCAAATTTGCTTCCCAGGGCTTTCATGCCCCATTTGAAATTCTGCGAGATATCATACAGAGAATAGCTAAGGCGTTCAAAGCCCTCATTTAATCCTTGGGTAAGTTGTTCTCCCAGCTCACGCTGCGATTCGGTATTCTTGCGCATCTCCTCCCTTTGCGCATCCAATCTGTCCATCTCCATCATTTTGAAAGAGATGAGATTATCTTTCAGGGACTTATTACTGGCTACTAATTCTCTGTTGCTATGTTTAATAACAAAGGCAACTTCTTGGCCAATGCCTTTTGTGGCGTGATCAATATACTGCTGCGCTTGCAAATGGTCTGCATAGCTGATTCCCGAACCGCGAACATAATAAGACGTGCGTTGCATCATTCCCCCTTTGCTTTCCCAAAACCTACCGGTTTACGGGCTTTATCTTTGGCTTCAAACGATTCCTGCATTTCTTTTGCACAGAATTCCATCACCAAAGCAGTGGTCATTTGTTCCTGTTCTGCCAAACCGCTTGCCAGATGCAAACAGACATTACGGACGACCTTATTGATTTGTCCCCCACTGAATTTGTATTCGGCCACCTTGCCAAAATCCAGAGTTTTGTATCCCGGAACCTTGGCAGGCATCAGGTTTTTCCAGATTTTTTCCCGGTTTTCACGGCTGGGGATGGGAAATTCCAGAATGGCATCAAACCTGCGACTATATGCTTCATCCAGAGTAGGAAGCAGGTTGGTGGTGGCTATTATCATCCCGCCACTACTTTCCAGGCTTTCCAGAAACAGATTTTGCAGGGCATGCCAACATTTATCCGCAGAGGTTCCCATGCCTGCATCCCGGGTGGAAAGCAATTGATCAGCCTCGTTGAAAAGCAGGATGGGAGGGTTTTTGGTTTTGGTACACAAATCATTGAAGCTGTTAAACATCTCTTTGGCATTGCGTTCCGATTGGCCGAACCAACTGCTAAGGATAAGGCTGCTATCGGTTTTCAGGATGCATTTTCCAGTTTCTTTGGCGATCGCTTCCGCAGCCATGGTTTTGCCTGTGCCAGGCACTCCGTGGAAAATGGCCGAAAATCCTTTGCCTTTGGCTCCCATGTCCCAACCTTGCACTCCCCAACTGCGCATTTTGTTGCGGGTGCCACTTTTTTCAAAGGCAATAATGCGGTTAATGGTCTGCTGCTCTTTTTCGGGCAATACCAAGTTCTTCAGTTTATACTTCGGAACCACCAATTCGATGGTCTTGTTCTTTTCCAGGAATTCCTCGAAGATTTCCTTTTCCTTTCTTTGCCTTGGTTTGGATGATGAAGGATTATCGTTGTACAGGGCCTGTTTTGCCCAAGGGCTGATATCATAATGGTTATAGCTTTCATTTTCTCCCACAGAAGAACCTTCCCGGGAAACGTACATCAGCTTATGCCTGAATAGGTTGCTTTTACGAAAGTGATTCACCAAACCTGAATGCATCGCCTCATAGGACTTGGGATTATTATGCCAGCCTCCGAAGAAAGGCTCGGTTTCCTCTTCCAGGTCGCTTTTCATATACAGCGTAAAGAACAGAATCTCGTTATCCTTCAAGGCGTACTTATCACAAAATTCCTTATACCGGAGCGGAAAAGGAGTGGCGGCCTCCCTGGCATGCTGTAGCTCCAGCATCTGCTTGATGAGCGGATTTTGCTCGATCACCCATTTATGCCCAAATTCACAGTGCTCTATGCTATTGGAAAAAATCATCCATGCCGTGTCCCAAATCCCTATCCAGCTATACAGATGATCGTTTTGATCCGCAAAAGGCCTGTATTGCATAGGAAGAATTTCCTTTTTGCGCCCACTGATAAACTCGATCATGTCCATGGATAACATGACGGAATGCTTGTAAAGAAACCTATCCACACTGGCAAAAAAGAATCCTGCCCAAAGATTCTCAATCCTGGAATCGGTAGAAGCAGCGATCAATCCCTTTTTCAACAAACTGGAGATTCTGTCCATATGCTGGTAACCTTGGGCAGAATTATCATAGGTGGCATCCAAAATACTCTTTACTTTACACTCATAGTGGGCATCCAGATACCTGCACCAAAGATTGGAAATGATGGTGATATCCTCATCATCCAAACCCAATTGACGGCACCAATCACTTTTGTACAGGTCGGAGAAGTATGTCTCCTTTGTGCGTGGCTGTTCCTCTTTGTTATTGCTTTCCTGTTCCTTTTCATCGATCATTTCAAGCAACATCTCCTCCAGATCGTCGCCTGCCATCTTATTCCCCTTGCCTAAATTGAATAGAATGTTCGAAAGGGAACAATCACTTGCTCCCTTTCGTGTCATGCGCTTACGGTTGCCATCGCCGTTCTTGCTCATGGTCTCTCCTTTTTTTCTTTATCTTGCTTTTACCTGTCGATCATTTATAAACTATCCTTTCTTATTCATTCACTTACTTTTACGTAAGATCTCATATTTCAATGACGCCATCATATAGGGGTACGTATAATTGTCAAGTTATATTTATACCCTTGTGATTATACATAGTCTATGCATTCCGTATCATTCAGTTAATAGTGAACTTAGCGCAGTAATAAAACTCATGATCCCAAATGATTGTCCATGCGATGCCCATGCACTTGCCCGGGGATCGCATGGGCATCGCATGATGAATGTGTATTTAGCACCATAAACCCTGCTGTTTGAAGATAGGGAGTATTGGCGCTTTCCAAAGCGCCACATTAATAGGGAGTAATGGCGCCTTCCAAAGCGCCACATAAACAGGGAGTAATGGCGCTTTCCAAAGCGCCACATAAAAAACATAGTAGTACCTTACCTCATATAAACCATCTTTTTCACCCTCGAATTTATCCCATTTGTTACCCGGTAAAAGTACACTCCACTGGCAAGCTGATTTCCTAAGCTGTCCTTTCCGTTCCAGGTGAAGGAGCTTTCTCCCACTGGCAACAAAGATGTCCCAATCTCCGTTTCCGCCAAGCGTAATGGTGCCAAAGTTGACTGTGTAAAAAGTGTCACCCAAACTTGCAAATGGGTATCATCTGTCAAAGTGCCAGTAACTGTTTATAGGACTGTGAGATATATAGGACTGGCTTTAGACTGTGTCACAATGGTCTTTGGACGTATTTGGATGTTTCGGTATCACGCTTTATACATATTTGGACTTTTTTCAAGATATTATCGGACCATCGATTTTGTACACTACCAGCTCATTTTATCGCGCTGCGCCAGTAGTGTGTTTACCCGTATCGGTAAATTGATCTAGGTCTTAACTGGGTCCATAAGACTGGTTCATAAGTCTTACCTGCTCAAAACAGGGTATTTCGATCTCTGGGACATAGATGAGCCGCATTTTCTGTATTCTATGTCTTTGCATAGTTACTCCAGTTTGATGGTTGTGTCCTGGACATTATTTTGAGAAGAACCAAGTAGGTAGAATTGCTCTTAAATCTATCCAGAAATCCCTGTAAATCAATGGAAATGACTTCCCAATTTATTGCCCTACAATAGAGTAGCGCTCATCTCTAATCTATGTTAAGCGCTTGTCAAAGCGTCCTTTTCCGAGCAATCAGAGAGGAAGATCGAATCAGACCACTATGATAGCCCGACCACTGTGACAGGTGTCACAGTGCTTTCCAATCGGGAGAATAAGCTGCCGATGTTGATCACCTGCAACATGGACTCCAGCGAGTTAACCCACATAGAATGATACGAATTGAACCTCATAGCTATTCTCTGGTTTTTCTACTTGACAGTTATATAGCCGGCATCAATCAGTGCTGAGGATGATTCTTGCATCCTTTCTGGAGTAGAAATGAAAAGTATTAAAGCGATCCTGCTTTGTATGGTAATGCTGGTAGCCATTGTGGGCTTGGTAGCGCAAAACCCTGAGTGGCAATGGGCGGTCAGTGCAGGGGGAGCAGGCTTTGATTATTGCTCTGATATAGCCATGGACAGCCAGGGCAATCAATATGTGACAGGAGACTTTCAGGAAAACGCCGCTTTCGGCACCCACAATCTCCCATCTTTTGGATCTTATGATATCTTTGTGGCCAAACTTGATCCCGCGGGCAACTTCCTTTGGTCGATCAACGCCGGCGGAACGATCAGTGACGAGGGGCTAAGTATCGCCGTGGACGGCGCGGGAAACGTCTGGGTGACTGGTTTGTTTCAAAGAACCGCCTATTTTGGAAACCATACGATCACTTCCAGCGGTTCGCATGATATCTTTGTCGCCAAACTCGAAACCGATGGCAACTTCCTTTGGGCAGTCCGGGCGGGTGGGATAAATAGTGATATTGGCAAAGGCATCACGGTGGACGGCTCGGGAAACGCCTGGCTGACCGGACATATCCATGGCACAGCAGACTTTGGTCCTTACACGTTGAACTCCTTCGGCGATTTTGATGTCTTCGCAGCCAAACTCGACCCAGACGGCAACTTCATTTGGGCGGTTAATGCAGGGGGAACCAGTTACGACTTTGGTAATGCCATCGCTGTGGATAGCGCGGGCAACGCCTGCTTGACCGGCCATTTCTACGAAACTGCCAGCTTCGGGGCTCATTCTGTTACCTCCAATGGAACTGACGACGTCTTCATTGCGAAAATCGACTCCGCGGGAAACTGGCTCTGGGCGGCCCACGCAGGTGGGACAAGTGTTGATTCAGGCGAAGACATCGCGGTGGATCAGATGGGCAACGCTTGGCTGACGGGCCATATCGGAGGAGCCCCTGCCAGCTTCGGTGACATCACCCTCACCAGCAATGGAAGCCTTGACATCTTCATCTGCAAACTCAACCCAACGGGAAGCTTCCTTTGGGCGCTCAACGCCGGTGGAGCAAGCGCTGATTATGGTTATGGCATCGCCATGGATGGTACGGGCAACGCCTGGCTGACTGGTCTGTTTAAAGAAACCGCCCTTTTGGGAACCTATTCGCTCACTTCCAGCGGAGATTTCGACATTTTCGCTGCCAAGATCGATCCCTCCGGCAACTTCCTTTGGGCAGTCCGGGCAGGCGGTGAGAACTATGATCATGGCGATGGCATCGCAATTGACAGCGCGGGCAACGCCTGCCTGACAGGTTGTTTTGAGGAAACCGCCAGCTTCGGCCCTAACACCGTGACCTCAGCGGGATTTGAAGACGTCTTCATCGCCAGACTCTGGAGTGCTACGCCGGTGGAGGATGAATTGAATCCATCGATGGTTTATCCTGTTCTCTCTGCCAGCCCCAACCCCTTTGCCGCGTCCACTCTTATCAAGGTGGAGGGAGGCAAACTGCAAGGTTGGTCGGGCAACGCGTCCCTGGCCATTTACAACCTTAAAGGGCAAAAAGTCAGGTCTCTACCCCTGGTCTCCACCTCCACGAACGGTTTGGAGCTGAATTGGGACGGCCGTGATGAACGTGGTACCCCCTGCCCCAGTGGCATCTACCAAGCGCTGCTTGATCTGGGCGGCAGTCGTGCTACGCTGAAACTATATTTGGTCAAATAGAGATGGTGGAAGTATAGGGTCGGCGGGTTGATGAGTTGCCATTTGTTCTTTGTTTATCAAGCCACTTGAGGTTATTTCGAGTTTCACATTGAGAGATAAGTGTTCATTCGCCTGACTATCTAAGTCACTCAACTCCAGATTTGCATGAAGGGTAAAACTGGGGTTTCACATAAACGGCTTTTTGCAGCGAAAGTGATACTATCTGCAATTTCACTTGATACTCAATACTGTGCCGTCAAATCTCCCTATCACATAGCAGTTGGTGCTGTTATCAATAGTGATGTCAGCGCAAATATGCTTGACAGCATAATCCTTCCGAAATCATGTACATTTGTACTATGGGGAAAAACATCAGGTAAAGTCATAATGATCATCTGGGAGGATGAAGTGAAAGACACGATGCTATTATGCTGTATCGCCCTTGTAACGCTGCTTTTGTGCCTCAGTTGCAGCAGTTCCACCAAACCGGAAGCGCAGACTGTGGCTACTCCTGAGATTTCACCCGCATCCGGCACTTACAGCGTTCCTCAGCTTATCGCTATTTCCTGTGCCACGGAAGATGCGCTTATCTATTACAGCCTGGATGGAAGCGATCCCACCGAGGCTTCGCATTTTTACACCGAACCCTTCACTTTGGCTGCCTCTGCCACCCTGAAAGCCCGCGCCTATAAAGAAGGCTATTTCTCCAGCACGATTACCACGGCTGATTTTGCCATCAATCTGATCACGGTAAGCACTCCAACCCTGGATCCCCCGGAAGGCTATTACCAAGAGATGCAAACGGTTACAGCGCATTGTGCCACGGAGGGAGCCACGCTCCACTACACTCTGGATGGCTCGGAACCAAACATCAGTTCACCCATCTATAGCGCTCCGCTCTATCTCATTGAAACCACCATGCTTGGGGTGAAAGCCTTCAAGGACGGCTGTTTGCCGAGCGCTACGGCTTTTGCGCTGTATGACATCGATCTCATGCCTCCCATGCAGATGATCCTGGTGCCTTCGGGGATGATGATTATGGGCGATACCCATGGTGAAGGCTATAACGAAGATCAATACCCCACCCATCCTGTTTACATGCCTTCCTTTTACATGGGAAAATATGAAGTGATGCAAAGTCAATACCGGGCGATCATGGGTGTTCTTCTTGATACTGCATACGGCGAAGGAGACAATTACCCCGTGTATGGCATCAATTGGTATGCCGCCATCAAATTCTGCAATCTGCTAAGCCTCCGCGATGGCTACACTCCGGTTTACAGCATCTCCGGCACCACCGATACCTCGGCTTGGGGAGCTGTGCCCCTGGTAAGTAATCCCACCTGGGATGCGGTGATTTGCGATTGGACGGCTAATGGCTACCGTTTACCCAGCGAAGCGGAATGGGAATTTGCAGCGCGGGGAGCTACCACGAATCCGGATTATACCTATAGCGGTTCATTTGTCTTCTCGGAAGTAGGCTGGTGCATGAATATGCCGGGAAACTATGCCCATGAGGTGGGTCAAAAAGTTCCCAATGGCCTTGGCATCTATGATATGAGCGGCAACGCCTATGAATGGTGCTGGGATTGGTATTGGCACTATTCCTCGGCAACCCAAACCAATCCCCATGGCCCGAATACAGGAAGCTATCGCATCATGCGCAGCGGAGCCTGGGATTCTCCGTTCTTCAAATGCAGCGTGTTTTACCGCAGCAACAGCAGCCCTCATTTACTCCCTCAGGGAGTGGGATTGAGGGTGTGCAGGAATGCCAGTTAGTAGCTTGTTTAAAGGCTCAAGTTTGTTTAAGGTAAGTACCCACCTGAAATGAACTTTAGCCAAAGATTATTGCCCACTACATCAAAGAACACCAAACCAGTATCCTTCCCATTACCCCTATTTCTGAAAGCCCTTCTGCCTCTTGATAAACAGCTAACATTATGTTTGGAGAGTATCTGGCAGAGACCAATCTGCAACCTATAAGGATGAGAGGAAGGAGGAAGAATTTAGGGAAATCGAATTGTTGGAAAAGTGCGGAGCACGGTAAGGCACATTCCCCCAGCCCAGCAGTTCATTGGTGGGAATCTGACGTCCTCATCAGATTGGATTTAGAAAACCGGAGTAGTTCTCCCTACCAATTCTGGCAATAGAGGCATCGGGGTAATTGCGTTTGAATGCTTCTGCGCTGATCGCTCGTTTGGGATTCCATTTTATCTCATAGGCATCAAGCCGGGCATTGTAATATTCCAGATAATCGATCTCGGAATTATTCACATTGCGCCAAAAATAACTGTGGCGATACATTTGGTTATTAGCCAGCAGTTTCATTCTTTCCGATACGATGTAGTTCTCCCACAGCTTGCCGATGTCATCCCGGTTATCTATCTTGCGAAAATCGTCTATCAGGCAATTGCGCACCCCATTATCCCAAAAGTAGATCTTGCGGGATCGCTTGATCTCATTTCGCAGATTCGAACTGAAATTAGCCAGGCGGAAGATGATAAAGGCATGCTCTAGTAAGCGAATGTAGCGCTGAATGGTGCTGTGATCGGTTTTCACCAGTTGTGCCAGTTCCGTATAGGACACTTCCGATCCCACCTGTAAAGCCAGGGCACGCAGCAGGTTTTCCAGCAATTCCGGTTTACGCAAATCCTGAAAGGTAAAGATATCCTTGTACAGATAGCTCCCCACCAGTGCATTCAGCAAGGTCTGCTGTTCACCCGGTTTGATCACTACTTCAGGATAAGCCCCATATAATAATCTATCTTCCAGAAGCTTATGCTCGCTGAATTGACCATGGTCTTCCACAAGCTCCTGATAAGATAAAGGATGCAGGAGATACTCATATTTGCGTCCGGTAAGCGGCTCATTGATGCGGTTTGATAGTTCAAAAGATGAGGAGCCCGTTGCTATTACCTGCACAGTGGGAATATTATCGATGATCAGCTTCAAAGTAATGCCGATATCCCTAACTCTTTGTGCCTCGTCTATCAGCAGCAGTTGGTGATTCCCGATCAGGTTCTTTAACGCCGCAGTGGATTGGATTTCCAGAGCCTTACGATCATCTGCTTCGTCACAATTCAGGTACAGCTTATTGGCTTCTCGGTTGCCAAGTTCATGCAGCAAGGTGGTTTTCCCGCTTTGTCTGGCTCCCAGAATAACGATCGCTTTGCCTTGATATAGCTTACCCATAATAACGGTGCTGATCTTACGAGCTATCATCTTTTCTCCCCTGTTGCCGAGCTTCAATCATAACCAAGCAACAACCCAGCACCAAATTAGCCTAAGTAGCAAATATGTCAAGCACAATATCACGATTTACACGAGTATATTCTTGTAATAGGGGCCGTATTACAAGAATATAGTCTTGTAATTATGGGTGTTTGGAATTGCAGCAGGAGTCATTTGCACCACTGTAAGCACTAAGCCAGTCTGCAATCTAAAAGGTGCAAAGGACTAATGCGTAGCGTGTTACCTGACCGCATGAGTCCTTCAGCCCTTATAAATAGTTTTAGAAGTGAAGCTTGCAGGGGGCTGAATGACTCCTGCGATGTGAATGACTCTTGCATCGATAATTGTTACTTCAGCTTCCCTGTAAGTGCCAGTTTATCCAGCTTCCAGCCATTCTGGGAAAGGAAATCGGTGATCTCTTTATACACCGCTCTGTCCATGGCGGGAGTGCGGCTTAAAATCCACAGATACTTACGCTTGGGATCGCTAACCACTGTATAGCTGTAGTTCTTGTCATCCAGTTTCACGATCCAGTAATCGCCGGAAGCAAACCATACGAATTTCACCTTCAGCTTTGAATTGCTTTTGTCCACGCTCCAGGCCACAGCATCGGCCTGATTGCGGATCACCTTGCCCTCATCGTCTTTGTAGCTTGTATTCAGCACTTTTATCCTTCCCTTATTGTCCAGGGAATATTCGGCGGTTACCATGCCCCCTTTATTTGGCTGGAACCGGGTGGGGAAATAAGCAATCTGGTACCATTTGCCCAGATAGCGCTGTAAATCTACTTTGGGAACGGTTTTTACGGTTGTAGCGGCAAGCAGCGCATCCGCAAGCAGCAGCATTACGATCATCAATAGTTGTATCTTCATGGTGTTTAATCCTTGGTTTTTTTTCATATAGTATAAGGGAAAATGTGGAAAGAACAAGATGTGAGACAGAGGACGTGTCGAATCCAGAAGCAAGATGATTTATGCTCGACACGGGGACGTGTCGAATCCAGAA
>CAZSST010000089.1:0-1494 GCA_964609575.1 uncultured Candidatus Cloacimonas sp.
CATAGTCTTCTGCTTTGCCATTATGATACAGGGCTGAGCCTAATAGATACCCCTGGATTCCGATAACGATTCCGGCTTTAACGTAAGCTTCGTTATAAATCTGTCCCCCTCCGGGTAAAAAAGCTGAATAAAGCGCGGCCCGGGTAGGATTTTTACCCGTTTCGGCACTGAGGATCGATGCCAGGGTGAAGATCATCACCAGGCATACCAGGTACTTATTCATGATGTTCTTTGCATTCATAAAGCGCCATCTACGGTTATGGGCAATTCTGTCAATCCCAATTTGAACTTTCGAAAAGACATGCGTAATAAAACAAGCAAATTTCCCTTGACATGGTTAGGGGATCGCAAACGCTTGATTCATAATTGACCTAGGATAGCACAATGAAACAGATTTTTCGTTCCCGCTTTGATAGTAACATCATGTTGCAGTTTAATAAAGCAATTAAGATGATGGCCCATTATCCACTGCAATTGCCACTGTATATGCGTTTGGCGCAGAATCAGTTAAAAGCTTCACGCCTCAGGCAGAAACAGCTAAAACTGGGTATGGAAGTGCCACCTCTTTTGATCATTAGCATTACCAGACGGTGCAATTTGAACTGCCGGGGGTGCTATTCCAAACTGCTCCATCTGGATGAAGGCGAAGAGCTTAGCCCTGAAAAGCTGGATAGCATCCTAAAGGAAGCTGTGTCCCTGGGAATTTCCATTGTATTGCTGGCCGGAGGTGAACCCTTGATTCGCAAGGACATTCTGGAAGTGGCCGCACGCTATCCGCAGATACTTTTTCCGGTTTTCACCAATGGCCTGTTGATTGATACTGAGTATGCTCTGTTCTTTGGTAAGCATCCGCATCTCATTCCCGTGATCAGCCTTGAGGGTGGTAAAGCAGAAACCGATTTTCGCCGCGGTGAGGGAGTATATCAAAATTTCAGCGAGGTAATTCGTCTGCTTAACCAGAGGAAAGTATTCTGGGGCATATCCCTCACTCTCACCACGGAAAATATAGCCACAGTGCTAAGCGAAGCTTATTCACGCGAGGTACTAAGCTTGGGATGCCGCCTTTTTTTCTATGTGGAATATGTGCCAGTGGCCGAAGGCAGTGATCACTTATTGCTATCTGAAGCGCTGAAGAACTCAGTGCAACCCCGCGTGGATGAATTGATGAAGGCTTTGCCAGGATTGTTTATTGCCTTTCCCGGAGATGAAGATCAATATGAAGGCTGCCTGGCTGCAGGAAGAGGATTTTTGCACATCAATCCCAATGGCAAGGTTGAGCCTTGTCCCTTTGCGCCTTTTTCGGACGTTGATCTGCGTAGCCAGAGCCTTAGCGATGCCCTAAAATCTCCAGTACTGGCCAGGATACGTGAGTATCATCACCTGTTGAAAGAGGGAAAGGGTGGCTGTGCATTGTGGGCAAATAGGGAGCAGGTGAAAGAGATTATCGGGTAATGGCGGATTCCAATCCTCACTCGTAATGGCGGATTCCAATCC
>CAZSST010000089.1:1594-2945 GCA_964609575.1 uncultured Candidatus Cloacimonas sp.
GTAATGGCGGATTCCAATCCTCACTCGTAATGGCGGATTCCAATCCGCCAAAGAAAAACAAAGAGCCAATGAGGAGAGAGAAAATGTGAATTGAGAATTGAGAACTGATGTCATACGTAACTAATGCTCAATGCACTCTCACTTAGTATAAAGAAGAAACAGCAAATCCCAGGCTGCTGGGCTTGACACAAAATCCCCCCTTGAAAAGATAGCATCATTATGACAATTAGTGGAGATGTACCATGGATAAAGTGATAAAGGATTTACTTAGCTTTCTGGATGGAAGCGGGAGCAGGTTCCATGCCAGCAGAGAAATAAAAGCACGCCTGGATAATGCCGGGTTCAGGGAACTTAGCGAAGCAGAGCCCTTGAAGCTGCAAAAGGGCGGGAAGTACTATCTGCGCAGGCAGGATACCGCCATCATCGCTTTTGTGGTGGGCAACGGCAGTATATCCAAAACCGGTTTTAATCTTGCCGCCAGCCACATCGATTATCCGGCTTTGAAATTGAAACCTGCAAGTATCAAAACCGACAAGGGTATCACCCGTATCGGCACGGAAGTTTATGGTGGGCCTATTCTTAGCACCTGGATCGACCGCGAGCTGTCCATTGCGGGAAAGGTTATCATTCGCACTGCCAAGGGCATCCAACCCGAACTTATCGACTTTCAAGAGCCCCTGGCAATCATCCCCAATGCTGCCATACACCTGAACCGGGATATCAACAAAGGTTTCGAATACAATAAGCAAACCCATATGCAGGCTATACTTAGCGTGGATGATGCTACTGGAACCCCACTTACAGACTTTATTGCCAGAAAATTAAAGATTAGAACCGGGCAGATTGTGGATTATGAGCTGTGCTTATATGACGCCAAACCCGCGCAACTGCTTGGCCTGAATAAAGATATGATCAGCGCTCAGGGCCTGGATAATCTGGCCATGACGCATGCCATCCTCAGCGCTATAACCGCGATTGCCAAGCCCAAACAAACCTCTGTGGCGGTGCTATTTGACCATGAAGAGATCGGCAGCACCACTCCTCAGGGGGCTTCGTCGTCCTTGCTATCAGAGGTTCTGGAACGCATCTGCCTTGGCTTGGGCGCTTCCCGCGATGAATACTATCAGGCCTTGCGCCACAGCTTTTTAATCAGCGCCGATATGGCTCATGCCTATCATCCCGCCTACGCGGAAAAATATGATCCGGATTATGCGCCATTGATGAATAAAGGCCCCGTGATAAAGCTAAATGCCAGCCATCGCTATGCCTCCACGGCAGATAGCACGGTGCGCTTTATCGAGCTTTGCGATGCGGCCAAAGTGCCTTACCAGAGATTTCTGGTACGCAGCGA
>CAZSST010000089.1:2955-10138 GCA_964609575.1 uncultured Candidatus Cloacimonas sp.
CGACATGCCCTGTGGAAGCACAGTTGGCCCCATTGTAGCGGCAAATTTGGGGCTGCACACCGTGGATATCGGCAATCCCATCTGGGCGATGCATTCTATCCGCGAAACTGGAGGTACCAAGGATCATTTGTACCTCATCCAAGCCTTACTAGAATATTATAAATAAAATAGATACAGGAGATATCATGGCTACATTCAAGCCTTTCAAAGCCGTAAGACCCATCAAGGAACGGGCCCGGGACATTGCTTCCCTGCCCTATGACGTTATGGATTCTGATGAAGCACGCCTCGAAGTGAAAAAGAACCCTTTAAGCTTTATCCATGTGGAAAAGCCCGAGGTTGATCTGCCTTTGGGCACCGATCTCTATGATCCCGCGGTGTATGCCAAGGCCAAGGAAAACTTATATAAATATATCACCGATGGGCACATGCAGCAGGATTATCAGCCTATGTTCTATATTTATAAGCAGGTTATGGATGGCCGTGCCCAGATCGGTCTGGTAGGTTTGGCCAGCGTGGACGAATATATGAACGGCACTATCAAAAAGCATGAGCATACACGTGCGGAAAAAGAAGCAGACCGTATCCGGCACGTTGATACCTGCGATGCGCATCCTTCTCCGGTTTTCTTCACCTATCCGCATCAGCATGATATCGATGCCACTGTGGCCAAAGTAATGGCCAGCAAGGCTCCGGAATACGATTTCACCAGTGATGACGGCATTGGCCATGCGCTGTGGACCATGGATAATCCCGAGGATATTGCCATTATCCAGAAAGCCTTTGCAGCACAGCCCTGCCTGTATGTGGCGGATGGGCATCATCGCACCGCCAGTGCTGCCAAAGTTGGTTTGGTACGCCGCGAGCAATTTCCGAATTACACTGGCGAAGAGGAATTCAATTTCTTTATGACGGTGATCTTCCCCGATAACCAGCTGAAGATATTTGATTACAATAGAGTAGTGAAAGACCTGCATGGTAACAGCACCGAGCAATTTTTAAAGAAAGTAAGCCAGAACTGGGATATCACTCCTATTCCGGCTGGTGCGCCTTTTAATCCCACGAAACTGCATCAGGTGAGCATGTATCTGGATGGTGCCTGGTACTTTATCAGCCCCAAAGCGGGTAGCTGGAACGACCATAATGTGGTGTCCAATCTGGATGTATCGATATTGCAGGACAACCTGCTGCACCCCCTTTTGGGCATCGAAGATCCCCGTACCGATAAGCGTATCGACTTCATTGGTGGGATCAGAGGCCTGGGCGAACTGGTGAAACGCGTGGATAGCGGCCGCGAAAAGGTGGCTTTTGCCATGTTCCCGACCTCGGTTCAGGAGCTTATCGACATCGCGGATGCAGGAGAGATCATGCCTCCGAAGTCCACCTGGTTCGAGCCTAAGCTGCGTAGCGGACTCTTTATTCACCTGCTTAAATGAGCAAAAAGTTCTACCTGGAAAGCCTGGGTTGTGCCAAAAACCTGGTGGATAGCGAAACTTTCGCCTCCATCTTGAAAGATGCTGGATACCAGCTTAGCTTCAATGTGGAAGGCGCAGATATCGTTTTCATCAATACCTGCGCCTTTCTGCAAAGCTCGCTACAGGAGCTGGAAGCGGTGCTTTCCACGGTGGAAGAACTGAAGAATCACGATAAAGTGGGCAGGGTAATCGTTAGCGGCTGCGTGATGAACCGCGCTGCTACAAGCTTCCGGGAAGCCTTTCCCAGCGTGGATGAGTGGATTGGGCTGAAGGATTTTAGCGCTCTCAGAAACATTCTGGGAGTGGCAGACAGCGGGATAAGGGCTCAGCTGGAACCGGGTGCGCACGTTTATCTGCGGATCAGCGATGGCTGCGAAAACTATTGCAGTTACTGCAAGATTCCCTCCATTCGGGGAGAGCTGCAGAGCATGCCCATCGAAAGCCTGGTAAGCGAAGCCGAAGCGCTGGCTAAGCGTGCTTGCATCGATAAAAGGGGCCGGCTGATAAAACCTGCTGTTTACCCCCAAGAGCTGATTTTAATCGCCCAGGACAGTTGTTTGTATGGCACCGATATTTATGGATATAAAGCGCTGCCGGAGTTGATTGCCGCACTGCATAAGCTGGATGCCTTCGAGTGGATCAGGATTATGTATCTGCATCCCGATCACTTTGAAATGGAGTGGTTGGAGCTATTCTCCAAGTATCCCAAGCTGCTGCCCTATTTTGAGATACCGGTGCAGCATGGGGATGCGGAAATCCTTAGTGCGATGAATCGCAAACGCAGCGGCAAAGAGCTGATTAAGCTATTTGCAGAGATAAAAAGGGCAATCCCCAATGCTGCCTTGCGCACTACGCTGATGGTTGGCTTTCCAGGCGAAAGCACCAAGCAATTCAATGCCTTACAGCGTTTTATACTGGATGTTCCCTTGATGCACATGGGCAGTTTTGTTTATTCTGCAGAGGATGGCACTCCCGCAGAAAAGATGATGTCCCAAGTTCCTGCACGCACTGCGCTGGCAAGGCAAAACCGCTTGGAAAGCAAGTGGTTTACCATTCAGGAAGAACGTTGGCAAACCTTGGTGGGAAGCCGCGTGAAGGTTTTAACGGAGGAAGTTAAAGACTCCCAAAAGAACGAATTTAAGGGCCGTGCCTGGTTTCAGGCTCCGGAAATCGATGGCGAGGTGATATTCCAATCGGCATCGGCAGTTCCCGGAAGCATCGTGGAGGTGGAGATCGATGATATCATCGGCAACACCCTTTTCGGGCATAGCCAGATTTAGGATAAATGATGAAGAAAATAGCACTTACGGGTATTAAACCCACTGGCATTCCCCATATAGGCAACTATCTGGGAGCCATTAAACCCGCCCTGAAACTTTCCGAAACCTGCGAAGCAAGGTACTTTATCGCCGATTATCACGCCTTAAACGCCTGCAAAGACCCCGTCGAAATGCAGAAAATGACCTGGGAGATCGCTGCGGCTTGGCTGGCTTCGGGCCTTGATCCCCAAAACACCCTGTTTTATCGCCAGTCCGATGTGCCCGAGACATTTGAACTGATGACCATCCTGCTGGCATTTACTCCCAAGGGGCTGATGAACCGTGCGCATGCCTACAAAGCGATGCTACAGAGCAATGCCGAAGCGGGAAAAGACCCTGATGACGGCGTGAATATGGGCTTATACACCTATCCGGTGCTGATGGCAGCGGATATTCTGCTTTTTGATACAGACTTTGTGCCCGTGGGTAATGACCAGTTTCAGCATGTGGAAATGGCTCAAGACATCGCCCAGAGCTTCAATTTCGTGTATGGGCAGGAAGCCTTTCGCATCCCGCAGCCATTAGCTCATGAGGATAGCAAAACCCTGGTAGGCCTGGATGGGCGCAAGATGAGCAAGAGCTATAACAATACCATTCCCATGTTTGCCCCGGAAAAGCAGCTCCGTAAGCTGGTGATGAGCATCGTTACCAATAGCCAGACCATCGAGGAACCCAAAGACCCCGATAAATGCAGCGTTTTTAGCCTTTACAAGAACTTTGCCACTCCGGAACAAATTGCTACCCTAAGAGAGCGCTACACAGCCGGAGGTATGGGCTGGGGTCATGCCAAGCAGGAGCTTTTTGAAGTGATGAATGCCGCACTAAGCCCAATTCGTGAACGCTATATAGAGCTTACGGCCGATCCTTCCTGCATCGAGAAGGCCCTGAAAGAGGGTGGACAAAAAGCCAGAGAACTGGCTGCCCAAAAGATAAAACAACTGCGTGGGATTATTGGGATAGACTAGACGTTAGACGTTAAGTGTTAGAAGTTAGGCGTAGATCTGATCGTATACAGGGTGATAAGCGGGATATCTCTTGGTTTAGCGTAGCATCCATTCTTCATTCTTCAGCCCATTTCCATGCGATCCCCGGGCAATTGCATGGGCATCACATGGGCATCACATGGGCACCGATTTGGGAAGATGCCTCTTCACGCACGCCAATTGAACATGAACCACAAAAAAAGCAGGATGGCGCTAAAACCATCCTGCAAGGGAAATTACTGACTTTATCTATACCAGCTTAATCGCCTGTTTGGGGCATTTGGCTACGCATTGTTCGCAGCCGATGCAAGCGTCTTTATTCACTTCATGGGGTTTTTTCAGCTCTCCGCTGATGGCCTGAGTGGGGCAGATGCGGGCGCAGATGGTGCAGCCAATGCATTTTTCGGCTTCGATCTCGGCTTTCTTATGCATTCCCGCTTTCAGGTCTTCGATGGCTTTGGTGGGGCAAACCGTGGCGCAGAGGCCGCAATCGATGCACTTGCTGTAGTCGATCCGGGCCAGATTATCGGTGATGGTGATGGCCTGCACGGGGCATTTACGGCTGCACAAGCCGCAGCCGATGCAGGGCCTTTCCGTGCCGCAGAGCTGCTTGGCAAGGGGATTCTTGGCCTTGGAGCTGCATTTGATGGACACATGCTTATTGATGGGCACCAGCATGATGATGCTGCGCGGACAGGCTTTCACACAGGCTCCGCAGCCTACGCATTTGGAGATATCCACATGGCGCATATTGTTTTCATCCACGCTGATGGCGTCGAATTTGCAGGCTTTGAAACAGTCGTTGAAGCCTATGCAACCCCAGGTGCATGAATTGGGGCCATTGGCGATGTTCACAGCGCTTTTACAGCTTTCGATGCCTTGATAGGCATATTTCCACTTGGTGTTATCTTTACCACCGCTGCTGCAGTGATATACGGCGATTTTGTTTTCAGAAGCAGTAGCCTCTGTGCCCATAATTGCGGCGATTTTGGCCACAGCTGCGGCTCCGCCCGGGGCGCAAAGGTTGATCTGTGCACCTCCTTCCACTATCGAAGCGGCGTATCCGGCACAACCTGCCTTGCCGCAAGCTCCACAATTAGCTCCGGGTAACGCGGCAGTAATTTGCTCCACGCGGGGATCGAGCTTCACGGCAAAAACCTTGGAGGCAAAAGCCAGCACCAGGCCAAAAACCAGGCCCATGGCTCCTAAAATGATCACCGGAGTGATGATCGAGGAAGCAGTTCCTGCTGCCAGGGGTACAAATATTATCGAAATTATCATCATCATCTCCCTTAGATCTTCATGCCCATAAAGCCATAGAAGGCCAGAGCCATGATTCCGGCAAGGATGAGGCCGCTGGGCATGCCACGCATGCTTTTGGGCATATCCACCAGTTCCAGGCGTTCACGAATTCCGGCCATGGCCAATAGTACAAAGGTGAAGCCGACACCGGAAAGGAAACCATTCAGCACGCTCCACAGGAAGTTATACCTGCTGCCATCGGCCAGAGGCGTAATATTCAGAATGGCCACGCCCAATACGGCGCAATTGGTTGTAATCAGCGGCAGATACACGCCCAGGGATTTATAGAGCGCCGGGGAATTCTTTTGGATCACCATCTCCACAAATTGCACCAGGGCGGCGATGGTCAAAATGAAGGACAGGGTTTGCAGATATTCCAATCCAAAAGGCACCAGCAGATACTGGAAAATCAGATAGCAAAAGGCCGAGGCCATGGTCATCACAAAGATCACGGCCATGCCCATGCCAAAGGCGGAATCCAGCTTTTTGGAAACTCCCAGATAGGGGCACAAGCCCAGAAAGCGCGATAAAACGAAGTTCTGGATGAGGATGGCAGCAATGGCCATCGAGAAAAGTTGACCAAGGAATCCCATTATTTCTTCTCCTTAATCATATTCATCAGCGCCATCAGGAAGCCCAGGGTGATAAAGGCTCCCGGAGCCAGCAGCGTGATCAGCATGGGATCATAGCTTTTGGGCATCACGGGGATGTTCAGCCAGGTGCCATTACCCAGGATTTCACGGATGGTGGCAACTACGGATAGCGCCAGAGTGAAGCCCAGCCCCATGCCGATGCCATCGGCGATGGAATTTAGCACATTGTTCTTATTGGCAAAGGCTTCCGCCCGTCCCAGAATGATGCAATTCACCACGATCAGGGGAATAAACAAACCCAGAGATTTATGCAAGGCAGGCACGTAGGCCGCCATGCTCATATCCACGATGGTAACGAAAGCGGCGATCACCACTACATATACCGGGATACGGATCTTATCGGGAGTGATATTCTTGATCAGGGATATAAAGATATTGGAGCATACCAGCACGAAGGTGGCGGCAAGTCCCATCCCAATGGCGTTATTCACCGAAGTGGAGGTAGCCAGCGTAGGGCACATTCCCAGCACGATCACGAAGGTGGGATTTTCTTTGATAATCCCTTTGGTAAGTTCATTGATGAAGCTCATTTTCCCTCCGCCTTGCCGGTTAGTTCGGTTTTTAGCAATTCCACCTCTTCCCTCAGGGAATTGGTTACAGCTCTGGAAGTGATGGTGGCTCCGGTAAGGGCTTTAATCGCCCCGCCATCTTTATCCACCATTAGTTGCTCCAGGGTTTTGTCCACAAATTGGGCAGCAAATTCAGGCTTGGTGGAATTGGTGCCTAAGCCGGGGGTTTCGGTTTGGGAGATTACCTGCACATTGATGATTTTGAATGTGCTATCCACTGCGGCCATGGTTTTTACGGGGCCGTTATAGCCTGCTTTCTCCGCGGTGAAGGTATAGCCTTTCAGGGCTTTAGTATCCTTATCGCGGGCAATGTAATACACCAATTCGCCGTTAACTTCTTCAAACACCGCATTGGGAATCAGGGCATTGCGGGCATCTTCGGCTTCTTTGATCTTGATTGCTTCAATCTTTGGCTGCGTAAGGCTGTTTACATAAGCCAAAAGAGCAGTGGCCACCACGCAAAAAGCCAGCAGAATAAGTCCTAATTGAATAAACAATTTCATTTCTTTACCCTCCCAAAGGCTTTTGGCACCGTCAATCTATCGATCAAAGGCGTCATCACGTTCATAAAGAGGATGCTATAGCTTACGCCTTCGGGGTAACCGCCAACCAGGCGAATCACCACGGTTAAAACTCCACAGCCGATGGCATAGATGATCCTGCCATTCTTGGATAGCGGCGAAGTGGTATAATCCGTAGCCATAAAGAAAGCACCCAGCATCAAGCCACCCGAAAAGATATGGAAGAAAGGCAGCATGGGACTGAATCCGCTTCCCTGAATAGGGGCAAAGATGGCGGTGAGCACAAACACGGTACCAATATAAAAGAGCGGAATCCGCCATTCGATAATGTTCTTATACAGCAAATAAGCAGCGCCAAGCA
>CAZSST010000090.1:0-8501 GCA_964609575.1 uncultured Candidatus Cloacimonas sp.
GCTTTAGAATTGGCGTTGGCGGCATCGACTCCAGCAATGCGTAAATCGAACCCCTAGACTCCTGGACTTAAGGCGCTTTGGAAAACGCCACTACCCCTCAACTCAATGGCGCTTTGGAAAGCACCGCTACCCTCAACTCAATGGCGCTTTGGAAAGCGCCACTACACCCAACTTTCCGGCGCTTTGGAAAGCGCCACTACTTATCAACTAATCCTAATCGCTATCCAGGCTACGCCCATGCGACCCCCATGCATTTGCATGGTCGTCGCCCGGGCATCTCATGAAAAGCATGTAGCTTAGAGTTTTACGAATCTAATGTTCCTTTCCTCAGGTTTCATGGGCTTCAGAAAGTAGATCCCCGGAAGGAATTGGCTGGTATCCAGCTTCAGTTCAGAGTTACCTTCCTGCCTTATCTCTTTCACCTTTTGTCCCTTCAAGTTATAGATCGCATAGCTCATCGTTTCGGGAATCGAGTTCTTAACCGTCATGGCTCCCTGCACGGGATTGGGAGATATTGAAAGCACTGGAGCGTCATTGATGTTTTCATCGGCGATTCCGGAACCATTGGTAATGGTTTGATATATAAAGCCATCACCATGAGAGAATCTGAAACGCAAGTCGTTCCATTCGGAAGGCTCGGGAATACCTGCGCTGCTGAAGACTACGGGGGCATCGAAGGCCTCAGTGCCAAGATTTACCGGGCTAAGTGGATATTCCTCTCCGCCATCGATGCTGAAGCTTGCGATGCGGGGGAAATTGGCGTCTTGATCGAAATAGGTGATCCTGGGAATCAGCAGATTCTCAGCCCCGTTTACAAGCTCCGGGGCTGAAAGCATGGGAGCATAAAGATTCTCAAAGGGAATTGCCTGGGGACGAAGCACCAAATTACGCCCCTCAGTGGTGTCTGCTTGCTGGATTCCGCTCACCAGAGATATCCTGCTGGTGGTGGCAGTAGTTACTACCCTGGGGTTATTGGAATCAAACCAGGAATTGAAATCCGGATCGGCCAGGAGGTCAGCCCTGGCGCAAGAAAGCAAGAGACAGCCGTCTTGAATTGAAGTAACTATGTCTCCGATTCTGGTTAAACCGGAAAAGCCGGTACCTGAAATTTTATAGAGACCGGGACTGATTACTCCGGGAACGGATACAGTGTACATCAAACCAAAAACGATAGGATCAGCTGTGGGATCGGCATCTGGATCAACAAGCACGGGCATATAGGCAAAAAAAGTGGTTCCGGAGCTGATAGGATAGCTTCCTCCATTGTTGTACATGGCAAAGTATAGCCTTTCTTCAGAAAAACAGGATTCATAAGCCCACAGATCCAACCAGGATGAGCTGGGAAAGATGTTGTCATCCATCGGGTCGGTGCCCAGGCTGGTGTAATAGGATAGTTCCGGATCCTGAGTGCCCGGATGGAATAGAGGGTTAATCGTATATTCCGGCAATGGATACCAAAAACCCAGATAGCCATTGGAGGGATTGGTTATTGTTCCCCATTGCCAGTTGCTGGTGTCCCAGGCAGGGGTCAAGGCGTTATCAAATGCATCTCCATCCACAAATCCGAAGGCACTGGTACCTGCAGGACCATTTACCAGGATATCTATTTGGTTGCCATTATAAATTCCGCTGCTGAAGAGCTTGTTCAGCACCGGTTGCGCATTAAGGATGCTGCATATAAAAAGCAATGCTAGCGTTGTAGCTGCTATCCTATGGTTCATGTTTTCCTCCTTGGTACTTTTCCATAAATAAAATAATCTATTTAGAATCTGGTGTTCAGGAAAATACTCCAGGTTTGATTGCGCAATTCCACGGGTTCAAAGAGCTCATAGGTGGGTAAAGCCAGATAATCCCAGCCAAGGGTGAAGCGATATTGGAGGCTGAGCGGGATTTTGGTATTGAAATCCACGGAGCCGCCATACACAAAGCTGAAGTCGAACATATTAACTTCGGAAAGGTCACCATCATCCGTGATGTCCAGCTCGGTAGTGTCATCACCATCGGGAAGATATACCTTTCCGCGCAGCTTGTGCTTGCCTTCAAGCTTGATGGCCATGGCAGTGCCGGTGATGGCGGTGGCGGAAAAGTGATTGCCTCCCCACACCTTGATCTTTAGCAGAACGGGAACTTCCAGATAATCCAGCAGATAATCCACCTTCATCACCGCGGGTTTGGTCAAGTTCTGCATTTCTCCATCCAATTCCATGCGCTTGATGGTGATGGTTTCATGCGAACCCTTCATGCTGTATAGCAGTTCATAGCCCAAAGCCAGATTGGGGAGCACTTCCAAATCCAGGTAGGCACCTGCAGCAATCCCGCTACGCAAGCCGGTTTTAACTCCATAATCCAGATCATCGGTTTTGGTTCCATAATGCTGCGCCAGATTGAACCCCAGCATCGGTCCCCAGGATATCCTGGTTTCAGCAAAAGCTGCCATAACCGAAAAGAGAAAGGAAAGTAGCAGCAACTTACGTAGCATACATTACATAGTATCCAAAGTTTGGGAGAGCAGTTGATGCAAATGCTTGGCAAGCTGGCGGTTATCATTATAAATTTCAGAATCCGGGGTGATGGGATCCAGTATCTGTAGTTTCAGCTTTTGGGCGTGAATACGTTTATCTATCTCGTATATTCTCCAGCTGCCTTTGATGGTAATGGGCACTATTGTTGCCCCTGCCATGGCGGGAAGCTTGAAACTGCCAAGGTGGAATTCACCCATTTTGTCGCTTTTGCTGCGGGTTCCTTCGGGAAAGATGACCATGGGATGCCCAGCTTTGATCACTTCCGCGCTTTTGTGGAAGGTTTCGATGGCTTTGCGGGCAGAACCGCGGTCGATAAATACACAGGGGATTTCCCGCATCCAATGGCTTAGTGCTGGTATTTTAAAAAGCTCCTGCTTGGCAATAAAACCGGTGGGAATGCCGATGAAACCAAGCACCATGGGGATATCGAACATACCTTGGTGATTGCTGATGAAGCAGATATTGCGGGTTTCCGGCAGCTTTTCCTTTCCCGATACCTCTACGGTGCTTCCGGTGGCCAGCAGGGTTAATCTGGCCCAACAGCGAACCACAAACTGTACCATCCGATAATACAACTTTCGGGGAAGTATAGCTTTGAATAATAGGAACAGCGGAAATAGGATAAAGGTGGCCAGCATCAGGAAGAAAAAATAGATCTTATATCCGAGGGTTTTCACATTATAATCCTTTAGTAGCTTAGGTTTACCCACTCTTCATAGATTTTGTGCAGCGAGCTTATCCAGCCTTGTTTTTTTAGGGCATAATCCAGAGTTTGCCAATAAAGCGTACTTTGCATGGGATAATCGATGGGATCGAAGCTGGTATTATGCCACAGCAAGGACAAGTGCGATTGATACTTTGCTGCAACATCGATAAGCCTCCTAAGGGAACGGCGCGAAGCATAAAATCCCATATTCATGGCCTTGTGGGAAAAAAGCGTGGTATCCATTACGATAAGGGGGATTTCCAAAACGCGGAAAGGACGGTTTTCAGCAATATTAAAGGGGAAAAAGGGGAAGGATATCCCTGCCCGGAAGCCGATGTTTTCCCAAAAACCCAGGGTGGAATCGTATTTTATCCCCGCCGCTTCCAAAATCGAAAAGCTCTTCTGATAGCTGAAATGAAGATAATGGGTGCGGAAGCCGGTGGGATTGAAGCCCAACTCCCTAAGGCAATTAAGTTCTTTTTCCAAGGCTCCGATATCAAAAGCGGATTCGGGACTACCGTGCAAGCCCACTTCCTGCTGGCCCAGAAGATCAATGATTTGTTCGCGGGCAGCAATATCGGTGATATAGTTTTGTCGCGGATCGTCGTAATCACTGCGCCCCATCAAAAACCAGGTGGAGCGTACTCCCAGGGCATTTTCCTTGTCCAGTATCTTTTTGATCCCCCGGTAGGCATTATGCACCAGGTTCTTATGCAGCATGTGCCCGATTAGCTTGTAGCCAGCATTTATCGGGCGTTTGGGGAAGGTCTTCAGGTTATACTTCACCATGTCCATGCGGGCTTTGGCATCCCAAAAATTCCAATAGTCGATATCATGAGAAAGCGACATGGCAAATTTGCTATTTTCCGCCCAGGTAATATCCCTGATAAACTGTGGCAGGAAGTGCTCAATGGCATATAGCAGCATCTGGCTATACACGTCCACCACGGGAATTTCTGTAAAGTCCCAGCGATATTGCAGGCTTTGCTGATAATCGATGCGACCTCTGGAAGGGCTGTGGAAATCCAGAATAAACTCATGCCAGCAGGAAAGGAAGTAAAAACCTCCGGCTACAATGTCCTTGCGGAAGATGCAACTATCGCTGGAAAATGAAAATATCTCCCCGCCTTGTGAGAAGAGAAAGGGAATATGCTCGTTTTTGAATTTACAGAAATTCACCTTATCCAGGGGATAAAGCTCTCTTTCCTGAAAGAAATCTGCCGTTGTGGGGTGGAAGTAGATCTTTAAAGGGTAATCGTGTCGCGAAGGAGGTCCATAATAAAGATGCGCCCCTTCGTAGTGAGTTCCATACAGGAATTTTGGATTTAGCCGCAGGATATAACAATAGGTACGCAGCACAAATTCCGCTTTGGGAATGTAGTGCTGCGGCAGATTCAGCAGGATGTTTACATTTGGATAGCGCTCCATTATCCCTGAGCTTGCTCTCCGGGAGCGTTGATTTGCCGTTTACGGCTCAATCCGGAAACTTTTTCTGAAGGCAGCAGCAGCAGTTTCATGGCCTGTGCCACTTCGCTAACAAAGTCAATCTGCATGTCTTCCAGAATGTCTTTGGGAAAATCAGCCAGCGCTTCGCGGTTCTCTTCCGGGAGAATCACGTGCTTTATTCCCGCACGTCGCGCCGCCAGAAGCTTTTCTTTGAGGCCTCCGATGGGCAGCACTTTACCTTGCAGGGTAATTTCTCCGGTCATGGCGATATCGTGGCGCACTTTCCTATTGGAAAGCAGCGAAGCCAAAGCCACAGTAAGCGTAATTCCTGCAGAGGGGCCATCCTTGGGCACTGCTCCGGAGGGAAAGTGAATATGCATGTCATAGCTCTCAAAATCTTTGGGAATCAGGTGATACAAGGCATGATTCGCCTTCAGGTAACTAAAGGCGATGCGGGCGGATTCTTTCATCACTTCACCCAACAATCCGGTGAGAATGATATTTCCCTTGCCCGGCATTTTGGTGGTTTCGCAAAAGAGAATCTCTCCGCCATAGCTGGTCCAGGCCAAGCCAGTGGCGATTCCAATCCCGGGCTTGCGATTGGCAAGCTCCAAACTGAACTTGCGAGGTCCCAGATATGCGGATACGTCGCTGCCTTTGATGTTCCATTTTTTGGAGGTTCCTCCGGCCACTTCACGGGCGATTTTGCGGAAGATGGAGCCGATTCGACGCTGCAAATTGCGCACTCCGGCCTCGCGGACATAATAGCGGATCAGTTCCTGCAGCGCGCTTTTCTGAAAGCTTATCTCTTCCTTTCCCAGGCCGTTTTCTTCCTTTTCCTTCGGAATCAGATATTCCCTGGCAATTTGAATTTTGTCGTGTTCCAGATAACTGGTGAATTCGATTATTTCCATTCGGTCCCGCAGCGGAGCGGGAATGGTTTCCAGGGAATTGGCAGTGGTGATAAACATCACTTCCGAAAGGTCAAAAGGGAGATTGATATAATTATCCACAAAGCTGTTATTCTGTTCGGGATCAAGCACTTCCAGCAGTGCAGAAGCGGGGTCTCCGCGAAAGTCACGCCCCAGTTTATCAATCTCATCCAGCATAAAAACCGGATTGGCAGTGCCCTGACGCTTGATCTCATTAAGGATTTTCCCCGGCATAGCGCCTATATAGGTGCGCCGGTGTCCTCTTATCTCTGCTTCATCATGAATTCCTCCCAGGGACATACGGATGAACTTGCGGTTTAGCGCTCTGGCTACAGACTTGCCAATGGAGGTTTTACCCGTTCCGGGAGGGCCCACAAAGCAGAGGATAGGCCCCTTCAAATGGCCTTTAAGCTTCTTCACGGCTATGTATTCCAGCACCCGTTCCTTGGGCTTTTCCAAACCGTAATGATCCTGCGTGAGAATTTTTTCGATTTTCTTAAGGTCCAGCCGGTCTTTGCTATAGGTGGTCCAGGGTAAATTTACGATCCAATCCAGGTAGTTGCGAATTACTCCATATTCACTTGCTGCGGGCTGCATGGTGGCCAGGCGTTCCAGTTCTTCATAGGCCACTTCCTTCACATATTCAGGAAGCTTGTTCTTTTCTATCTGTTCCCGCCATTTAAGTATTTCTTTGCTAACTTCATCCGTTTCGCCCAGTTCGCGGCGGATGGCGTCCATTTGTTCGCGAAGGTAATAGCGCCTTTGATCCTCATTCATTTCCAGCTGGATATTGCTGCGGATGTGATTTTCCACCCGCATCTGGCGGATCAATTCGGCCAGGCAGTTATTCAGGAAGCGATAGCGTTCCTTCAAATTTATGTGTTCCAATATCTTCTGGCGGTCATCCACTGGTAGTTCGATGTTTCCGGCGATGATATCTGCCACTCTTCCCGGCTGTTTGATATTGGATAGCCCAGTGATCATTTCGCGATTCAGCAGGCTGCTTTCCTGGGATATCTTTTCCAGAAGTTCCAAAGCGATGGTGCGATAGGCTTGAATCTCGGTATCATCCACATTATGTTCCGGGATCGATTCCACGTCCACCATTATAAAGGGCTGTTTTTGCACCACTTTTTGTTTGCGAATCCGGGAAGTCCCCTGCAGCAGCAGGCTTATTGAGCCGTCCTGATTGCGCAGCATACGCAGCACCGTTACTGCCGTGCCCACTTCCACAAGCTCTGTATCCTGGTTTTCGCTGCTGCCTTTGTCCAGGAAGAATGCCATCAGCTTGTCATTAGCCAAAGCATAATCTATCACCAGCTTGGATTCCTCATCGGAAACCACCAGGGGCATCAGCAGGTAAGGGAACATCACCACGTTGCTCATGTGTAAAACGGGTAAAGTTCTGGGTATTCTGTTATTTATATCTTCCATTTTGTTATCCTTAAGGTCATGCTTTGATAATCAGGAATTAGCACTTATCCCTTTGTCTCAAATTAGGCAACGAGGGGTTTTTGGCAAGTAAAATGTTTGGAGGTGTGGCTCTAATCAACCTGGTTTAGGACTTAATCGTCAGTCTGTGCTCCGCTGATACTATTTCAGCATCAATAATCTGGACGATATTCTTCCCTGAGGGGTAATCAGCCTATAGAAATATACTCCGGAAGATACTGGCAAACTGCATTCATCCTTGCCATCCCAGATAGCTGCATAGTCTCCAGGAGCTTTTATTTCATCAGTTAGCCTTTTTACCAATTGGCCTTTAACGTTATACACTTCCAATCTTGTATAACCTTTTTCCGCCAGATGATACCTGATAGTAGTTGTATGTTGGAATGGATTGGGATAGCATGATAAATCTGAAACATGGTCAACCAGGTTTACTTCATCGCTATTGGAAACGCTTCCAGATTGAGTTATCACGAGCACTGTATCTTGAGCAGTATTGCTGTGAAAATTCAAGGCTGCTATTCTGTCTGCACCAGTAAGATTACTATTGAATGAAAGGGTGATATCTGCATGACCTGCTCCATTGGTCTGATTGATGCTTTGTATCCAGTCTGATTCCGTTGCCACGCTCCATGTCCCATTGGTACGGACATGGACAATCGTACTGGTATTATTAGCAGGAATGGGATTGTCATCTGGGACAGGAACCAGATAGGCAGGAGTTACATAAGTCCCATTCAAATGATAAGCTCCGGTCGGAACTAAAGTTATCCCCTCATCATTGGAAGTGAAGAATTGAAGCTCTTTATAACTCATCCAGTAAAATACCTTTTGCATGATAAAATCAATATCATTGGCAAATACTGGAACCAAAAATATCCATTCGTTAGCGAGTAAATCTCGTTCCCATACAAGAGAGACTTCCTGAAAGATATTTTCGCATCTGTATAGCTTAAATAATCTTGGAAATGTAGAAGTATATCTACTGATGTATAGCCTTCCATTGCTTTGTGGGTATATCGTTATTCCCCCGTAGTCATCCGGATTGGGAAGCAGTATTTCCTCAGGGAAAGGATAATCTGTAAAACTGCTACCCATGTTTGAACTATAGAGCAAGTGCAAGAGATTGTCGCGATAATCAAAGGCAGTCAAGAATAACTCTCCGGAGCTTACGCCCTTGGTAATTGCTCTTACCCTTATACTGTCAAAAATGCAAACTGTGTATGCATTGTAACCTGCCTGATCACTTCTATATAGAGTACTGGAATGAGAATCCTGATCGTAATCAATCATAAATATCTGGCTCTGAACAAATCCGGATTGGACGATCTCAAAGAAGCCGAAAGATAATGCAACAATGGAAAAGTAATGCCCCCAATTCTGCATAAGAAGCTATTCATTACCATTCTGATTACAATGGTGCACATAACATAAACCTGGCGCTGC
>CAZSST010000090.1:8511-10110 GCA_964609575.1 uncultured Candidatus Cloacimonas sp.
TGGAACAAATTCAATTCGCTGGTAGCAGTAAGATCCAATGTTCTACCCGCATCCGGAGAATACGCCATCCCATACGCCAGGAAATCCGGACTAGTTACCCATTGAAAACTATTAGTATAAAGCTCACCAGGATAAGCCCCGGGGATGATATTGTTGCATAGCCCAAGGGTGCTGATGATTGATAGAACGAATACCAGGATGTAACGCATGGGAATCCTCATTTTATCATTACGGCCTTACCAGTTATTTCTTTGCCGCAAGAACTTAGCTTATAAACATATATACCTGAAGCTACCCTTGCACCTCTTTCATTTTTCCCATCCCAATTGATGGAATTCAGCCCTTTGTCCAGCATTTGCGAGCGTATCTTCTTCACTAATTGCCCCTTGATGTTGTATATCGAAATCTCAGCAATATCCTTAGCTGGAAGTGTAAATGAAAAACTGATGTTGTTCCTGAATGGATTTGGAAATACAGATTGAATAACAGGTGAAACTACATTAGTATCGGTGGCATGATTATCATGATTATACATAATGGAGGATAATAGAGTCTCCCGTTCTTGTGCAAAATCCTCGTACGAAGTTGGCTTGAACTGAGAGTAGTAGCCTGTATAGTTTAGCTTAGGACTATTTTCTTCCATTAAGAGATACGTATAACCCAAGTCAATCACTGCATAGATGGAATCTGTATAGGAGGAAGAATTACTTAATATATTCTCATATTCTTGAATTGCTTCAGGATAGTTTTCATCAATAACATTGCATAGGATACTGTATTTTTTTGCTACCTTTGTTAACTCATCATATGTGTTCATCATATCATTATTTGTATAATAGAACTTTAATGAAGTTAGATTATCATACATGGCTTGAGATAAAGGCAATAGTGCCTTAGCTGCTGCAGCTGCATATTCAGTATTTGGGTATAATGATATCACTGATTTATATAGATAATCAGCCCCAATTAAATCACCTTGTGTATAACTGTCTTCTGCCATGTAATACAATTCTTTCACCTCAAGAGGTTGAGGGGAGGGAAGGTTTTGATCCCAGACCGGCAGATAACCAAAGGTCGAAGTATCAAGGTTTATATCCGGAATAAACATTGCAGTATTCCATCCATTAAGAGTAACATTATGTGCTGTATTGATTTCATGGTCTACGCACATTATCCACTCAGTATTTGGATATCCTGAGATGTAGTTCCAGGTTACCTCGTAAGGAAAACTAAAGTGATCGGCTACTATCGCATGCTCACTACTTATGAACCTTTGACCATCATTAACCATATTCAAGCTTTCATTTCCCACTATCCTTATGGAAGAACCGTTCAAGCTCATTATTCCAGTAATGTGTCCTTGGAGTAGATTACTATTGGTAATATCGGCAAAACTATTATAGGAAAAAACACTGTTGTTAAAATAGAGATAACCCGCCATTAGCGTCTGTATTGATAACTAACTGAGGATTAGGATATACATTGTAATCACTTAGAACAGTTTGAGTATTTACCGATACAGATAAAGTTACGTCCTGACATTCAGGAATAGCAACAAGTTTTATGATTCGAGGAATCGCAGGGCTTCCCACCGCCCCA
>CAZSST010000091.1:0-10071 GCA_964609575.1 uncultured Candidatus Cloacimonas sp.
CGAATCCAGAAGCAAGATGATTTATGCTCGACACGGGGACGTGTCGAATCCAGAAACAAGATTATTATTGCTTGTCAGTTTAGTCTTTTTCGGCTATAATGTTTATATCCGGGGCACTTGTGGATTAAGTACAGCCACCGATAAATATGCTACAGGAGTTAATGATAAATGAAAGCTTTGAAGATCAGGGAAGGGGTCTATTGGGTAGGTGTGATCGATTGGGACTTGCGTAATTTTCATGGGTATCTAACCCAACGGGGCAGCACATACAATGCCTATCTGATTATTGATGAAAAGATTACGCTTATCGATAACGTGAAGTATTATCTATATGACGAAATGCTGGCCAGGATCAAGGACGTAATTGATCCCGCCAGGATAGATTACATAGTGCAGAATCATGTGGAGATGGATCACAGCAGCGGGCTACCGATGCTTATGAAGCTGATTCCCAATGCCACCATCTTTACCAATGCCGCCGGAATAAAAGGCCTGAAAATGCATTTCAAGCAAGAGTGGAATTTCAGTGAGATCAAATCTGGGGACACTATCAATATCGGGAAGCGGAATCTCAGCTTTCTCACCACGCCCATGGTGCATTGGCCGGATAATCAGGTTACCTATTGTCCCGAAGAGAAAATTCTCTTTTCCAATGATGCTTTTGGCCAGCATATAGCCTCGTCGGAACGCTATGCCAAAGACCTGCCTTCCGGGATCGTGATGGAAGAAGCCAAGAAATATTACGCCAATATCGTGCTGCCCTATTCCAAGCAGGTGCAAAAGGTTTTGGATGCTGCCGCTCCCCTGGATATAAAAATGATCTGTCCCAGCCATGGCGTCATCTGGACTGAGGAGGATATTCCTGAGATCCTTGCGGGTTACAAGGCATGGGCATACAATGTTTCTGATACGCATCGGGCCCTGGTGATATATGACACGATGTGGAAATCCACGCAGATGATGGCCATGGCGATCCATGAAACCTTCGAAAAACTGGGGATAAAATCCAAGCTGCTGAATCTGCAGACAAATCATATTTCGGACATTATGACCGATATCATCGATGCCAAGTTCATCGCTGTGGGTTCGCCAACGTTAAACAGCTCAATTTTGCCCACGGTGGCGGCATTTATCTATTATCTGAAGGGGCTTTCGCCGAAGGACAGGATAGGCCTGGCTTTCGGAAGCTACGGCTGGGGTGGCCAAAGCATTCCTATTTTGCACAGTCTTTTGGGCGATGCCAAAGAATGTGGTTTTGAGATGCTGGAACCCCTTAAGGTGCAATATATTCCCAGCCATGAGGATCTGGAAGCGATAAAACAAAATCTGGAACAACAACTAAAAACCAAACTGGAGGAAAAATGATCAGCAAAAAGCTGCAAGATGCCATTAATGCCCAAATAAATAAGGAGTTATTCTCCGAATACCTGTATATTTCCATGCAAGCCTGGTTCGCCAATCAAAATCTGGATGGATTTGCCACTTGGATGGATGCACAGGGCAAGGAAGAACGCTTTCACGCCATGAAGTTCTTTAATTATCTTATCGAACGTGGCGGAAAGGTGGAACTGAAGGCTTTGGAAGGCCCCACGGTGGATTTCAAGAATCCCCTGGCAATCTTCAAAGCTGCATTGAAACATGAACAATTCATCTCCAAAAGCATAAACGACCTCATGGAACTGGCCATCAAAGAGAAAGATCATTCCGCCCGTGGCCTGCTGCAATGGTATGTGGATGAACAGGTGGAAGAAGAAGCCAATGTGGATAAGATCGTGCACCACCTGGAAATGGTGAAGGACGATCCTCACGCGATCTTCATGCTGGATAATCAGCTTGGTACCAGAGTGTTCACTCCTCCGGCAGCAACAGCATAGATAATGATGATGCGGGGTAGGGATTTATGGATCGCTACCCCCTTTTTTATAGGCCTATAGAATCCCAAAAGGGGAGGAAATATGGATTCCATAAAATTGGAAAACCTTTATTCCAAGATTTTTTATAATGCAGTGGTGGCGATAGGAGTTACAAATCTTGAGGGTAACTACATTATGGTAAATCCCACCTGGTGTGAATGGATGGGCTATACTCAGGAAGAGGCAAAGAAGCTGTGCATAAATGACGTAACTCCCACCGAAGATTGGGAAACCAGCACCAGCAGCATGCATTTTTTACCGGAGCATCAGGGACATTCCATTCATAAGCACCGGCGCTATAAACGCAAGGACGGCAGTATCTTTTGGGCAGATTTGAATGCTTCCGCGATCCATGATGCAGATGGCAAGCCATTTGGCATCGTGGGTATCTTTGTTAATATCGATAAGCAGGTGATAGCAGATGAAATCCAGAGAAAACTGCTTGATGATATGGAAGAGCTTAATCTGGAGCTAAGCCAGGTGAATGAAGAGCTGAACCAATTGGCCAGGCATGATGCCCTCACTGGACTGTATAATCGCCGGGTTTTGGAAGAGATTATTGCCCGGGAAAGCGATAGAAGCCGCCGTACTGCTCGGGGTTTTGGCATTGCCATGGCCGATATCGATAATTTTAAGAAGATTAATGATACCTACGGTCATGAGGCAGGTGATCTGATTTTAAAAGAACTGGCAGTGATCCTGAAAAGCAGTATCCGCAGCACTGATACCGTGGGCAGATGGGGAGGCGAAGAATTCCTCTTTGTATTTACTGAAACCTCCTGCCAGGGGGCCATGATCGTAATCGAGCGTATCCGCCACAAAGTGGAAGCAAGTAATATATCCTATCGCGGGCAACAAATCCACTTCACCATCACCATCGGCCTAAGCTATCACAGTGGTGATGACAACTTCCCGGAGATGATTCGCGAGGCTGATGAAGCGCTTTACACGGGAAAACACTCCGGCAAAAACAGAGTGGTGTGCTTTCAGGATATATGTACGGAGGAGGCTAGATAGGTTTTAGGTTTTAGGTTACAGGTTTTAGGTTTCAGGTTTCAGGTGTCAGGTGTCAGAAGTGGAGAGGTGGAAGGGTGAAACACAAGTAGGGTTTTAGGTTACAGGTTTCAGGTGTCGGTGCCATTGCTGGAGTCGATGCCGCCACTCCCAATCCCCAGCTTGTTTCCCAATCCAGGGGCGGCATGGACTACAGCAAGCCCAGCCCCACCTTCGGTGTAGTCCATTTGGCTAATACACAGGGGAATACGCATAAAAATGGGAAAAACCAAATCGACTCCACCAATGCAAAACCCACCCCTGCGTTTGCGGGCGAGCTACCACATGCCACAAAATGGCGGTTCGGAGACCGCCACTACATACTTTTGCCAAATCATGCCACAAAATGGCGGTTCGGAGACCGCCACTACATACTTTTCCCTATAACCCCCCCACATGCGTAAGCCTTTTCAGCAGTGAACCCTTATGCGAGCCTTGCCCCAAATACAGGTCGCTTACCACCACGCGGTTAATCACATAGATATCGTCTTCCTGTTTATCGCGGGGTTTGCGAAAGCCCCAGGTATCGTGGATGGCATAAGCACGGCCATTATAACTTCCCAGATATAGCATAATGTGGCCTTCCAAACGCAGCAGGGTAAGCCCTGGGACAGCTTTGTTGATGAGGGTATGTTCTCTTTGGGTTTCGCTTTGCCCCTTCATTTCGTGCAGCGTTCGGGCAGCTTTCACTTGGGTAAAGCCATTGCGGGGAAGCTTGATGCCAAACACGCTGAAAACATGGCGGATCATGCTGGAACAATCGTAATCACCATCCACATCCGCCCAGCCATAGGGCATATTCAGCATTTTGAAGGCCTGCTTGTAAACATTGCGTGGGGTAAATGGAATATAGCCTTCCAGTGCATCCTCTTTGGCCAGGAAGGCGGTTCCGAGGCTATCGGGATAGGGCACTAAAATCTGGTAGTAATCGCCTTTGCTGCCGATTAGCGGGAAGCTTGTCCCCATCCGGCACCAGCCCTGGAACTTGGTGGCTTCCTCATTTTGCCAGAGATCGCTGCGGGCTTCAGTGCAGATCACGGTTTTTGGTGCTTCCTGATAGGCCTTCCACTTGCTTTGGGAATAGAAGGCGATCTCATTTTTCAGGTACCAACCCACGGAGGTGGACGTAGCCCCGAAAACCCATTTCCCATCGGCAGAATCGTGATAGAACACCGTTGGCGTGCCGATATCATAACCGCTGTTGAGAAGTTCATTGAATTCTATATCCAGTTGAATCTTGTTCCAGTTAAGTAGTGCCGGGGCATAGTATTGCCTGGCAAAGCGGGTAGGAAAGCCAAAGCGCACTTTTATCTGCCGGGGAATCCGGTTCAGGTTGCAATTACGGCGGATGGAATCCATCGTGGCATGGCTGACCTTCAGCCCTTGGGAATCGTATTTACCAACCGCGGCAAGGGTGCTTAGCATTTGCTGTAATTGGCTTTTAACCATTTCGCCCTGATACAGGGAAGAATGCCTGGCGATGCGGGTGAAAGAGCCTTGATTATGCACGCGTTCATTGAAGCGGGAGATTTGGGAACTATTTAAAATCAGCTTGTCCGGATTGGGGTGATTGGCAATCCAGAAGCCGGGTCGGTTCATCTCGGGAAGCACATTTGGCATGCGCACAGGAGCAGCGTAATATTCCGGCTCTTGCACGTTGCGGGCAGATATCAGGCTTGGTATCAGCAGCAGCAGGATCAGATAGCAGCAACAAGTCAGCTTCACTATACACAACTTCATAATCATTCCTACGTTCGGGAAGTATATCTGGCATTTACAAATATTCTATAGCTATTCCACAATGGTATCAAGTACGGGGAGCATCTCCGCCAAAAAATCACTGAAGCGGTCTTCCATAATGGCTCTGCGGGCCAGTTGCATCAGTTCCTGATAAAACCACAGGCTGTGAATGGTGGTAAGCCGCATGCCCAAAATCTCGTTCATGGTAATAAGATGGCGAATATATGCACGGCTGAAATGCGTACAGGTGTAGCAACCACACAGCGGATCGATGGGCCGGAAATCCTCTTTGTAACGGGCAGCCTTGATGATCATCTTGCCATAGCGGGTGAAGATGCTGCCTTTGCGGGCATTGCGCGTAGGCATCACGCAATCGAACATATCCACACCCCTGGCGATGTTATTAAGTAAATCGTTGGGAGTGCCCACCCCCATCAGATATCGCGGTTTTTCCTGAGGAAGGACGTCATTCAAAAACTCCGTGATGCGGAACATATCATCCTTTTCTTCGCCCACTGCCAAACCGCCGATTGAATAGCCGGGAAAATCGATATCCATCAGGGCCAGGGCAGATTTCTCACGCAGGTCTTCATAGATGCCGCCCTGCACAATGCCAAACAACGCTTGGTGCGCGCTATTGGTAAAGGCTGCTTTGCCACGCTCTGCCCAATGCAGAGTGGTGTCCAGGGATTTTTTCACATATTCTTTGGTAGCCGGATAAGGAGGGCATTCATCGAAGCTCATGATGATATCGGCGCCCAGGGCTTGCTGAATCTCCATTACCTTTTCGGGTGTAAAGTGGTGTGCAGAACCATCGATGTGCGATTGAAACTTCACTCCTTCGCGGGTGATCTTGCGCAGGGCAGCCAGGCTCATCACCTGAAATCCGCCGCTATCTGTAAGCATGGGACGGCTCCAATTGATAAACTTATGCAAGCCCCCGGCTCTTTGGATAAGCTCATGCCCGGGGCGCATATACAAGTGATAGGTATTGCCAAGGATTATCTGCGCCTGCACTTCTTCCAGTTCGTGGGGACTCATGGCTTTAACGGTGCCCAAAGTGCCCACCGGCATGAAAACGGGAGTTAAGATGTCCCCGTGATCGGTGCAGATTTTTCCTGCCCTGGCCTTGCCTGAACGTCCATGAAGTTCAAATGTGAACATTATTCCCTACCCGTGAATGGAAAACAAACGCAAAACCAACTTGCTGATATCGGCATAGAAGGCGAAAAACATCAGCATGATCAGCAAAGCCAAGCCAATCCGCTGCAAGATACCCTGCACTTTAAGGGGCAGGGGACGGCCGATAAGGGCTTCAATACAAGCAAAAAGTATCAAGCCCCCATCCAGGATCGGAATGGGCAGCAAATTCATAATCGCCAGAATCAGGCTGATGCTGGCAAAGAAGATCAGCAGATAGCTAAAGCCCTTCTGCCCGGCTTCATTGGTCATGGTGGCCATCATCACCGGACCCCCCACGCTGCTTTTTAGCTGTTCCGGCTGCTTAATAAGCTTGTAAAAACCCCCGTAATTCATCACGATAAAGCCCACAGTGCTTTGCCAGCCGTAGCTAAAGGCTTCACCAGGGCTGTAATGCTCCACGCTTTTAATAGGCATGTTTTGGGAAATGCCGATAAGCCTCTGATTGCCCATAGCCAGATTTTGCTCCAGCACAATATCGCGCATAATGAGCTGCGAGCCACGGCGAATGGTTAGTTTAACGCTTTTTCCCACAGCCCCAACTATCAATTCGCGCATACTATACCAGTCCGATACCTGGACACTATCCACGGCCAGCACTATATCGCCGGTATTTAGCCCTGCTCTCCAGGCCGGCATGCCGGAATATACTTCCCCAATCTCCGTATCCACTTGCGGCTGCAAAGACCTGATTAGCGAATCCACCTGGCTGGGAGCCACGCTTAGCAGCATATTCTGCCCCTTTCGGGATAGCAGTACGCTATTTGGCCCTGCGTTATCCAAAGCTATCAAAAAGGCATTGAAACCCTTCACCGGCTTGCCATTTACCGCTATTAAGCTGTCCCCTGCCATGAATTGCTGTTCCCAGATTCCTTCCGCTTTGTGGACGATGGGGCGTAAATCCTCCTGCTTTTGTGGCAGCGTGAAGGCCAGAATATAGAGCAGCAAACCCAGCAGCAAATTGGCAAAAGGTCCGCTGAAGGCAATCACCGCACGCTTCCACCAGGCTTTGTGCATAAAGGATAAATCGCTAGCAGCCTCATCCTCTTCATCGGGATTCTCGCCTTTCATCTTTACGTATCCGCCCAAGGGAATCCAGGAGATGCGGTATATTACGCCTTTGCGCTCAAATTCCGCGATAGGCTTGCCAAAACCGATGGAGAATTTCTCGATGCCCACTCCGAAAAGCCTGGCAGCCAAAAAGTGTCCGCCTTCGTGAACCGTTACCATTATGCCCAGGGCGAGGAGGAAGTAGATGATATTCAGCATGGTTTTTATTTGGTGGAAAAGTGGAAGGGTGAAAAGGTGAAACACGGTTTGAAAATCGTGGCAAAGGCGTAAAGCTCTTTTATATGCTTTCTGAAGCCCATCATCGCTATCAAATTCCTGCAACTAAATCTATCCAATTGTTTCACCCTTCCACTTCCTGAAACCTGACACCTGACACCTTACGCCTATGCCTTGGCAAGCGTAATGGCAATAAAGCTCGCCACATCCGTAGCATAGCTGCCGGTTCCGAAGCCTGCATCATAGCCCAGTTCGATGGCCAGTTCGTGCGAAATGCGCGGTCCGCCGCAAATAAAAAGCATCTTGTCGCGCAGTTGTTCTGCTTCCGCCAGTTCGATCAATCGGGTTAAATTCTTGATGTGGATATTCTTCTGGGTAACCACCTGCGACACCAATATGGCATCGGCATTCACTTCTCTGGCCTTGGCAAGCAGCTCTTCGGAAGGCACCTGCGCACCCATATTGATGGCATTGAATCCGTGATAGCGTTCCAGTCCATAGCGGTGGTTGTAGCCCTTCATATTCATGATGGCATCGATGCCCACGGTATGCGCATCGCTTTCGATGCACGCCCCCACCACGGTGATCTTGCGTCCCAGATGCTCTGCAATATAGGCATCGGTAGCTTCCATATCCATCACTGGTGTATCCACTACTTTCACTTTAATCTTGCTTTTATCAATTCCGCAAGAAGTGGTGGCATAGGCGATGAAATGGGTAAATCCTTCCCGCAAATCACGCATTCCCGTGATCTCGGCATCATCAAAGCCCATATTCAGCAGCAGCAGTCTGGCCGCTTCTTTGCCAAAGGCATCGGGAGAAACAGGCAGCGAAAATGATAGCTGCACCTTGCCATCATTCAGCGTATCGCCATAGGGTTTTATAATATTCTTGCTCATATCTTTAGCTCCAGTTTTAGCTGTTCCATAAAGGGATTGTAATAGTTCTCATCCCGTTTGAACACCCCCTCCAAACCCTTGCCGCCATCTTCGGGACGCTTAATCTCGGCAAAATCACCCTTGGCCATGGCATTAAAGAGCCCTTCTTTGGCCACTTTTTCCAGGAATTCCACCGCCTGTGCCAGCACTTCATTGGCACGTTTATTTACAAAGCTGTCCGGTGCCAGCATCAGATTGTCATTCAGGTTTTTCACCGCGCTAAAAACATACTGCGCGTTCTCGATAGCCAGTGACCTATCGGCCAAATGTGGAGTGTGAATGGCTTCGGTCATCATCCCCAAAAGCTGCACACCTTGTCCGGTAAGCTGTCCCACAAAGTTGAACATGGCATCCATCAGATGGGTTTTAAAGATATTTCCGCTGGCAAACTTGGTGGGGGGCATATATTTAACGGGCGCATCCGGGAAAAGAGTTTTGGTTAGCATGGCATGCGCCAGTTCATAGGAAAAGCTGTTCTCAATCTGCGGATCGATCTCATAGGCATGTCCCAGGCCCATCTTTTCAGGCTTAACTCCGCTTAAGAGAGCAAAGCTTTCGTTTATCAGCTGGCTGGCGGTTACGGTGTAGGCCTTGTCGATGGCATCGGAAGTGGTGAGATAATTATCTTCGCCGGTTTGAATCTCGATGCCTGCATAGGCATTGATCATCCGGGCAAAATACTGATCCAGCAGGGTGCGCTTGGGATTTATATCGCGGAAAAGAATGCCATACATGGCGTCATTCAGCATCAGATCAAGCCGTTCGATAGCACCCATCGCAGCTATTTCGGGCATGCAGAGGCCGCTGGCATAGTTCGTAAGGCTGATATAACGCTTTTCTTTGGCCGAAACTTCGTCCAGCGCCTCACGCATAATACGGAAATTCTCCTGCGTGGCAAAAGTACCGCCAAATCCCACGGTAGTAGCACCATAGGGTACATAATCCAGCAGCGACTGCGCGGTGGAACGAATCACCGCAATAATATCTGCACCCTCAGAAGCGGCAGCCTTGGCCTGGGTTACATCCTCATAGATATTGCCAGTGGCCACGATTACATAGATGGCAGGCTGTCTGCGAGGGCCATACTTGGCAAAAAGCTTTTCACGCTTGGCCTTCTGGCTGCCGATATGCTTCAGCATGGCCTTGGTTTGCTTGTTTAAAATCTCAAAAAGTTCCTTGTTTCCAGCCAGGGGCAGGGCAGTAAGATCAAGTTTATTTTTGCCCACTTCATCCGCAACTTGCTGTGCGGTTAGTCCTTTGGCCAGCATGGCATTGGCTACCCATACTGCGGCACCGCGAGTAATTCCGCCATTTTTCACCAGATGATCCACCACCACATTGGGCAGCGGCTTGCCATCCTTCAACGCGCCATCAATTCCCATCAGACGCAGCACCGTACGCTCGATGGCCACACTGCTGTAACCCTCAAAAAGCCAGCTAAAGGCACCGGTGATTTTGGCAGCGGCCTTGCGCGAACGCTGCACCATTTTCTTATCTAATTCTAGTTTAAGCATCTTGGCTCCACATTTATTCCAGGCTAAGTGTTTACAGGCTTTTTGGGAGGGGGGTTTTGGTCAAGGGGAAAAGCTGAGAGTGCCAAGGTGTCAAGGTGCCAAGGTGTCAAGGTGGCAAGGTGGCAAAGTGCGGAGCACGGAAAGGCGTATGCCCCTAGCCCAGCAATTTATTGCTGGGAACACATGTTGCATGGATTTACAAAGAGTGCGGAGCCCGGAAAGGCGTATGCCCCTAGCCCAGTAGTTTACTGCTGGGAACACATGTTGCATGGATTTACAAAAAGTGCGGAGCACGAAAAGGCGTATGCCCCTAGCCCAGCAATTTACTGCTGGGAACATGGCATCTATTATACGAGTCCGGAGGACGCAAGCTTGCATTCCCCCAAAAAATCGGATGTTGATAACTGTATTAAGCAGTAATGCAAT
>CAZSST010000092.1:0-303 GCA_964609575.1 uncultured Candidatus Cloacimonas sp.
GATTCACCTGTATTGTTATGAGCTTGCACTGCCCAATAATAGGTTTCGCCAAAGCCCAGAGTAAGACCTTGAACATCGGCCAGAACCAGGCTGGTATTGGGTGCTGCTACGGTGGAGAATGATTCATCAAAGATGGTGGAGATGTCCGTAGCCACATAAATCCAATACTCAGAAACTGCTCCACCTGCTGAGGGAGCGCTCCAGGTAAGTACTCCGGTGATGGGATTGATACCCTGGGCTTCATCAACGGGCGCAAGCAGGGTAACCAAACCGGGAGCACAAGCAGGAGCAGTTGGGCGAGTT
>CAZSST010000092.1:313-10069 GCA_964609575.1 uncultured Candidatus Cloacimonas sp.
TCAATATCGTGAGTAACGGTAGCGATGGGAATGGCATTACCTTCCACTCTGGTAGTAATAGTGGGATCGATGTGGAGGTCAATAATCCGGGTGCTGCTTACAAAGGGCACATCTTCAGTATATGAACCCTGGTCTTTGGTGGCAGCCATGGTTTTGTAATCTTCCAGAGTTTGGTAACCAGTGGTGCTGAAATAGCCAATCAGATGCGTTGCATCTGGTTCTCCGGCGTAGTAGATGTTTTTATCCGAAGTGGGGGTTAGTGTTCCCACTCCAGCAGAGGTTTTCCAGAAAGCCACAGTTCTTCCTGTGCCTCCGGGAGTGCTTTTATTCACGAAGATATTGTTCTTCAGATCGATAGTGGGAGTGGTGGAGCTAACGTATAACGCGGCAGTTGCAAATCCACCGGCAGAACCACTGGCATTAAGATACACGGAGTTGTTCCAGAGATTTACTGTGGTTCCTCCGGTGATGGCAATGGCTCTTACCTGGGGAGCAGAAGTGCCACTGGGGCTACGCACGTCATACACCATGTTATTATAGATATTCAGGGTAGTGCCCCCGGAAATATAGATACCATAGGCAATAGAGGAGCTGGTACCAGTATATTCCAGGTTGTGGATCTTGTTACTATAGATATTGTAAGTAGTTCCTCCAGTTACATACAGAGAGTAAACTGTGGAAGAAGTAGAAATTCCGGTGATTTCGTTATCAAAGATATCCGCAGAAGCTGTGGAGGAGGCTGAATAGATTGCATATACTGCATTGGTATTGGCTTCCATGCCGGATACTGTATTTCCGGAGATCATGGTACCGGTAGCATAATAATTGTAGATAGCATAATTGCGGATGCCACTAATAATGTTATTGCTTACTACATTGTTCTGTGCTTCGGCTCCGGACACTCCATACACGTAGATACCATAGTAGGTATTGGAAGCGATGGTATTGCTGTCGAAGGTGTTATTATGATTGGTGCCAAAGCAACGGATTGCATAATTGGAAGTGGAGCCGTAGGGCATAGTGATGATGCTATTGGAGATGGTATTGTTGCTGGTGCCATTTATCATCCAATATCCATAAACCAGGGTGGCATCGCCGGTTACATCTATCCCATCAAAGGTAATGTAATCGGCACCATCCAGCTTGAATCCGTATGAATTGGCTCCTCCTGCTGGGGATAACACGGTGCTTCCTCCAGGAGATTGGAAGATGATGGGATTGGCAGCAGAACCACTTGCAGTAATGGCGGGGGGATTTTCCATGTAGGTTCCATTTGCCACATTGAAGGTAACCCCACCTGCTCCTACTCCATTTTGATTCAGGTCTGCGATCGCCTCGGTAAAACTGGGATAGGTTCCGCTGGGACCAATAGTCTTAATCCCGGTGAGGGGAGTGGGGGTGTAAGTAGTTAAGGATATGTTATCAATGGATATAGGGGGTTGGGAGCCGAGGGAAGTATCGTTCTGCCAGGTGAAAATCAGGCGTTGTGCTCCGGTGTATCCCATTAAACTTACCGAAGCACTTTGCCAGGTTGTTTGCAGATTAAACATTCCCAAAAGGGTAGCTCCCTCCAGGGTAGTACTGTTGGATACTGGAGTACCGGCCACAGGGGTGACGGTTTGAGGGGCGATATATACTAACAATCTGTCAAAGGTGCTTTCTCCGCCGCCTTTCCAGCTAAAGGTAAGTAAGCCAACATCAGTAGTGGGAAGAGTAATATCCCGATAGAAATGCGAGGTTTGCGCACTCGTTAAGGTATAGGCATTGGTAGTTCCACCGTCATTGGAGATATAGGCTCCGTTTGTGCCGGCATTAGCTCCCGGGATACCTACATACCAGTTATTAGTGGTATGATTTACCACCGTCCATCCATTGGCAGGGAAGGTAGCTCCATTTTCGAATCCCCCGTCTCCTGCAGGATCGATCAAGGTGACACCATATAGGCTATAACTTGCCACTAAGGCAAGCATCAATAGTAAGAGTGATTTTTTCATATCTACTCCTTGAGCTCATGATATGATGGATTATAGAATCGCTGTTCTTTGAGAGATGTCCTCTCGACTTGTTCTTGATGGTGATGATAGGGATGAAGGAAGTAAGAAGCGCAAAACCGCTGCATGCCATTTTCGTATAACGTGCGATGATCATAAGAGTTTTGGCGCAGAGTAAGCAACAGCACATTTCCTTCGCTATTATGATTATTACATGTGTTCATACCGGGGGTGGCGACAAATGCCTCTATAAAGAGACACATCCCCTCTTTTGCTCCATTGAGCAGAACATAAAAACTATCTTGAACATAACTAACTATGCGTGGAGCCATTCCACCTCACCTGTTTTTCTTCTAAAAAACTAACAAACGAGTTTTATTAGATAGTTATCTAACTAGCTGATAACATCGACGTTACAGTGGATGTTCAACTGACGTTCAACTCTAACTACAAACACATAATAAACGGATTTGAGAGAATGCCAAGCGCAATTATAATATCAGGCTCAAGTTCAAATATGGTGGGTAACGGCATAATTCCTCTCGTCAGTCTGGAAAGATACGCTGCATAAACCTGAATAATGCTATTGGAGTACATGAGGCCAAAATAACTTCTTGCTGATATGAATCTTGTAGGGCCTCATGGACTACAAAAGCAGGCAGATTATTATACCCGGCTTTGTAGTCCAAACCGCCCATAAGATATTGGGTAAGAGATAGTTTGTTCAGGCGGTTTGTACTCCAATACCTCAATTGGGATAAACGTAGCTAACCCCATGTGTAAGAGCTCCATGAAAAAGCCCCGCTGCAAGAGCGGGGCTTTGCATCTATAGGTTACTTGGGGTTATTTTGCGTTTAATGCAGGCATTCCGGCTGGCAGAGCTTCATCGGCCACGGCGGTAACTTTATAGAACTTCTTGGCGGCAGGAAGAGCTACGCTGTAGGTAGCTGTTTGACTGTAACCAAGGTAGGTAAACACACCATAGGGATCGTCGGCGGCATAAATCTTGTAGAAGGTAGCTCCAGGCTCGGCAGTCCAGGAAAGCTGAACTGTGGCGCCCACGGTGGTAGCGGCGATATCTGCAGGATTATACACACGTCCCAGGGTATTCGAGAAGATGGGTTCAGAGCTTTGAGAACCGCTGTAATTGGCTTTCACTGCCCATTCATAGGTTCCACCAGGCACTGCTCCAAAACCGTTATCAGTGTACACTGTATCGGTGAGAGCGCTGCTAAGCAGGCTCCATGAAGCAGGAGTGGCTTCATCGGCAGCCAGCAAACGATACAGGCTGTAGTTCTGGAAGCTGCGATCTTGGTTTCTGCCGGCTAATGCAGGAGCAGATGAAGCAGGGCCAATGTAGATGTCATCGATGTACAATCCGGCATAGGATACCACGGTGGTGGCGTACATGGCGAATCTGATGCTGATGGTCTGATTGGCATAGGTGGACAGATCGACCACTTTCTCAGCCCAGGCATTGTTGATCGTAGTTTCGGAAAGGACATTGGTCCAGTTGGTACCGTCGGTGGAAACCTGTACATAGTAATAGTCGTAGGTGTAGTAGAGGTTGTTCCAGCGCCAGAATCTAAGCTGGGGATTTGCGAATCCGCCAAGGTTGACTTCACGGGTCAGGTAGCTCCAACCGCCGGACATGGAGTAATTCGTGTAGAGCTTGGTGCCCCAAAGTCCGGTTCCGGAATGGGCAGCCGTGGGGGGAACGCAACTTGTGGCACTGTCTGTCCAATTAAACGTGCCACCGGTGGGATAGGTGTTTGCCCATTCCCAGTCGCCCAAGGGATTGGTCCAGTTTGAGCTGGGAACCCAGCCGCCATTATCAGCTTCGAAATCGAAGAGGAAGTAGTCGGGTTCGGCAGCCGCGTCCCAGGTAAGATCAGCATTTCCGGCATTGTGGGATGCCACGAGGTTGTAGGCCGTCCACAGATGTTCCACCAGGGTGATAGTGCCGAGATCAAGATTAGCTTCCAATACTGTTACAGCAGCAGAATAGCCTTGGTAACCATCCTTGGTGATGGTGATGGTATAGGCCTGGCCTGCGTTGCTTCCCAATACGTTCGGGATGCTGAATAAGCCATTCGCGCCACTTACGACGTTATACACTTCTGAGCCGTTCAGAGCAATTGCTGCACCTTCGATACCGCCAGGGACGTCATTGGTATTGACAATGCCACTAACCGTAACTCGGGGCATGGTGCCAAGAATGAAGTTTTGGGTTATGGTATTGCCTATGGTGAGGTTAAGCCCGGTAACCGTTTGAGAGTAATAAGTAGCTTTGGAAGCAACGGCGGTAACCGTGTGGGCTTCCCAGAAGGTGAATTCGTAGTATCCTTCGGCATTGGTGGTGGTGCTGTAGCGTTCGTCACTTAAGGTAACGGTAGCACCCGCTATGGGAGTGGTTCCACCAGTTTCATACACATGGCCACTTAGCACCGCACCGGTTTGCATTACGGCATTCTGAACTACAAAGGTGGTGTTTGGCAGATATCCCACTGCAGTTCCTGTTGCGGAAGGATCCATGGGATCGTAAACAGTGGAATCGTTTACCAAATACCTGCCGCGATTGGTATGTTCGGGCGTGGTGGTGTAATAGAACTTATCAGAGGTAGTGTAAAAACCTGTATCCATGGGACGGTTAAAACGTACAGCCAGAGTTCCGCCAGTGTAATTGAAGGGAGTGGTAAGCGGAATCGGAATGTAATTCACTCCTGCGGGGAAATCTACGTTCCCATCGAAGACAAGGGTGTAATCAGCAGCAGGAAGCCATCCTCCAGTGAGATCGGTAACCGTGGTATGGGCCATCCAGATCTTCACCGGCTTGTTCAGAACAGTGGTACTGCTAAAGGTGTTTTTGAAGGCTATGGCACTAATCGTACCCGATTGCAGGTGAGTTTCATCCGGGAAATACAGTGCTTCACCTACGCTGTTCTTATGATAGAATCCGAAGGGCAAGTAATATCCGGATGTGGTGGTGGCATCATTACCAAGAGGAATTAACGTCATGGAATTATCCAGAACGTAAACACTCTTGAGGGCTGATTCATCGTTTGCGGCATTGCCATCTCCAGCGGCAACCACTTCACCATATACTTGGTACACACCGCCCGTAGCGGGAATCCAGGGAATGGTGATCTGTGCCGTGGCAGCGGGATCAAGGGGAGTTGCTATTGCCGTGGAGGTGAGTAATGTTCCGTCGGCTTGTTTCAAATTCAGGCTATAGGAGTTTACTGTAGTAGTGCCTTCATTGAATACGCTTACCACGTAATCGTAGGAATTTCCAGCTTCCAGAATGTTGGGTCCGGTTATTCCAGTGGCAGCAAGATCAACAGGAAGTAATTCCAACAAGCGGACGTTATCCACATAAAGAGTTCTGCCTGTTCCGCCCAAACCATGTTTGAAACAGATATACTGGTCGGTTCCAAGGTAATTGGCAAATGACACATCATATTCTGTTTTTGTGGCGGTAAGGTCTATTTGCTGCATTTGTGTGAAAACACCGCTTCCATCAGGAGCACTAACCGTTCCAACTAAAAGAGGATATCCGGCACTGCTGCTGCGGGCATAGAACTTTATCTTTATGGTATTAACAGGAATAGATGAATTGATGACAGGGGTTATCAAACGCAGATCTGCAGAGGCATCTGAGGGATTATAGAGTCTTACACTATTGGGAGCACTCTGGGCATAGGTAGTGGAACTATAGGTAGCCACCACTGCCGAAGTAGATGTGGAATTGATATAATTCGTCCACCCATAAGGCAAAGTGGGAGCGGTTACATCATCAAAATACTCTTCATGGGGAAGAGCAACGATGGTGGGGTCGGCAATAGTGGTAAAATCCCAAACCATGAAGGCAGGATCAAGGGGATCAGGTGATAAACCGTCGGAATTGTAGGGGAGAATCGCCCAATACCAAGTGGTGGAATATCCCAGATCAATATCCGCCTGAGCAGAAAGATTCAGGCTGGTATCCGCTGTTTCATAGAAGTATTCGCCATAATAGTCAGAGGAGGGGTCTATGGGTGCTCCACCTACGTAAACTTCATAATAGGCGGGAATGCCTCCAGTTAAAGATGCAGTCCAGGAGATAGTGGTGCTTTCCGGGATCACGCCGCTGGCACCATCGACAGGATAAGCCAAGGTTACATGCTCTGGAGCTCCAGCAGGGGTTTGACGGATCATTACGTTATCCACGAAGAAATCGTTATCAGCATTGCTAACTGTGGACTCTCCGTAGAAGGCGATTTGCTTTATGCCGGTGTAACTATCCAGAGGAAGTATCCAATGGCTGCCTGTGTGGGGCACATCATTGTAAACTTCATATATTCCACCTGAAGTGGCAGCATCATTATCCCAGATTTTTACTGCATTCGCAGTAGACCATGTGCTCCCATCGCTGATAAGCACTGCGAATTTATCATCAACACCCGTGTATCCGGTTGGATCAATTGGTGGCGCTGCATTAACATCATCTGTTAACGCAAGATCAAATTCCAGTTGGTACCCAGTTCCAGGCATTTGGATGGGAGGAGTCATTAGCCAATGTTTCCTTGTAGTGCTATAGATATTCATGGACGCAGATTTATTGGTAGGATCTGTAACAATATTTGCGTAATCGTCTATAACCCAATAAGATGTAACAGAAGACAGGGAAACAGGTTCGGGCGTAAGTAATCCTGACCACCGTGTCCAGTTGGTCGGTGGGAAGGTAGCACCGGTGGTACCGAAATCTTCCAGCCAAGGCATGGTGTAGATGGTGGGGTCTTCTCTGGTAGTGAAGCTTCTAATAGGATTACCAGTTGAATCCCCGGTTCCATTAAAGGCCACTACTTTCCAATAGAGAAGAGTATTAAAGGGTAATGCCTCAGTAGCAGTGAAAGTAAGTGCCGTAACAGTGCCCAGCATGGTGCTGGGATCGGAAGTGGTATCACAGTAAATCTTGTAACCTGTTGGTACTCCACCTGTAGTTGGTGCTGTCCAAGTAAAGGTGGGGAATTCCGAAACATTGGTAGCAGCATCTGCAGGTGCAGTTAGAGCAACCGGGCCAGGTGCCACAGCTGCAAGGTTCGGTCCAAATATATAGTCAATATAGATACTGGAAGTGGAGTTGCTGGTGGAAACTTCAAAGCCAAGGAAGTAGTTACCAGCGGGGATGGCACCCAATGCAACATTGGCATGGTTCCAGGTGGTTGTGGTAGGCATGGGAATGGTTGCACCAATCTGGTTCCAGGTAACGCGGTCGGTGGAATATTTGATGTTCAACAAGCCATAGCCGGTGGTGGAACTGGTGCGGTAATAGAAATCCAAATCCGAATCGGTATCGATTGCCAGGATGGGAGTGGATATCAGTGCCGGAGTAGTGCTGGCAGACTTATAAATATTCGCTGCACCATAAAAGGGAGTGGTGGTAGTTCTGGTGAAGCTGCCAGGATTTTCCCATCCCACGGGTGGGAAGGTTGTGGCATCGAAGCTTTCGGCCAATTGATTTGTTCCCGGTGTAGTGAATGACCAAATCGGGCATCCTGGTGCTTCTCCATTGGTATTACGGGGAATAACCTGCCAGTAGTAGGTTGTTCCAGGGCTTAAGGTAGGAGTGAAGGAAGTAGTGGTAACATCATCAGCAACCAGTGCTACTGGTGGATCTACCGTATCCAAATAGACATCATAACTTGTGGGCATACCGCCGCCATCGCTCCAAGAAAGATTAGCATCCAAGAATGCATATCCACCGTCCGCAGGGTAGACAAGGATTGCCGGATTGGGAGGATCGGTGGATGGGGTTACAATGGCGATATTAGAACGGCTGGTGATTCTGGTTCCGGCAGTGGTAGGCCAGGTCGTATCCTGTTGTTTGTAAACAAGCTTATAATCAGGGCTGGTGCTGGCATAGCGGTAAGTGGGGTAGCCGGTAACGTAATCACCATCCAAGTTCATCCAAAAGATTTCGATATTACTGGTTCCATCCCAATCGAAATCTGCCATATTAAATGCGAAGTAGTGCCATCCTCCTCCATTGAAGGATAGGGTACCGGAAAACACATTGGTGAATAAAGTGGAATCCGGCTTCGCCGTTCCAGTTTCATCGGCTGTAGTAGTGTAAGCACTAAGGGTGGTGTGGCGGATATAACAATATACATTGATTATCTGATAGTTGGAAGGGGTGTTTCCAACATAATAACCGAGGCCGGTCATATCGTCAGACCCGTCATATCCTGCTGCTGTCATTTCAGATGCAGTTACTATTGCTTTTGTCCAACCATAGTCATAGTACCCGCTGATTGGTCCATATGTAGCAGATGAGCTGGTGCCCAGAGCACCGATAGGGTAAACATCAGCCCATGCCATCACTGAAAGCAGCAAGAACAAGCTAATGAGGAATAGTCTTTTCATCTTTACTCCTTAAGTAAGGGATTAATGAAGGTGATATTAGCCAGGCACCTCATTAGCATGGTGATGCCGGCATAATTGTTGTTTCTGGTTAAGGGTAGTGAAGGGCTGCCCGTGATCCCATCTTTCCGCGAGCTCGGATAATGTGCGATGATTATTGCGGGTAAGCGGAGTGTGAGGGGATTTTTGGCATCCTTCGTTATTCATTAGTTTGATTAAATACGTTGTGGAGAGGCTGGGGATAGGGAAAGCATGATGCGACGACTCGGCGGTGCCCTGAAATTGCATCCGGCAGCGCCTATGGCAAAGACTTCTCTTCACGGTATCATTAGCTTCAGTTTCCATAATCTCCCAACTATGTTTCTGGCAGCCGCTATCCCGACTGCTATCAGTAAGTACTTGCCAAATATAAGCATAGCTACTCATAATCACAAGTATCTCATGCAACGTCCCATTACTGAATTCCATTCTGATATGTCAAGCAGAAAATTCATAGATGTGATTTTTAATTGTTTCACCATGAACAATTTACCTATCACAATTATCAATGGGTAAAGGATAGCGGGGCGATGCATCTGGATGGATAATATATGCTCTCTCAAAATCAGCGTTCAAAACACAATCATAATGCCAGATATACACTTATCTTGCGACGCCCATGCGACCCCCGGGCATTTGCATGGGCATCGCATGGGCGTCGCATGGGAATGGAGAATGAAGAATGAAAAATGAAGGCTCTCTTTCAAACTAAGTGGGTGATGATTGAATGAATATGTCAAAGCAGGAGTCATGCAGCTCTCTACTATTCTACATGCTTAGTATCTACAATGGGGGCTGCAGGACTCATGCGGAGATGGTAACTTTCGAAGCCATTATTTAGTGCGGAGGACGATAAGGCGTATGCTCCCAGCCCAGCAATTCATTGGTGGGAAAGTATATAATAATTGGAAGTGAGTCCGGAGGACGATATATGAACAAATTAATATCGTCCTCCGGACTCATCTTATCTATATATGCCTTGTTCCCAGCAGTAAACTACTGGGCTGTGGGCATTCGCCTTGCCGTGCTACGCACTCGCCATTGCTGGAGTCGATACCGCCAACACCAATTCCAAAGCGGTATCTAAGCTCTGGGCGGTATGGACTACAGCGTTAACCACTATGACATAGGTGTAGTCCATTTGGCTCTGAAAACGGAAACAAGCTTGCAATTGGGAAAAACCCAAATCGACTCCACCAATCCCCTGAGCTGCAAGGGGCGAGCCGAAGCTCGCCCCTGCATATCATCTTTTCACACTACACCGAAGGTGTCTCACTTCCGCAGGTCTCACCTGCGCGAAGCGCTCTCACAGCGTAGCTCTCAC
>CAZSST010000093.1:0-9992 GCA_964609575.1 uncultured Candidatus Cloacimonas sp.
CTTCCACCGGATTGGTAAGGGAGGTGTAGGGAGGATTCCAAACAGTATTATAGCGGTATTCCAGTTCCAGAAAATCACGATTGGAAAGGAAAGTACGCACTGCCATGGTATATTCATTGGTTTTGGAGACGCCACGTTCGGCCAGATCGTCATAACGGTTGATCTGGTTTTTGTAGCGCAAACGCATGCTCACCTGATACAGGGGACGGAATTCCAGTTCCGATTGGAATCTGGCACTGCGGCGTCCGTCGGTTAAGCGTTCCCACAAATCCAGATAGCTGCGGCCTACGGTGAAGTAGTTATTGAATTTGTATCTGGTTTCAAAATACACGCCCCGTTCCGGTTGGGATTGATTGGAACTAAGGTACATATCGGCAATGGTGGGATTGGTGAGCGCATAGATATTTTTTTCCAGGATGGTATCCTCAAAGCGTTCATGCTCCGAGAAGCTATTGCTGTAAGGATTATCAAAATCCCGGTCATAATTACGGAACAGAGTGAGGAAATACAGATTCTGATATTGGGTATTGGCAGAGATCAGAAGTGCTTTGGGATCATCGCCAAACTTAAAATCAGAGCCATCCACGGAAAGCTCGGCATATTCTCCCTGAATGGAGGTATTGCCGATCACGGTCTGGCCATCGAAGCCCAAAACCCTGCGGTAATCGCGGGAGTAATCATCAGTTTGGGTGCTGTATAGATTGCTGATCTCAGCATTCATAATCTTGGTAAGCTTGGTGTAATAATAGCTATCCCGGAAAAGCGTTTCGGGAAGATCATCATATTCCGGCACCACAATATGGGCATTGTCATACAAAGCTGTGTATGTGGTGAAGCCAAGCTTGGTTCCCAGTACGGGATTAACCTGCAGATGCGTGCCCCACAGCTTTTCATCCATCACATCGGTGCGATTTGCCAGGTTTATATAAGGCGTGGCAAAATTGGTTCCCGAGCCCAGTTCACTATTAAAATACTGCTCCGCTTCCATCAGGGTATCTTCATCGTAGCGGAGAGTAGGATTCACATAGCCGAAGATTTTATTTTTGGTAGCGCTCACGGCACTGCCATTTTCGTAGCTGTAAACGGGCATGCCATTGCCATCCACATAGTACTGCTGGCCATAATGCACATCCGTGGTATCCCGCTGAGTAAATACATCGTTGCCATAGTCATCACGCTTGATGTAATTACCATCGGCATCCATATACACCAGGGCATCTTTTTTATCGTTGGAGCCAAAGAGGGTGATCCCAAAATAAGGATTGCTATATTCCACCGCTCCACCCTTAAGGGAATATTCCTGGGTGCGGGAGAGATCAGGAGTAATTCCCAGAATTCTCTTGCTGAAACCAAAGCCGGTTTTACGAGCGCTGTAATAATCGGTATTTTCCATCACCAGACCTTCCCCGAAGGTAGCCCGGTAATTACCCAGATATAGCTTCAGGCGGGAATTCCTGATGCCGGGAAACTGATAATTCTCATATCCGGCATACCACTTTGAGCTATCCAGAAATTCCGAACCGGTCATATTCAAAAAGCCGGGCTCGCCCTTGGCAGTGTAATTCATGATCCCGACCTTGTAGTTATTGCCATAGCGCATGCGCATCTTCACCAGGATATCGGGATCAAGCTCATCCAGACCAAAATATCCCCAATAGGACAGGTCTTTGCGATGCGGCACCACCACGGTGCTGGAGCCATAATCATTGCGGAGGAAGCTTTCGTGGAGCATTTCATGCTGCCCTTCCTCAAAATAGCGGGTGTAATATTGCAGATTGGCATCCCACATGAGGCGATTCTTCACCGGGGGTTCCGTGTAATACACATAGCTGCGGAGATTGGTGTAGCCGTAATAGGAAAGGCCTGCGCTGTTTCGCAGGTCACGGGTATCGGCAATCGTATCGCCCTGGGCTACACGTTTCAGGATTGCCACTGCATCCACTCCGGATACGTTGGGCAGGCTCATAAAATCATCCAGGCTCATGCGATTGACGTTCTGGGGTGTCATGAGATAATCTTCCCACACATCCGCCATGCCCTCTGCAGAGCCTTCATTGCTGTCCAGGCGTTCCATCAGGTCACGAATCTCTTCACGGCGCATAGCCACATCATCAGTTTCCTGATAAAGGGACACCACCACCAGGGGTTTGAGCTTCAGTAGCGTCTGTTGATCGATGGAAGCTATCTCCCGCAGATCAAAGATGCTTTCGAAGATCTTCACGTATTCCCGATACTCGTAGATGTCTTCTGCTTGGTTTGTTGTTATGGGCAGCTCTTTCAGTTCTTCCAGAGTGGCGGTATTCAGATCCACCTTTCCGGCCAAGAGGCCAATGAACAACAAGCTGAAGAACAGGAGTAAGTACTTCTTCATAGCTTATCCTTAGGTATTTTATCCTTTCTTAATAATATCATTTTTACTCGAATAGTCAAGCTGATTTAGATGCCAAATCTGTAAAGCTATTTTTTCGGGATTTCTTTCCCCCTTATGTAAATTCATTTTGCCACGCCTGGGCTCTCCCAAGATATTGGCGCAAAGCCATAACCAAGAAAGCAGTTGACAGAATAGGCCATTTGGATTCGGTGGTAAGACGAAATGAAACAGATTGTATCATGCAATCATGGAGGATAAATGACTGCAATTAAACGTGTTTATCTCTTCGGAAACGGTAAAGCCGAAGGAAAAGCCGACATGAAGAACTTGCTCGGCGGAAAAGGAGCAAACCTTGCCGAGATGAATTTAATCGGGATTCCGGTTCCCCCCGGATTCACCATTACCACTGAGGCTTGCACCGAGTATAACACTCTTGGAGCCGCCAAGCTGCGCGATTTGCTGAAAGCCGATGTGCAAGCTGCCGTAAAGCACGTGGAAGATATTATGGGGATGCAATTTGGTTCCAATGAGAATCCCCTGCTGGTTTCGGTTCGTTCCGGTGCCCGTGCTTCCATGCCGGGAATGATGGATACCATCCTGAATCTGGGCATGAATGATGCCGCGGTGCAGGGAATAATTAAAAAGACCAATAATGAACGTTTTGCCTGGGATAGCTATCGCCGCTTTGTACAGATGTACGGCGACGTGGTTTTGGGCCTTAAACCCACCAGCAAGGAAGAAGAAGATCCCTTTGAAGTGATCATTCACCACATGAAAGCCGAGAAAGGCGTTCAGAACGATCTCGAGCTTACCGCCGCGGATTTACAGCAACTAGTAGTACTTTTCAAAAAAGCCGTGAAAGACAACACCGGCCACAGCTTCCCCGATGATCCCTGGGAACAGCTTTGGGGTGCCGTGTTTGCCGTTTTTGACAGCTGGAATAACGACCGCGCCATGTTCTACCGTCAGCTCAATAACATCCCTCACGAATGGGGCACTGCCGTGAACGTGCAAGCCATGGTCTTTGGCAATATGGGCCTCACCAGCGCTACCGGCGTGGCTTTCAGCCGCGATGCCGCCACCGGCGAAAACATGTTCAATGGCGAATATCTGATCAATGCCCAGGGTGAAGACGTGGTTGCCGGAATCAGAACCCCGCAGCAGATCACCAAGATCGGTTCCCAGCGTTGGGCAGTGCTGGCCAAAGTTTCTGAAGAAGAACGTGCCGCCAAATTCCCTTCCCTGGAAGAAGCCATGCCCCAAACCTACCAGGAGCTTTTTGCCATTCAAAAGAAGCTGGAAAATCACTCCAAAGACATGCAGGACATCGAATTCACCATCCAGGATAATAAACTGTGGATGCTGCAAACCCGTAATGGCAAACGCACCGGCGCTGCCATGGTAAAGATTGCCATGGATATGCTGCGCGATGGCCTCATCGATGAAAAGACCGCCCTCAAGCGCCTGGAACCCGGTAAGCTGGATGAACTGCTGCACCCCGTATTCACCAAGGAAGGCCTGGCCGGAGCCAAGATAGTCGCATCCGGATTGCCCGCCTCTCCCGGAGCAGCCACCGGTCAGATCGTATTTTTTGCCGATGATGCCGAAGCCTGGGCTGCCCAGAACAAGAAAGTTATCCTGGTGCGCATCGAAACCTCTCCGGAAGACCTGCGCGGCATGAACGTGGCTCAAGGTATCCTCACCGCTCGTGGCGGTATGACCTCTCACGCTGCCGTGGTAGCCAGAGGCATGGGAAAATGCTGCGTTTCCGGCGCCGGAGCTCTGGTGATCGATTATAAAGCCCGCACCATCAATGTGGATGGAAAAACCTATAAAGAAGGCGATTGGATCTCGCTTAATGGCTCCACCGGCCAAGTGCTGGAAGGCAAGATCGAGACCCAGGATCCCGAACTCAGCGGCGATTTTGGCGCGATCATGCAACTCGCCGATAAATATACCCGCATGAAAGTGCGCACCAATGCCGACACTCCCAAGGATGCAGCTGTAGCCCGCAACTTTGGCGCTCAGGGCATCGGCCTTTGCCGCACGGAACACATGTTCTTCGAAGGTGACCGCATCAAGGCCATGCGTGAAATGATCCTCGCCGATGATGAAAAAGGACGCCGTCTGGCCCTGGATAAGCTGCTGCCTATCCAACGCGCCGATTTCGAAGGCATCTTTACCGCCATGAATGGCTTCCCGGTTACGGTACGCCTCTTGGATCCGCCCTTGCACGAGTTTGTGCCTCATGAGGAAGCTCAGCAAAAGGAAATTGCCGACGAACTTGGCATGCCCCTGCAGAAGGTGAAAGACCGTGTGGCTTCTTTGCATGAATTCAATCCCATGCTGGGACACCGCGGTTGCCGTTTGGGCAATACCTATCCGGAAATCACGGAAATGCAAGCCCGGGCCATCATCGAAGCTGCGCTGGCCGTAAAAGCCCGTGGCATCACCGTTTTGCCCGAAATTATGATTCCCTTGATCGGCACTGCTGCCGAATTTGAAATGCAGGAAGATATCATTCGCACCATCGCCAATAAGGTCTTTGCCGAAAAGAACGACAAGGTGGAATACCTCGTTGGTACCATGATCGAAATCCCACGTGCCGCGCTGGTAGCCGATAAAATCGCCCAACGTGCCGAATTCTTCAGCTTTGGCACCAACGACCTCACCCAGATGACCTTTGGCTATTCCCGCGATGACGCCGGAGTGTTCCTGCCCATCTATATCCGCAAAAACCTGCTGAAAAACGATCCCTTCCAGATCCTCGATCGCGAAGGAGTAGGCCAGCTGGTGAAAATGGGAACCGAGCGCGGCCGTAGCACCCGTCCTAACCTGAAGGTTGGGATCTGTGGCGAGCATGGTGGAGAACCCAGCTCCGTGGAATTCTGCCACACCGTGGGCATGAACTACGTAAGCTGCTCCCCCTATCGTGTGCCGATTGCCCGTTTGGCCGCTGCCATAGCTGCCATCAGCGAATAACACCCTATCCCACATAGGGATTAGAATATAAGGTGATGAACGCCGGAAGCAATTCCGGCGTTTGTTTTTTGCTGGATAATATCTCCATTCGGAACTTCGTGCAGACACTTGGGTGGTAACTGCTGATTGGAGTACGAATCGCCATTCCAGATTTGATTTATCCCTTACCTTTAATGCGATTCGGACTTCAAGCAGCACTCTTATAGCTATCTGCAACGCCAGTATGTCTGAAGTCCATGACGCGCTCTAAACAACGTATCATCATTGCTTATTGCGGCGCCATGAACTCCAGTCAAACGCTGAAATTGGGTTGTTGACCAGTCTTTAGCGCAGTATTGACGGCTGGCGTTACTGATCACCTAAGTAGCTTGAAAGAGTGTCTTTAACTGCAGCTTTTCAACCCCTTGACCATGAGATGCCCGTGTGATCCCCGGGCAATTGCATGGGCATCACCTGGGCAGCGCATGAATTTCGAATATAACATAGAGGATATCTCGAACAACCAAAAACAAACACAGAGTAAAAGAGGAAAGAGATAATCCCTTTAATCCAGCGCATTCAGTTATCCGTGTTATTTTTATTAACCACAGAGATACGCAGAGTTTTCAAGAGAAAAGCAGAGGTAACTATCAAAGAGTAAAAGAGGAGATCAAGTAAGGTTCCAGGTGTCAGGTTTCAGGCACAGCCCAGCCCGCCATTAATCACTAACCATTAACCTATCAACTCTTTCAGGTTATCATTATTCTCTGCTTTTCTCTGCTTTTCTCTGCTTTTTCTCTGTGTTAAAAAGAAACTGTAGATACATCTAAATGTTATGGCGGTTCGGAGACCGCCACTACCCCTGTTCCCTAACTTTTCCTTGACTCCCCTTCCGCACTTTGAAATACTGGAAAATGGAGGTATATTATGACTGATGATATACTAAATGGCCGTGAAATGCCTGCTGATGAGCAGGAAAAGCTGGAAGAGAAGATCATAGATCTTGATCCTGATAAGCTGAAGTTTTATGAAGATCTGCGCCGCAAGGCCAAAGATTGGACAAAGCAAAAGGGTGGCTCCACAGGCAATAAGCTGGGAGAATATCTTTTTTTGCTGCCCGATTTCTTTATTCTGGTTACCCGGTTGGCAATCGATAAACGGGTGAGCATCAAGCAGAAAGCCAAGGTTGCAGGGATCATTGCCTACCTGATAATGCCCATTGATATTATCCCCGATTTCATTCCGGTGATTGGGCATGTGGACGATCTCGTGCTGCTGGTGATGGGCTTGAACATGATTCTAAATGATATCGATCCCAAGGTGCTGGAAGATAACTGGAGCGGAGAAGGAAGCGTGCTGGAGCATATGCAAAAGATCACCGCCACTGCCGAACGCTTTTTGGATAAACGGATCTTTGATAAAATCAGGAAGTTCTTTAAGCGCTAAATGATAAGAGAACTACTGATCGCTTCCAATAACCGGGATAAGCTGGTGGAACTGAAGAGCTTGCTCGGAGCCCTGCCCTATCGTTTGTTTTGTTTGCAGGATTTTCCGGAGCTTCCTGCCACCATTGAAGACCGGGACACCATCGCCGGAAATGCCATGAAAAAAGCTCTGGAAGCGGCAAAGGGAAGTGGCATGCTTGCTTTGGCCGATGATACCGGGCTGTTTATCATTGCTTTGGATAGTGCTCCCGGAGTGTATGCTGCCCGCTATGCCGGAGAACAATGCAGTTACGCAGATAACCGTCACAAGGTGCTATCTCTGATGCAAGGGATAAGCGATCGGCGGGCCAGCTTTAGAACTGCAGTGGCTTTAGCCGCTCCAGATGGCATTATTGCCGTGGTGGAAGGAGTGGTGGAAGGAAAGATAACAGAAAGCGAACGTGGAGCTTCCGGCTTCGGATATGACAGTATCTTCGAAGTGGAGGGCCTCACCTACGCGGAAATGGATGATGATGCCAAGAATCGCATCTCGCATCGCGGTGCTGCAATCGCCAGGATCATTCCCATCCTGCAAGACTTGATTAACATGTAGATATATATCTTTTTATGGAGTTAAGATGATTAAACCACAGATCTTCAGGCAATACGACATCCGCGGAGTAGTGGATGAGGAATTGAATGCGGAAACATATTACCTTATCGGGAAAGGCTTTGGGACCTATCTGCAAGCGCATGGAGAAAGAACCATCGTCATCGGCGGTGATGCCAGGCACAGCAGCAGAAACTTTATGGATTCCTTCATCAAAGGTGCGCTGGAAACAGGCTGCGACGTTTATGACATTGATATTGTGGCCACACCGGTGCTGTATTTTGCCATCTGGAAACTTCAAACGGGTGGTGGAGCAATGGTTACCGCCAGCCACAATCCTTCCCAATACAATGGCTGTAAGCTGAATCTGGGCTTGGGTAGTGTTTATGCCGGGGAACTGCAGAACGTGCTGAAGATCATCCAGAAGGGTGACTTTGCTATGGGCATGGGTGAACACCTGCGTTATCTCACTATCGATTCGGAGTATATCGATTACATCGTGGATAGTGTCCATTTTGAACGTCCCGTTAAGGTGATCGTGGATGGCGGCAATGGGATGGGCGGACCTTATCTGCCGGAAATCTTGCGCCGCAAAGGCTGCGAAGTGATCGAGATGTATTGCGAGCCCGATGGCGATTTTCCCAATCATCATCCCGACCCCACCGTGGAAAAGAATATGGTGGATCTTGCCCGTGCCGTGGTTGCCGCAGAATATGAAGTGGGGATTGGACTGGATGGCGATTCCGACCGCATTGGGATCGTGGATGAACACGGCAAGATGCTTTTTGGCGATCAGATCTTGAATATTCTGGCCAGAGACTATCTGAAGCACAATCCCGGGGAGAAAGTGATCGCCGATGTGAAATGCTCCATGAATCTCTTTAACGACATTAAAAAGCATGGCGGACAGCCGATTATGTATAAAACCGGCCACGCCAATATCAAGATGTATATGAAGGAAGCGAATGTGAAATTCGCCGGAGAGATGAGCGGGCACGTGTTTCTGGCCGATCGCTATCTGGGATTTGACGATGCCATCTATGTCAGCTGCCGCTTCATCGAAATAGTTTCCCAAACTTCCGCTCCGGTAAGCACCTATCTGGCCGATCAGCCCAAGCTGTATAATACTCCGGAGCTGCATACCCCCTGTGCCGATGACCGCAAATTCGACGTGGTGGCCAAGGTTTGTGCCGAATTCAAGGCTGAGGGATACGACGTGAATGACATCGATGGCGCGCGCATCACTTTCGCGGATGGCTGGGGTTTGATCCGCGCTTCCAATACCACCCCGGTACTGGTTACCCGCTATGAGGCGATCACGGAAGCACGCATGAACGAGATAAAAGCTTTGATCGAAGGGAAGATAGTGAGAGCGATGGGATAAAGTGAGAGCTGAAGCTGTGAGAGTTTCACTGTGAGAACTCCGCTGTGAGAGCAATGCTGTGAATCGTAGGGGCGACCGGCGGGTCGCCCGATATAAAAAAACCTTGAACAAAGAGGAAAGTTCGTCTCTTTCCTCTTTTACTCTTTGTTCAATTATATTGTGTTTAAATCGTTTACACTCAGTTTACCACGCTCATTATCTCGGCCGCATCCAAACTAATAAGCCGCTGTTCTCCGCTTTCCAGATTCTTCAGATTCAACTGTTTTGATTCTATCTCATCATCGCCGATGATCATGGCATATCTGGCTTTGGCGCTATCGGCAACCTTGAACTGGGCTTTCAGCGAAGCCTTATCGGGATCGTATTCAATATAGAGGCCTTTGCCACGCAGTTTATTCAGCAACGCCAGCGCTCCCAAACGTGCTTTGTCGCCCAGACAGATAAGCCAGATAAGAGGCTGGGGTTTGGCTCCCAGAGATATCTTTTCCTCTTCCAGGGCCAGAATCAGGCGCTCAAAGCCACCGGCAAAGCCAATCGCGGGAATAGGCTTCCCCCCCACTTGTTCGATCAGACCATTATACCTTCCCCCTCCGGCCATGGAATTCTGCGCACCTATCCCCTCATACACGATCTCAAAGGCGGTATTGGTGTAATAATCGAGTCCGCGCACAATCCCCGGATTGATGGTGTATGCTACTTCCATGGCATCCAGATAGCTGCGTACGACGGCAAAATGCTCCTTACACTCATCGTCCAGATAATCAAGCTGCACCGGAGCTCCAACTTTCAAAGCTTTGCAGGAGGGCACCTTGCAATCCAGCAAGCGACGGGGTTTGACCTCATAGCGCTGCACGCAATCGGGACAAAGCTGAGGCAACAGAGGACGATAGAAATCCCTTAGGGCTTTATCGTAGCTTTCGGAACAGCTTGCACAGCCCACGCTGTTGATCTCCAAACGCAGGTTCTTCAGGCCCAGTTCCTGCAGCCACAGCACTTCCAGGGCGATCACTTCGGCATCGTAATAGGGATGATTGCTGCCGATAAACTCAATGCCATATTGATAGAACTGACGGTAGCGTCCGGCCTGAGGACGATCGTAACGAAACATGGGGCCAATATAGAAGAGCTTGGTGCGGCTATTAAGCACGTCCAGGTGGTTCTCCACAAAGCTACGCACTACCGGAGCGGTGCCTTCGGGACGCAGGGCAAATTCACGTCCCTTGCGGTCTGTAAAGCGATACA
>CAZSST010000094.1:0-9822 GCA_964609575.1 uncultured Candidatus Cloacimonas sp.
TTTCGCATTCATGAGGAACTGGCAAAAGGCAAAGTGGTGATTGTGGCAGGCTTTCAGGGAGTTAGCCAGGCCAAGGAGATAACCACTTTGGGACGTGGTGGTTCGGATACATCCGCGGTGGCACTGGCTTGCTATCTGGGTGCCGATAAATGTGAGATATATACTGACGTGGATGGAGTTTACACCGCTGATCCCCGTTTGGTTAAAAACCCCCGGTTACTAAGAGAAATCAGCGCCGACGTGATGCTTTCCTTGTGCTACAATGGCTCTAAGGTATTGCATCCTCGCGCCGTGGAATTTGCATATAAATATGGCGTGCAGGTGGAAATAAAATCCTCCTTCAGCTTCGCCCCTGGCTCATTAATGAGCGCAGCCCCCAGCAAACCCGATAAGGAAGATAACATGGAAGAAAGAGTGGTAACCGCAATCGCTCACAAAGATAAACTGATAAGATACAGTATGTTATACAGTGCAGATATCGATTCGCTTTTAGTTGAATGGAATCATGAGATATTCAAAAGCTATTATGAAAATGAATATTTAGACCTATACATTGAAGAAAAGTATAAAGGTGAGATAGATTATTTACTGAATGACAAACAGATAAATAACATAAAGAAAACCACAGACCTGGGCTTTGTAATTCTGGTGGGAATTGGTTTGGGCCACGATCCCGCGCTTCTGGCAAAGGTTTTAAGGCTTTGCGGCGATTTTGAAGTGCAACGCAGCATTAATACTGATAAGAGCATAGAGTTGCTAATGCCATCTCGACACCTTGGAGAAGCTGTAAATCGGCTGCACAAAGCATTTATTGAGGATATCCATATATGAAATATATAGTTACCAGCGCCCTGCCCTATGCCAATGGCAAATTGCATGTAGGCCATGTAGCGGGAGCCTATCTGCCCGCCGATATCTTCGTACGCTACCTGCGTATGAAAAATGAGGATGTGATCTATATCTGCGGAACGGATGAACATGGCACCCCCATTTCGATCTCTGCGGACAAGGAAGGAATCAGCCCGGAAGATGTAGTGAAGCGTTATCATGATTCCATTAAAGAGGCTTTCGATGGAGTAGGTATCGAATTTGATAACTTTTCCGGTACTGCCAGAAAACCGCATCACGCGATATCGCAAGAATTCTTTACACAGCTATTCAACAAGGGCCACATCCAAAGCAAAACCACGCTGCAATTCTATTGTGAGCATGATAAACGCTATCTGCCTGATCGCTATGTGGAAGGCGTTTGTCCCCGCTGTGGAGCGGATGGTGCCAGAGGCGATCAATGCGATAAATGCGGCCAGATTTATGATACTACCACTCTAAAAGAGCCCAAATGCAAAATATGTGGGAATGCTCCGATAATTCGGGAAACAACTCATTGGTTTCTGCAATTGGACAGCTTTCGGGACAAGCTTCATAAATGGTTGGAAGGTAAGGAATACTGGAAAGAGAATGTCCGCAACTTCATGCTGGGACTTTTGGAACAGGGCCTCATCGAACGCTCCATTACCCGTGATCTAAGCTGGGGAGTTCCCGTACCCCTTCCCGATGCGGAAGGAAAGGTGCTATATGTATGGTTCGACGCTCCCATCGGCTACATTTCGTCAACCATGGAATGGGCTATAAATAGTGGTAGCCCAGATAGATGGAAGGATTACTGGCTTGATCCTGACACCAGGCTGATCCATTTTATTGGCAAAGATAACATCATTTTCCATGCTCTTATCTGGCCGGCAATGCTGATGGGTCAAGACAAGCCCTATGCCCTGCCTTATGATATTCCCGCCAATGAATTTATGAATCTGGAAGGGGATAAAATCTCCACCAGCCGGAATTGGGCGATCTGGGTGGATGAATTTGTTAAAGAATTCGATGGCGAATACCTGCGTTGGTATCTGGCCGTTAACGCCCCTGAAAAGCAGGATTCAGACTTTAGCTTCAAGGATTTTCAGGCCCGCATCAATGGCGATTTGAACAACACCCTGGGTAATCTTGCTAATAGAGTATTTGCTTTTGCCAATAAGAACTTTGATGGTGTAATAGAAGCTTGTACATTAAGTAATAATAGCAAAGAGATTCTGGATGAAGCAGATAGGCTATTACAAGAAATTGATAGCGGCTATGCGGATTATCAGGTGAAGAAGAACACCCGCTTGCTGATGGATATTGCCAGGCTGGGAAATAAGTATTTTGACGAGGCCAAGCCATGGGCTGTGATCAAGGATAATCGCCAAACCGTGAATGAAATCCTGTATGTATGTGCCAATCTTTTAAACAAGCTCTCCATTGCCCTCCACCCCATTTTACCCAGGCATACTACAGAACTGCGCCGGATGATGAGCCTGGAGCCAAAGCCTTTGTACAAAACTGCTTATGAGCTCTGCGGCGATATCCATCTGCAAGAGGTTAAGCCACTCTTCCGCAAGCTGGAAGATGCCGAAATCGAAAACCAGCTTGCCAGGCTTCATGCGGCTCCCCAAGCCAAGGAAGAGATTGAGTATGCCCCCATTAAAGATACGATTAGTTATGACGACTTTGCAAGGTTGGATCTGCGTTTGGCAAAGGTGCTGGCTGCAGAAGCAGTGCCCAAAACCGAAAAGCTACTAAAACTAAAAGTGGATTTGGGAAGCGAAACACGGGAACTGGTGGCAGGAATTGCCCAAAGCTATGATCCCAAAGCGCTTATCGGCCAAACCATCCTGATGCTGGTAAATCTGGAACCACGTAAAATCAGGGGTATCACTTCCCAGGGGATGATTTTGGCTGCGCATTCCGATGGCCGCATCAAGATCATGCTTCCCGATGGTGGTGGCAGTCCTGGTGCTACGGTTCAATAAAGCAAGCAAACGATGCGAAATTGGAGCTTTCTCACCTTGGCGGCAACTTTATGCTGCCTGCTGGGAGTGCATGCCTTAAATGCTGCGGAGTTCTGCGAAAATGAGCTTTTCCTGGAGATAAACCTGGCTACTTCAAAGTCCATTCAACTTAGCGGTTCGGGAAAACTGATCATAAGTGAAGCGGATGGACTTATGCAGCGTGAACTGGAGCTTCCTCTCTCGATAAACGTGGTGAATCCCGAGGCTTTGTCCTATTATGGAATTCAGTCCGATCCGCCTGTTTTTAACGATGCTGAGGAAGATACTTTGGCAGTGCTGCGGGAATATTTTGCCTGGGAGCAGGGAAAACTGAAGATCAAAAGCGAATACCAGTACTTTTTTCCTGAGAGTTACGCGAACAAAGAGGATGCGGAAGCCCGTGCCCTGGAGCTTGGATTGCATGCTGATAAGGTGAAGGAAATAAATCTGATAAATGCCACTGTGCAGGTGCAAAGTAGGGGAAAAGCCATATATTTGGAAACACCCTTGAATATTGATACCCAAGGTGAACTTCTGATAAACGGTTCAAAATTGGGGTACAAAGGTGATTTCAGGATCAAGATCAGGAACCGGAATCTGGTTTTGAATCACCATCTTAAGCTGGATGATTACATTGCGGGAGTGATTCAAAACGAAATCGGCAATAACTCACCCTCGGAAGCTCTGAAAGCCCAGGCTGTTGCGGCTAGAACTCATGCCGTATCTCTGCTGCTTAATAACCGGCATAAGGCAGATGGCTATGACCTCTGTAGCGGCACTCACTGCCAGGTTTATAAGGGTGAATACCTTTGCAATCCCACTATCCTGCAGGCAGTTAGCGATACAGCCGGGGAAGTGCTGTTCATTGCTGATAAAGTTGCCGATGCCACCTATCACAGCAGTTGCGGAGGTAAAACCGATTCCTCGGCAGCAATCTGGAAAGGAAAGCCCGTGGAACATCTGAATGGCGTAACCTGCATAGCAGAAGCGGATTCTCTTGATTTAAGCAGTGAAAATATGGCACGCCTATGGATAGACACAAAAGTGGCAACTGAAGGCATGAGTTCCTGGGAAAGAGGTGCACTTAGCTGGGAGAAAAGCATATCCAAAGCAAAGCTTGCTGCCAATGCGGGAATGAGTTACCTTAGTAGAATCGAAATCAACAGCCGCGGTAGATCGGGGCGAATCCTCAGTATGAAGCTTATTGGTGATAAAACGATCAAGCTGGATAATGAATTTAGAATCCGCCAGGTATTTGGTAACCTCTTATCCTCATGTTTCTATATCAAAGGCAATTTTAGAACCGATGCGGGAATCATCAGCATCATACCCCGCTCCACCCTTAGCATCAAGGGCAAAGGCGCAGGCCATGGTGTGGGGATGTGCCAGGTTGGAGCGCTGAGAATGGCACGTAACGGATTGGCGTACCGAGACATCCTGCAGCACTATTATCCCGGAACCACTATATCTCATGAATGGATGAATAATGAATGATACCTTAATCCGTGGCATTACCAAAGATCAACAGTTCCGTATCTTTGCGGTTAATGCCACCGAATCTGTCCAAAGAGCGCGTGATTTGCACGACCTCTCCCCCATCAGTACCTTGCTTTTGGGTAAGATGCTTTGTGCTGCTGCTATGCTGAGCATGGATTTGAAGCGACCTGAAGCAGAGATAACGATCAGAGTAAATGGCGAGGGTAAGCTGCTAGGCGGAGTGTCAATATGTACCGCTGGGGGATATCTACGCGGTTATGCAGATCCGCCAAGACTGTTTTTAGACGAAGCAAAGGATAACTTTTTTACTGGTAAAGCTCTGGGGAAGGGCACCATGACCGTTATGCGCAGCGAACCCAATAAAGCCCCACATAGCGGTACCATAGAACTGGTTACAGGCGAAATAGCCGAAGACTTAGCCTATTATTTTTCCCAATCAGAACAGATTCCCAGCGCGGTTAATCTGGGAGTGCTGATCGATCCAAATGCCAAAGTGCGCAGTGCCGGAGGTTTTATTATCCAACAGCTTCCCAATGCCCAGCCGGAGTTTGCGGATAAGCTCAATGACAATATCGCCAGAACTCCTCACATCAGCGACTTGATGGATATGGGGCTTAGTATTGAAGAGATCATGAATCGCTTTGTGCTGAAAGATATCCCCTGGCAGATCAGCGACCAACACTCCATAGCCTATAAATGCAATTGCAGTAAGGATCGCTTTGCGGCAGCACTGGTTACCCTGGGAACAAAGGAACTGGAAAGCATGACGGAAGGAATAAAGCCTGTATGCCACTATTGCAATACAGAATATACATTTACACATGATGATATGATGAATATAATAAGCAAGGCAAAGTTATGAATAAGCTATACATAGTTTTAATCGTATTTCTCGTAGCTGCTACATTGGGTTCTGCTCTTAGCAATGAAGACCTGCGCTGGCTTTCAGACAGAGAGCAGTTTCACATCGCCATGAAGCATGCGGATGCCATTCTGGATAAGGCTAATAGCGGTGGCAAGGATGATCTGCAAGCCGTGCTATATTATGCGCAGCGCAGCGATCAACCCGGGCTGGCGATGCTTTGTCACAAGCGTTTGGCCTCTGAATACCACTCCCTGGAAGACGCTCTGCAATGGCTGTTACTGAATCAGGAGGCCGAAACAGATTCCCTGGAATTTGCCCGTGAGATTGAAGCGCTGCAGGCTTCTTTTGCCGATTCCACCGATGCGATAATCTTCTCATTTTATGCGAATAACACTCCCGAAGCGGAAATCCTTGATGCTGTATCCAGAATGCCCAAATACAACAGCGTAATCGAAGCCATGGCCAAGGGCGTTATTGACGAGATAAGCATCCAAAGCAGTGATTCCCTCGCCCTCGTCATGATCAATGAATTCGAGGAAAGCTTCCCACATTCCATACATAGCCAGATAGCTTACTATTACAAGCTCTACCACCTCTCGGCACGCAAGGACTGGAATGGCCTGAAAACTGCCATTGAGGCATCAGGAAGCAGGGATCCTGTACATGCTTACATATCATCATTATACTGGATGTCCCCCTCGTTTCGCAAAGAGCAAAGCATGCAAATTGACGCGCTGGACATTGCCGATAAACTTCTGAATATGGCAAAATCAAAACAGGATCAGCTTCTTCTTTACGACCGTTATACTCCTGCGGATTGGAATAGCCGCGTAGCCATGCAAAGCATCAAAACTGATTACTACAAACTGCTGGCTACAGCAGGATTTTATGGCGACGAACCCATTTCCAGCTATAGCACCTTATTCCCGAAATCCAAAGTATCAAAAATCCTAAAAAAGACCAACAGCATTCAGTTTTCTAATAACGACCGGGGTGAGATAGCCGAATTGAACTACTGGCGAGGTAAAATCTGCTTTTTGGCCAAGGATAAAAAATACCAGCTGCTTGCGGCACGTTACTTCTGTGAAGCGCAGCGCTTTGGCTCACCCAGACGCAAGTTCGATAACGATGCCACTGCCGCCTTAGCTGCCATCCACAGCGAACTAAAGATATCGGACAGCTTCATTACCTGGCTGCGTAAACTGAATAAATATCAAGGTATTACCTTTGAGGATGAAACCACTGCCTGCGGTCTGAACGCCAAACGCTATACACGCATCAGCATTGGCGATTACAATTCCGATGGCATGAACGATCTGCTCTTTAATGGCAAGTTTTTGTATCGCAACGAAGGGAATTGGCAGTTTACAGACACCAGCGCCGAAGCCAATCTGGATTCCCTGAATAGCAATGGTGGGCTTTTTGCGGATTTCAACCTGGATGGCAAACTGGATTTGGTTAGCCTCAGCCATGCCGAAAACGGACAAGGCGAGCAACTGATGAAGAATATGGACAACTCCCGTTATGTAGGCGTTAATGAACGTGCCGGAGATATTGACGATCGCTTTCCTACAGAGGCCGCAGCCTGGGTGGATATTGAACAGAACGGCTATCCTTCCCTCTATATGGCAAATTATGAAAAGTGGCAGCAACAAAGCGGTTATCCCGATTTTTTCTGGTATAATAATAAAGGCTATTTCAGCGATTACAGCCAGCGTCGCGGATTCTTGCACCCTGAATATACCAAAGAACCTGGTCAGGCCGGACGGGGAGTAGCTCCAGCCGATTTTGACAACGATGGTATTCAGGAGATTTTGGTTACCAATTACCGCCTGAACCGCAACTTCTGCTGGAAACAAGCGGATAGCTTATATGTAGATGTGGCAGCGCTTTATGGCCTGGCTGGCAATTTTAAACAGGGTTATTACGGCCATAGCATCGGTGCAGATTGGGGCGATATCGATAATGACGGCGATCTTGATCTCTTTATTGCCAATCTGGCGCATCCCCGTTACCTGGATATCTCAGATATCAGTATCCTGCTGCGCAATGATGGTCTGGCCTGTAAAGTGGTGGAAGGAGATAGCATTTACTACTGGCAATTTACCGATATCACTGCAAATGCGGGAATTACCTACGACGAACTCCACTCCGATCCCCTGTTCTTCGATGCCGATAATGACGGCTTCCTTGATCTCTTTATCACCTCTGTTTACGAAAACGACCGCTCGTATCTGTATCATAATAATGGCGATAACACCTTTACAGATGTAACCTGGCTGGCTGGCGCCAGGGTTTTCAATGGCTGGGGCAATGCCTGTGCCGATTTGGACCGCGACGGCTTTCTTGACCTTGTGGTAGGCAGCGGAAATGGTGCTAAAGTACTGCGCAATAGCACTTCCACATTTAGTAGCTCCATATCCATTAAGCCAGTATGGAAAAGCGGCGAAATCATCCTGGAGAGGGATGTTCAGAAGTTCGGCCAGCTACCTCAAAGCCCCGCTTTTGGCACACGTGTACAGGTAACCGTGCAGCCCCCCAAAGGCAAAAAATACACTCTAACCAGAGAACTTAGCAGCGCTAAGGGCACCGCTTCCCAGAATGCTGCGGAATTGCACTTCGGCATCGGCAAAGGTAAAGTTATTGAAGTAAAGAGGTTTAGCCCATGATAAAGCTCTTAACCAATATCATCAACCCTCTTTCGCAGACTAAGGCTGAATTCTTGCCGCAACAGCTTATCTGCATTGAAGGAAGCAAAATACACTCCATCGAAGCTTTCAATCCCAAAGTGCATCATGATTATCAGGACTATGGCGATTGCCTTACCCTCCCCGGTTTCATCGATATCCACGTGCACCTATCCCAGTATCTGATGCGGGGGTTATACGAACCGGCCTTGCTTCCCTGGCTTAATAAGCACGTTTTCCCCGCGGAACAGCGCTCTGCCAATCCCGAATATGCTCACCAAATCGCGGAGCTATTTTTTCATGCCCTCTTTGCCAATGGTACCACCATGTCCGTTATCTACACCGCTCCCTATCCCAAAGCCTGCGAAGCTGCTTTTGAAGTGGCAGAGAAACTGGGTGTCCGCGCCCTGATAGGCATGACGATGATGGACCAAAACTCCCCGGAAGAGCTAAGCATGTCCACCGACCAAGCGCTGCAAACCAGCATCGATCTTTATGAACATTGGCATGGAAAGAGCCCCATGCGAGATTATATCTTCACTCCCCGTTTTGCGCCAAGCTGCAGTATGGAACTGATGACCGAGACCGCTAAATACGCAATGGCACATCAGGCCTGGATACAAACGCATTTATCTGAAAATAAGGACGAGATGGCCCTGGTGAAGCAGCTATTTGGCAAGTCCACCTATACCGGGGTGTATGCCCAGGCTGGCATGCTTGGCCCCCGCAGCATTTTCGGCCATGCCATTCATCTGGGAAGCGATGAGCTTGGCGCACTTAAGGATAGTGGTGCCAAAATCGCCCATTGCCCCGATTCCAATTTCTACCTGAAAAGTGGCGAATTCCCTTTGGATAAAATCGAAGCAGCCGGCATCCCCTTTGCCCTGGGTAGCGATGTTGGCGCCGGCACCACCCTGAATATGCTCCACCACGCCAAAATGATGAATTTCCGCCAGAGCGCTTACTCCGTTTCCCCCGAAAATGCACTCTATCACATCACTTTAGGTAGTGCCCGTTTGCTAAACATGGATAGGCAAATCGGCTCCCTTGAGCCCGGCAAAGAAGCCGACCTGGTAATCCTCCAGCCCCCCGAAGGCTATCCTCCCAATCCCGAAAGCCTTTCCCAACTTATCTTCTTTGGCGCGGATTTTATCGTGAAAGAAACCCGTATTGGCGGTCTCTGAACCGCCATTTTGGTTAACGGGTTAACGGGTTAACGGGTTAGAAGTTAGAAGTTAGAAGTTAGAAGTTAGAAGTTAGAAGTTAGGCACCGCATTGCTGGAGTCGATGCCGCTAAACCATATCCCAAGCTTGTTTCCCAAGCTTTAGGCGGCATGGACTACAGCAATTCCACCATAATCCCTGTGTAGTCCATTTGGCCTCGAAACAAGAAGATACGAATTTAGCAAGGAAAGGCCAAACCGACTCCACAGATAGCAAATTGCCCGCTTTTCATTCTTAATTCTTCATTCTTAATTAAAAAGGGCGACCTGAGGGTCGCCCTTACATTTTGTTACATCGTAGCGGTAAGTGTATCCCCGCCAGTTACATCCTCCAGATAGCCATTCACGATGGCCTCGGCGATACTGGCGATATCCGCACCCACGGTTTGCAGATCGGTGTAGGTAACCGTGGCCAGATCCACATGCCCCGAATCCAACTCGCTGAAGAGGTACATCATCTTCATCCAGATGGCGAAGGTGGTGGGCGGAAGCTTGTCCTTGGGGACGTTAGCCGCGTTTTTGGCGGCGTACACCTTCAAATCATCCTTGTAAGAGGACGACAGGGAGCCATAAATAGTTGCCAGGTTCTTGATGATGGTACCGCGCAGGGTGTTATTGGCGGTGAGAGTGGGCGTTACATACTTGCGCCCGATGCACAGATTGTCATCGCGGAAAGACCCGTAGGTCAT
>CAZSST010000095.1:0-9771 GCA_964609575.1 uncultured Candidatus Cloacimonas sp.
CACGAACTGTGCCGCTAATGGAACCAGTCTTTACATCCTTGGCTGCACAAAGCAGTAGCAAGAGCAAGACAACTACCGGGATTATTCTGATTTTCATTATTCCTCCCAGGAAAAATTATCGTAGGTGCATAGTGATGAAACCAGCGAAAACGGTCAAGCCATTTCCGCGGTCAAAAAGTTTTACTTGACATACAAAGCAGAAATTTACATAAAGCCTTATTCGCATTTTAGAGGAAATTTCTTGAAGAATTATTTGGTTTTTTTGGCTTGCATAGCTTTACTGATTGGAGGATGCAGCGATCTGCCTCATCCCGATATGCAACAGCTATATCCTGAGCATGCCATTAAACACGGCGGGGAGATGGGTTCCTGGATTTTCGGCGATCTGAAAGGGGATGGCACCGATCAAATCATCTGCACCGATATTAATCAGGTGGGACTTTATGGCATTTATATAGAGGGAATGGAAGGCAAGATTATTTCGCAGATCAATCTCCGCTACAAAGTAAGGACAATGAAGGTGCTAAGTGATGCCAGCACCCAAACCCGATGGCTGTTCCTTAGCTTCAACGACCAGAAAAAGGTGATGCTTTCTGCCTTCAAATACACCTGGGGTGCCCCCCTGAAGCGTGAAGACAAATCATTCGAAGCCATAGCCCGCACCGACCGTAATATGAATAATAACGCGGTGGAATACTTCGCGGTGATCTACCCGGAAATAATAGATGACATAGACAGGGATGGACGCCAGGAGTTGGTTTGCAGAATGCTGGATAGCTTTTCTGCCAATCCTCGCGGACTGGTGGTTTATGATCTGGCTACGGGTTTGGTGAAATGGCGCTATGATACACCCTGCAATCTCAACACGGTACTTTTGGACGACTTCGACCAAGATGGCCGCAAGGAATTTATTATCAGCACCATGGCGATGAAGAATACCAAGGAAGTCAAGAATGACCTTAGTGATTTCAATGGCTACACCTTTGTGCTTTCAGATAAGGGACAAAAGCTATATCAGCAGCAAGATTTCAGTGATTACGGGCAAGGAATGCTGGATGCCGAAGATACCGATCAAGATGGAAAAAAGGAAATCTACCATACCATTGTTACCTGGGGTCCCGATCCTGGACAAAACCGCATTTCCGTATTACAATGGGATGGAAGCAAGCTGAAGCTTATCCGTAGCCGTGATCTAAGCCCCAGCCTGGAACGGAATCAAAATATCGATTTCGTGCTGCGCAAAGATAAGGATGCCACATACCGGGTGATCCTGAACGACCGGGATAAAAAGCTGCTGGTAATGGATGACAAGCTGAATGAGATAGACCATAAATATTCCTCCAATTTAGAATTTATCTATGAGATTAAAGATATGAACCGCGATGGCAGCAAAGAATTCCTGGTGGAAACCAAAGACAGCTACATCGAGGTGCTCAATAGCAATTTTAAACGCCTGGCCAGGCTTAAAAATCCCTTCGCTGAGACCGATACGTACAATGTAATGCTGCTGCAGCGGGGAGCGAAAACTGCACCCCTGATAGCTGTGGGCACACCGCGGGAGATGCGTTTCTATCAGCTGAAAAAACAGCCCCTGGGAGTTCTGGTTTGGAATCTGTTCCTGCATTATGCCTGGCTGATAAGCATTCTGCTTCTGGTGATTGTTGTATCTCTGCTAAATCTGTTACATCGTCACATGCAGTTTCTAACCAATGCTGTAAATATCCCGGGAGTGGGATTCATATATGTAAAAAAGTTACATCAAATCCGCAAGATAAATCAAACTGCCTGGTCCTTGGCTAATATGGCCGAAGACAAGGATTGCACCAGCCTGGAGCTTTGTTTCCCCCACTTGTATAGGCTTCTAAAAATATTCGCTGAGGGTAAACCAGTACGAACCTCCATTATCTCTCATCTAGCTGATAGTGATAATACGCGTTACCAAATTACCATGATTAAAATGCCTACTCTTATCCGTAGGGACTTGATTTGCCTGGTACCCTTAGTGTCTGATGGAGATCAGGAAAACGATAAAAATCAGTGGGCAGACACCGCCCGAAGGCTTTCGCACCACGTGCGCAGGCACATCACCAATATCCTGCTGGCCCTGGAAGTGATGAAGGAACCGGGAACCGATACGGAAAGCAACTACCGGGATATCATCCGCGACGAGATCGAGAAGGTGAGAATCTTTACCCATTCTTTCCAGCGTTTCACCGAACTGAAGAACTATGATCTGCAATTGCAGGATATTATCCCCTCAGTGGAACATTGCCTGGCCAATTGCCGCATTCCCGAAAACATCAAGCTGCTTAAAAACTGGACGCTGAATTCCATTCAGGCGCAAATTGAACCCATCCGCTTTGAAGAAGCGCTATTAAACGTGATTAATAATGCCATCGATGCCATGCCTGGGGGGGGGACACTGCAGATTCTGGTGAAAGAAATGCCCCCTTCGGCTTCGCACTTTAATAATCTGAAGGTTTTGGTGGAAATTGAAGACAGCGGAGCAGGCATTCCCCAAAAGTACCTGGAAGATATCTGGAAACCGTTTTTTACCACCAAGCAATCCGGCACCGGCATTGGCATTCCGGAAAGCAAAAAGATTATCGAATCCATGGGAGGAACGATGGACATTCATAGTGAAGAAGAAGTAGGCACCACCGTATCATTCTGGCTGAAAGGAGCTGCTTGTGAGTAAGATAAGAATTCTTTTGGCCGATGACGACCATGTATTTTTAAAACTCACCACTGCCCTGCTAAGCGCTGAAGGCTATGAAATTATCTGTGCGGACAATGTGGTGACTGCCGGAGACTTGCTACGCCGGGAACACTTCGACATCATGATGCTGGATATGTGTTTTCCAGCATTGCACGATGGCTTTGGCATGCTGGATAAGGTGCATCTCAGCTATCCGACATTACCGGTACTGATGATTTCCGGAAGCAGCAATATCCCCGATGCGGTTTTGGCCATCAAAAATGGCGCCGTCGATTTCATTGAAAAACCTCTGGATAGCAATTACCTATTCCTGAGGCTGAAGCGTTTAAGCGACAATATCCGCATCACCGATCAAATGCATTCCCTGCAGCTAACGGCCATTGGCATGAAAGGGAATTCCGCTTCGATGCAGACAGTGTACCAGGAGATTATAAAAGCCTCCGAATATAGCTGCCCCGTTTTAATCACTGGAGAAACCGGAGTAGGCAAAGAACTTGCTGCCCATGCCATCCATCGCCTTAGCAAACTAAACACCCAAAGCATGGTTACCATCAATTGCGCCTCCATCCCCAAAGACCTCTTCGAATCAGAACTTTTTGGCTATGAACGGGGTGCTTTCACCGGTGCACAGAATCCCCACAAAGGCTATTTTGAATTTGCCGATCGCACCAGCTTCTTCCTGGATGAGATAAGCGAATTACCCCTGGAGGTGCAGGCCAAGCTACTGCGCGTGGTTTCAGAAGGGGAAGTGCAAAAGGTGGGAGGCACCATCAGCAAAATAAACACCCGCATCATCAGCGCTTCCAATCAAGACCTGTTTCTGGCCGCGGCGGAAGGGAAATTCCGCAAAGACCTGCTCTACCGGCTTAATACCATCCACATTCAAATACCCCCGCTTCGGTCACATTTGGATGATATTCCCGTACTGGCCGAATATCTTATCTCACAATTCTGCTCCCGATCAGAAATAACCCCTATCCCCATTTCCGCTGATGCAATCTCCTGGCTTTGTGAACAACCCTGGCCGGGAAATGTGCGTGAACTGAAAAACACCCTGGAAAGAGCGGTAATTTTTACCAAAAACGATGAATTGGGCGTGGTAGATTTTACCACGGCCAAATTAGACCCTACCACGCTGAAGTCGCAATCATACCGTGAGGTTGTTCAAGCCTTCGAAAAGGCATATCTGGAAAAAGCTATTAAGGCAAATCACTGCAGCATAAGCAAAACCGCCAAATCACTAAACATGGATAAATCAAACTTAGCTAAGAAAATTTCATCCTTGGGGATAAATATCACCACTACCTAATCCTCTTTTTGGGTATTTATTTTTAAACAGAGCGTGGTAGATTTCACCACGCTCTGTTTTTTCATGTTTTTATAAATATCTTGTTTTTCAATATTATAACTTTTACAATTGTTTTGGCACAATACCTGCTCCTATATTAGCAGACTCTCAACTACAAGGATGTTCTGGTGGGATCTGTTGGCCGGGTCTGCAGATCAGGGCCTGTAGGTTGGGCTGTGGGCGCTCGGAATGTGGGATCACACTCTGAAGAATAGCTTGAAGCATGCTGCACTTCTAACTCCCTTTAGAGGTGCAGCTTTTTTTTGTAATGAATAATATGGAATGAAGAATGAAAGCTGCGCTAAAGGCATTAACAAAAGGCTTTTTTTTACAAACCCATTACGTGCAACATTACGGCACCCATGTTTGCACCATAAGCATTTTCCTTACGATCCCCATGCGATCCCCATGCATTTGCCTGGGCGTTGCATGGTCATTGCATGAACAAAGAAATGGACATTATGGGCTGCACGTAACGAGATTCCAAAAATGTGTTTCACCATCCACCCCTGAAGCCTGACACCTGAAACCTGAAACCTTACTTGACACATTCTCCCCTTCCTCTTTCGTAGCGCTATAAGAGGAAACTATGGAAATATATTTGATTGTGATCCTTATTTGCGCCGTTGTAAGCGTGATAACAGGCATCATCAGCATTATCTTACGTCCCCGGCGGGAGATTTTCAGCGATGAAGTACGCGATGAAGCGGAACGTTTGAAAACTGCCCTACAGCAGGATAATTCCACTCACCGTCAGGAACTGGTAGGTTTTTTGGCGGGGATAAAAACGGAGCTGGGGCAAAGCCTGAAAGATAATCGCGGGGAACTGAACGAGTCCCTTGATAAGTTTCGCAACACTTTGGAAAGCAAAATGAACGAATTTTCCGCAGCCCTAAAGGGAAGTTCCGAAGATATGCTGCGGCGTCAGGATGAGATTAGAAACGCCACAGACGCCAAGCTGGAAAGCATTCGCAAAACCATGCAGGAACGGCTGGAGATATTGCAGGATGCCAATAGCAAAAAGCTGGACGAAATGCGGCAAACCGTGGACGAAAAGCTGCAGGCAACCCTGAATACCCGCATCAATGAAGCCTTTAAGCAAGTGAGCGAGCAATTGGACAAGGTGCATAACGGTTTGGGGGCCATGACCTCGTTGGCAAACGATGTGGGAGGCCTTAAGAAAGTGCTTACCAACGTGAAAACCCGGGGGATCATAGGTGAAATCCAATTGGAAGCGCTGCTAAGCTCGGTGCTTAGCCCGGAGCAATATGAGTGCAACGTGCAGATCAAAAAAAACACCCAGGAACGGGTGGAATTTGCCATTAAGCTTCCCGGTCGCGATGATGAAGACAGCGTAGTGCTTTTACCCATCGATTCCAAATTCCCCGATGAGCCCTATCAGAAGCTGCTGCTAGCCTATGATGAAGCCGATCCGGCCAAGATCAATCTCTCCCGCAGAGACCTTGCCAGCGCCATTAAATCCGCTGCCAAAGACATCCGCGATAAATACATCGATCCACCCGCTACCACGGCCTGGGCCATCCTTTTCTTACCCTTTGAAGGCCTTTATGCTGAGGTGCTGCAAAATACCGCTCTGGTGCATCAATTACAAAGTGAATATCATATCACCCTCACCGGCCCTACCACCCTTGGAGCCTTTATCAACAGCCTGCAGATGGGCTTCCGCACCCTGGCCATTCAGAAACGCAGCGGCGAAGTATGGAAGCTATTGGGCGCTGTGAAAACCCAATTCAACGCATTTGGGGAGGTTTTGGATACCACCCAAAGAAAGCTGCGGGGTGCTTCCGACGAACTGGATAAACTGGTGGGAACCCGTACCCGCATGATCCAAAGCAAGCTGCGCCAGGTGGAGCTATTACCCGATGGGCAGGCAAATTCTATTCTGGAAGTTGCTGATAACTCTGTTACAGCCGATGAGGAGCATGGCGAATAGGGATTTTACTCATCCATTTGGGCTTTTACGCTAAAGAATCCTTTGCTGCCAAGGGGCATAAGAAGGCTGTTGGTATCAGTGATAATGGTGCTTCCCGGCTCCTGAAGGGGATCAGTTTTGTGGTTAACCAGGTAGTGATCGGCACCAATGATTTCGTCCCATGTGAGGGTGATGTTCTGGCCGGCAAAGCTGATATTGAGATTATTGGGGCTGAAATCCACCGTGAAAGGAAATACTTGCATCATACTGATCTGGCCGCGGGTATTGGTGGCGCAAATATGCAGGCGGTACTGACCATCCTGCTGAAGGTGTGCAATGCTGGCTTCCAATGCTTGGGTTACATCTGCTATGGGTGATGCCAAAGGGAAGCTGAAGGTTTGTAGCGGGTCAGCACCGCTGCCCGTGAAATACCAATCGATGCTGCACAATTCTCCTGCCGACAGTGGAGACAGATAGATGTGTTTCTGAGCGTTTATACTCCATTGTCCAGCGCTGCTTCTGGTACGGATAAGCATCAGATGTAGTCCCGGAGTGGTGATCGGTTCGCTGAGATTAAAATCTATGGAGTATAAATTCGGCTCATCGCTTTCCACACTGAGGGGAAATCCATTTCCCAGGCCAGGATCGCTATCGAAGAAAACTTCTGCAAAGATCAGAGGAGTGAAGCCCTGAGCACCTTTCAGGAGTAATTTTGCATGGCTATTACTCCAGAATCCCTGCTCATTACGGCAACGCACATAGAGGAAATGCAAGCCAGCGGATAGATTGGAGAAAGGTATAGTATCGCTGCAGATTACCTCTGATACTCCCGTGAATGCCAGGGCAATGCCATTTCCGAAGCCCGGATCGGCATCAAAGAAATACTCCATATAGGTAATGGGATTACTATCCTCAGTTTGTTTCAGCAGCAATTTGTTCTTCTTGATGCTCCATTTGCCATTGGTATCTCTGGCGCGGATAACAAGATTGTGCATACCGGTGGAGTAGTTGGTAAAATCCAGGGTAAGGCTGGTGCTGATGTCCTCGCCCGGACTGAAACTGAGGGGTGTTCCCATCCCCAGTCCGGGATCTGTATCCAGATAGTATTCCACTCGATCGATATTTACTCCCCACAGGAAACAGGCACTCCACCCCACAAAGATTAAGCATAATAGCAGGCGTATCATGGTGACCTCAATCATTGGAACGTGCTTTTAGCTGAATGGGGATTATGAAACCTGTGGCAGGGGCATAGAACTCATAGATGGTGGGAATGGCAGGAATTCCCGAAAGGCGGTAAGGCTCCTGGCCTCCATAAATTCCACAATCCTGGCCGCTGATACCTGCACCAAGGGCTGCTGAGCCTGTGCAAAGCTGATAGTATCCATCGGGAGAACCGGTGGCCACATATAACTCGCCAGTTACATTGTACAGATTGCCTTCTCCCTGCACATCCACCGAGGTGGTCCAATCCCATGAGCTAACACTGCGAAATACATTGTGGTGAAATGTAGTATTTACGTCAGATTCGAAACTCAGGCTAGTTCCCGAACCGGTAAATCCGATAATGCAATTATACACCTCAGCATTGAAAAAACGGCTACTACCGGTTACTATGTTATTGATAAAAACCCCTCCTGAAGTTGCTTCGCTAAGAAAACACCATCCATTCACAGAATTTGCAATGTAGTTATTGGCAATTACGTAGTTGGCAGCGGAATTGGCATTTATCGTGTGATTACCGCCGGGAGGATTTATCAAGAAATTCTGGATGGCGATGCAATTGTCATTGTTTATGAAAAGCCGGGGCATTTTATTACGCTGTACCACTATGTTTGGTGCATCCACCTGGATGTAGCTAAGTATGGACATTCCGCTGATCAGCGATCCATTGGAACCTGTGGAGAAGTTTATGGTATTAACCGAAGCTGGAACAGGATTGCTTTGCAGGCCTGGATTCTCACCCAGGTAGTACCCGGGACCAATCAGAGTCAGGCGTTTACTGATAGTTACGCTTTCGTAGGTTGTGGGAGAGCCATAGATGTAAAGTGTATCCCCTGCTGCCACAGAAGCACTGCTGCATGCAGTTGCCAGGCTGCTGTAATTGGCATTCATGGTGGGGACATTATTCACATGCCAGATAGTGGAAAAAACTGTGCCGGCGATCAGAGCCAGCACCATGGTTAGAATTGCTTTTTTCATGATCATCACCTCGTGCTGTTTCTTTACTCTTACAATATAACTAAAAAATCATGCCAAGTATAATTTAGTTTGGCGGTTGCACTAGTAGCATGAATGCTATTTCAGCATGTGGTGATTACGATTTTACTAAGATAGCATAACCTCAGATGGTGAAGGATGGGACACTTTAGTTTATTGAACAGTTTTGCAATAGTAGCTCTTCGAAATACACGAAAGTGCCATTCTCGTGTTCATAACGGTATTTTGCAAATCCCTTGTCACAGAAATACTCATAGCTTATCAAAACAAGCTCCGGATCACAGCCACCATACTGTGTCTCGCGGGTAAAACAGGAGAATTCTCCACAACCGGTTTGTACAGTGGTTTTGGACTGCATCGTACATGTTTCGCCGGTATATTGTCCTGTTTGGTAGCTCCAATTATCTCCTTTCCTGAAGATATGGGGTATTACCAATCGGGGAGTATCGAACCAGGTGATATCTTTGGAATTGCTAACATTATTTAAACAAGAGAGAAATCCTCTATAGGTAGTTGCTTTATCTTTATCAGTCTGAAGCGAAGAAGTGAATTCGTTACCCAGAATATACAATCCGTCAGCCCTATTTACCAAATACATACAGCCAGTGTATCCCATTATGCCAGAATGATCAAGTTTCATTTTGATGCAAGTTTCGCCATCCGGGCTTTCTACTGCTGCTTCTGCCCAAATCTTCAAGGTATCGGTAGTAACAATTGATTCATGATTCCCGCCCATATCATTGCGTGAATAAAGCATTTCCCAATAATTACCTACCTGCAATGGGAAGGTGTAAACATAGTCTTCGATAACTTCGTCATCATTATTGCAACTCGACGCAAACAGCAGCAACAAGACTACCGCCAAAAATAATCCAATCTTTTTCATGGCGTCTCCTTTGAGAGTACTGTCGATACTTTGTCCGTGTTACGCGTAGAATATTTATCGTCCTGTATGGGTCAAGCTTTATTTTCGATAAACTCCCCAAATCAAGACAGGCAATAGGAAAGAAAGAAGCTCCTAATTATCCAGTAAATCTTAAAGTTTTGGTTTCAAAGGGCCGGAAGCTCAGTTGCAACGGGTTTTCCGCATCGAGGTGCTTTGCTTCTTCATCCAGGGGGTATTCCAGCATATTGCATTCCTGCACAAATCCTTCGGGACACATGCAACAAAGCGCTGCAGTGATGCTTTGTCCCTTGTATTCATGCATGCGCAGGATAATGCCCTTGCCATTTTCGGCAGGTTTGATAATATCCAGATTCACGCTATCGCTTTCCAGGCGAAAGAGCGGATCCATAATATGCTTCAATGGGTGCTCCAAAGGAAGCAGTATCAGGCGGTTGGCCAGTTTCTCGGCCGCATTGAACACCTCGCTGTGAGCATAATCACCTTGGTGAGGATAGAATGCATAATGGTACTCGTGGCTGTGGATATCGGCCGTGGGATCCACGTCTGCCGGACTACGCAGCAGGTTAATCTCCATTTCGTTATCCACGCTGCGATAGCCAAATTTGGTGTCACAAAGCAGGGCGCAACCTCTTTCCGCTTGGGAG
>CAZSST010000096.1:0-9769 GCA_964609575.1 uncultured Candidatus Cloacimonas sp.
GTAGATAGTTATAGGATTCGCATGAGTCCTTCAGCCCCTGTAGATAGGGATAAGTCTGAACATCGTAGAGGGCTGAATGACTCCTGCTGTAGAGGATTGGCATGAAATCTGATAATCATACCTACCTGAAGCAATTCCGCAATCCAGACAAATTCAATGCCGAATTGCAGGTCTATCAGCTTGGGCTGCCCATGATTCCCAAGCTACTGGATTACCAAGAACCGGATTGGCTAAAGATGCAGCGTATCGATGGCCTGCCCTATCTGGATACGGAGGGTGGCTTCAAACCGCATTTGCTGGGTGAAACCATCGCCAATTTCCATCTGGCCACGAAAGATGGGGAGAAGTGCATCTGCCACATCGACAATCAACCTCAGAACATACTCTGGAACGGTGAAAGGTATTTTCTGATTGATTTCAGCGATAGCTATCATCACTTCCCGGAGTTCGATATCAGCCACTTGCTGCTTTTTTGGGCGGCAGAGTTTCCGTTTAGCTTGTTTGAACCTGCAGCTATTAAATTTCTCAAGGCATATAACAGGATTCTTCCTATTAATACCAAGCGCTGGGAAAGTTGTGTTCTGGAAAGTATCAGCAGCTTCGATGAGCGACGCCGGCGATATGGAAAAGGCAAGGGGAATATTGATCTATTTAATCAGATCGTGAATCGCCAGTGGCTGCTGGTTTACTTTCACAAATGATCTCCGCCATAATGCTAATGGCAATCTCATAGGGAGTTTGTGAACCGATGGGCAAACCCACCGGAGCATGGCACGTTTGTAATTCTTCGGCGCTGAAGCCTTGCTCTTTCAAGGTGGCAAAGGTAGCTGCAACCTTGTGCTTGCTGCCGATCATCCCCAGGTATTTTAGATCCTTACGCAGGCATTGTTGAAGCACTTGTTTATCGTGAAGATGGCCATGAGTCATGATTACCACCAGGATGCCGGGGCCAAACTGGATGGTTTTATCCAGATTGGTGTAATCGCTGTATATGCTTTCGTGGCAATAAGTGCTTAGATCGGTATCGATTAGCTCACGGCGATTGTCCACCAGACACACATAATAGCCGCAGAGTCTGGCCAGATGCCCCAAAGCCTTGCCACAGTGTCCTGCCCCGATGATGTAAAGTTTGTTTACATGATGTAAAGCTTCCAGAAACACGCTTACCTTGCCACCGCAAATCATGCTGGTGTTTATTTCGCAGGCGGTGCCATCAGCTCCCAGAGAATAGGAATGCAAAGCGGAACCGCTTGGCTTGGTTTCTTTTACGGTTTTTATTACCAGGTGTTCCAATTCTCCACCGCCAAGATTGCCAAATGGTTCGCCATCCAAGGGGATAGCCAGTTTCATGCCCACGCGGGCAGGGGTGGAACCAACGCTATCCACAATGCTGGCTTGCCAGATGGCGGCATGACGCTCCAGAAAACTATGCAGGTGAGAATAGTAGCTCAGATTATCCATTAGACACTCCAAAGATGATTTGATAGAGGGCTATGGAAGAGGCTACGCCTACATTCAGGGAGCTTTTCCAGCCCAGTTGCGGCAGGTAAATTGCTGCGTCGCAAGTTTCCAGCACTTCGCTATCGATGCCCAAAGCTTCGTTTCCGATAACTAAAGCCAGGGGGAAATGGAACTTGCTGTGGAATACGGTTTCTGCATTTGCCGTGGTTTCCAAGGCGTAGATATAATAACCGTTATTACGGCAGTTATTTATTGCTTCCTGCGTGGTGCCAAAGCTTTGCCATGCCACCAGTTGCTCGGTGCTCATGGCGGTTTTGGAGATATGGGGATGATCGGGAGTGGGGGAAATGCCGCAAAGCATTATCTGCCCTATTCCCAGGCATTCAGCGATCCGAAACAGCGAACCCACATTGAAAACAGAACGCAGGTTATCGGCAATAAGGGTGATCTGGGAGGCTTTAGTTCTGGTTTCGAGGCTGATCTCTCCCCTGGCTTGGGTATTTTTCAGCGGCAATTGGCTGTCCTTGCGCAGGGCCCCATCGGAGTAATAATAAAGCTTGTTCAGCAATTGATGGGGGCTAAGCCGGGGATTGAGCTCCTTTAAAAAAACGCGGAGCTTTTCGGGAATATCATCAGGGAGCAGGGGCTGTAGTTCCAGAATGTGATTGATTATCCTGATGCGTTCGGTTTCGCTGGAGAGTGACATCTCCAAAGCGCTGATCAACTTGTCCAGTGCCAGCAGCTTTTCTTCCGGACAAAAGCCCATAAATTTCTGCAAGCTATAGTGCGACAGGTAGATCATTAGTAGTAAGCTTGGATCAGCTTCGCGGCCGTCAGCAGATTTTCACATACGAAATTTGGCTTCAGAGAACCGGGGATGACGCCCTCGGTGAATTCCCTTGTGCCATTACCGCTGAGGAGGAGGATGGTTTTGATGCCGGCATTTTGCCCAAAATGCACGTCGGTAGCCCGGTCACCTATCATCCAGGTGGCGTGGGGATCAAAATCATGCTCCTGCCTGGCTTTTTGATACATGCCGATGCCCGGTTTGCGGTCTTCATGCTGCACGTTATAGGGGGGAACGATACCGGTGGCAAAATAGGGAGAATAATATACGCCATCCAAGGCTACGCCTTCATCCAGAATAAGCTGTCGCATCTTGTCCAATACTTTTTGGAGCTGGGCTTCGCTGAAGTAACCCCGGGCCACTCCGGATTGATTGGTAACCACAAAGAGCTTGTAATCGAGCTGTTTCAGGATGCGTAGGGCTTCACCGGTGTAAGGATAGAGATGGTATATTTCGGGATTATCGATATATCCAAATTCGTCCGGGCTTATCACTCCGTCCCGATCCAGGAAAATGGCTCTGTCAGTACTTTTTGTTGTCACGGGTTTGGAATTTCAGGGCATCCGGCAACAGCAGGTTATATAGCACAATCCGGTAATCCCAATATTCATTGCGGCGGTTGATGGAGATATCCAGCTTCCAGCAATGCAGATTGCGGGAAACACGGAAGCTTTGAGAAAGCATGCGTTTATCTTTCAGGTTATAATAGTTGCTGTAGCTAAGTCCCCAGTTTTCGGTGAGATTGCAGGAGAGGGCAGTGCGCAGATTGTTATTTTGCGAATGGAAAATACTGCGGGGGGAATAGAGATCGTGGCCGATGGTGAGGCTCCAATTGTTGCTGGAAGCTTCCTGGCTGCTGGATTCGTAAGGTATATTAAGCGAATCGGCACTTCCGAAGCTGCTGAATACGCTGTTTTTTATTCCCGGATAGTATTCCTGATAGGGCGCGCTTCCTCCCAGGGTGATGCTTTGCGCAAAGTATTCATTCTTCAGGTCCAGATGATTCCAGCGGATCTGATAGGGATCATGCTGCATGCTGAACTGTGCGCCATAGGCCAGGGAAATGGGGCCAAGGCTATATTTTTCGGGATTGAGGTTCAAATTTCCCAAGCGGATGGAACCGGGATTGAAGGCCAGATTATGCGAGATCATTCCCAGGGGCTTATCATCCTTATACAGGCTTGCGGAACCACGTGAACTGAGGGTGAAAAGGTCGTTGATGCGCTTTTCTTTGTCCTTTTCGCCATATTTTATCTGCCACTTGTGCTCCAGGGCATAATTCAGGGTGGCTGCTTTTTCTCCGCTACGTACTCCGATGCCGCCAAAATAGTAGAGGTCTTCATTTCTGCGGCTGTCCGGTTGGTAGCTTATTCCCAGAGAGGGGGTCATCACATGGCGCAGGGATTTTATCGGCAGATTGGCGAAATTGCGCATTCCATATAGATTGAAGCTGCTGTTCAGGTTTGCAGACCAATCGTAGCCCCGCACCCATTTCTGGTCATTTTTATCCCTGTCCATCCAGGCTTCCGTGAAGTCTATCCCTTGGCGAAAGCTTAGCCAGCCGCGGTATTTCCAGCTATATCCCAGTCCAAGGGCATGGCGCATTCCCAGGTGATGCTCATTAATAAAGCTGGTTCCTGTGGTATCAGCAGGATCGGGGCTATTGTTCCAGATGAGATCGGAGAAGCTGTAGCCCTTTTCTTTAATCGCTCCGGTGTGGTCTAAACGAGTATTATAATAATAGCTCAGGTTGCCCAGCCAGGAATCGCTGCTAAGGCCAAAAAGTTCCACCAGGGGACGCGTGGAAAGATTGAAGGATGCACTTGGCAAACTGATGGAGACATTATCATTCACAAGGTCCTGGGTGAAAACCGAACCCACATTCAGGTAGGACGAACCTATAGTTTGCCGGTATGCAATGCTGGAGGTTAAGCGCTGAGCCAGGCTTTGATCGATATCGCTGCTTCCCTGCCAGATGCGCTTGTTGCTTATATAATCGATATTAACGTCCAGAGTGGCATCTCCGGGCAGGTCATGATGATGTTTGCCCTGCATCGACCAGTCGTTGGTAACCACGCCGGTGTTGATGTCATGCTGATAACTGAGGTCAAAGCCGCCATTATATAGGTAACGCTTTATGTAATCCGTATTGAAGCGTGCCGTCCAGCCGCTCTTTTCAGTGAGATCAAAATTGACCACCAGATCGGCATAATCTTTGTAAGGATAATACCAGCCTATCTCTCGCAGGTATTTGCCATCCACGGAATTATAGCCAGGCTCGGGAATAAGGAATCCGGCATGACGTCCCCGGCGTAGTGGCACGCTGATAAAGGGGAAATAGAACACCGGAAAGTGGTTTACATAAGCGATCACCGGTTTGCCTACCACTTTGTCCCCTCGATATACCCTTAGTTTCTTTGCCCAGAACCAATATGAAGGCTCTTCCAAATCGCAGGACGTAAAGCGGCCACTATCGATGTCGTAAATATCCTTACCGGTTTTGCGAATCTCAATCCCGTGATAAAAGCCTTTATCGATAAGGCTTTGCCCTTCCTGAATGATACCGGTTTGGGTGTCCACGTCATAATGGACATTATCACCAATCAATAGCTGATCGCCATCCTTCATCCGTGTGGGGCCATAGCTTCGGGCACGTTCTTGCTTCAGATCTATTAATAGCGAATCGGCAGTTATCTCCGAATCTTGATAATTCACCTGCGGTTCGCCATACAGCCAGATTTGCTCTTTGTCATATTCAAACCAGATACGTTCCGCGGAATAGAACAAGGAATCATCCTGGGCAGTTTGCAGGCTATCGGTGATTGCCATGCCCATTGAATCTGGCAAAACCGGGGATAGAGTATCGGGCACGGCAAGGCTTGGGGACGGAGTTTGTCCCCCAAGTGAAATGGCTGCCATAAGCAAGCCCAGCAATATCCAGATAGTCTTTATCTTCATTTTTCCAAGATATCCTTAAAATTGGGAGGGGCTTATGTGTCAAGAAAGGTTTCATCCCGGGATAGCTTAAAATAGTTTAGATTACCAGGAGGCGAGATAATACTTGACAAAATATGGAGATGCTTTAGAATATAATCCAGATGTTATTGACGATAGGGAGGAAGGATGCGAAAGCTACTTTCAGTGATCTTATGTATAGCGGCAGGACTTCTTTTGGTATCCTGCGGACATCAGGTGCCCACGATTCCGAATACCGGGGAAGACCCTGCAATATCTTTTTCTGAGGACAAGATTCCCCTTACCGAAAATGAGTACATTTACCGCCAAACTATTTCTCCATACCTCGAATTGCCTGGGGCAGATTATTCCTACCGCGTGCAAACCCTTAGCGGAAACCTGCCTGAGGGTTATATCGCCGATGCCGATGGCTGGCTGTGCTTTGGGAATGATGTATGGACAGATAAAAGCGAGCTGTGCCTGGATTTCCGCTCTGAAAATGGCAAAATAAAGGATATGGTTACCCAAGTAAGTATACGCACCCGCAAAAGCAATGGGAAAATAGAGGAAACCAGCTCTCCCTTTAAAAGTAACCGTCTTATCGGCAGCCGTATTAGCAGCAATTTTCACAATGGTCAGGATACCTCCTGCGGTTTGGAATTCACTCTACAGGAAGTAATTGGGGATATCTTTGTAGATGGCATGTATGCCCATCATTTCATGTTTCGGATAAATCTGATCGATGCTAATCTGACGCCAGTAACCCTGGGTTCCTGGTATAGCAGCACCAGTATGGCCGATATCCGCAAAGTGATTTTGAATGGTAGCTCCACTCCTGCCATAACGCCAACTCCGGCGAATCACTACACCCAGTTTGAGTGCTATGTGGTAAGCCGTTCCGGGATCGAGGAATCCACCCGGCAAAGTGTATATTTCAGAGCGCTTCAGGGATTTAAACCTCAGGCGCTTATCTATCCCCAAACTGCTGCTGCCCTTGGCGATAAGCACTTCTCGATTGTGGATGATGATTTCATGTATCAGAATGAACTTATACCCCGAAACGGCAACCATCGCAATCGTAGATTGTGGGCTTCCGAAAGCGGCTTGCAAGCTATCTGGACTCCTGATATAAAGCTTCATCTGCAGTGGGGCTATTGGGGCGAATTTGGGCAGATTATTCCCACCGGTACTTATACCATTACCAATAATCCTTGGGATCCTGCGATAAACGTTTGCACGGATGTGAATACCCATGCCGATTATCACAGTCGCGTGGAATACTTTGATCTGCGCTGGGACAATGCTCCTTTTCCTTCGCAGACTTATCATGTAAATCCCAGCCTGGTAACCCATCAGGATGGCTCTACCTGGCTGAGGATAAAGAACCTTAATCCCCAAGCCCGTAGTATCATCTTCAGTGGACTTAGCTCCGGCATGCATCAGCTTCAGGTTTGTGCCGTGGATTTGCAAAATGTAATCAGCGATCCAGCAATTATGCAGATCAATCTGGTGCCCTATAAACCCTATGATCAGCGTAGTGGAGTGCTGATCGTGGATGATTCGGCCAATAATGCCTCTTCGCCAGATGCCCTGGTGGATGATTTTTACAATGCCGTTGTTCCCACCACTTTCGGGAGCGTTAGCAGCATCGACATTTCCAGTATCGAACCGGATGATTGCTACCTTAATCCCATTATGATGCAGAATTACAAGGGATTGGTATGGCACACCGACAGCCCTTCGGCAAATCCCAAACTCTCCGGATATGCCGATGCGCTGAATATCTATCTGGGTAATTCGGGACGGCTGGTTCTTTCCGGAACCCACAAACTGGCAGGGGAATTCGATACCTGGATTCCTCTTTCCGATTTTCTGGCAGATAACTTTGGAATTGCGTCCGAGGCATCCTATGGGATTCTTTCCGCTTCGCTGGTGCAAAAAACCTTTTTTATTGGTGCCGAGGGCATTCAATCCCTACCGGACATCGATCTGGAAATAGATGATGCCATAAATCCGGTAATCGAGCTAAAGGAAGGATTGTCCTCAGTTACCTGGTTTAATCCCGGGATGCAGGTGGAAAATCAGTATATGTTTGTCTGTAAACCGGTTAATGCAGGTCAGGATCCTCCCACAGCGGAAGAATATGATTTCTATTCTTCAAAATATGTGGGGTATCTGAAGCATCAGGGCGATGCCTATGTTGCCGTTTTTGGCTTCCCGCTTTCCTACATGGAACAGCAGCAAACGCAGGCAGCGATGCAGGTATTGCTGAATATTATCTTCGGAACGGCCAAGCACCAAGGGAGGGGATTATGAAAAAGCTGTTGATATTATTCCCGCTCCTGGTTTGCCTGGCTGCTCTGGCTTTACCTGTGGATGCAGATGACAAAAATCTCCAGGCCATCTATCAGGAAGCAGGAAGTCTGCGCATGCAGATCAGCAACCTTGGTTACGTGGAAGACCTCAGCGAATTAAGCTTGGGCAATAAGTTTCTTTACAAAGGCGCTTCCTGGATCTCGGCAAAGAGGCAACGCCGGGACTCGCTGGGACGAAAGCTATACTGGAAAGTTTATCCCCCTACGGCAGTGTATGACACCCTTCTCTATGAAGGGCATCCCGATTGGAACCCGTCCCTGCATCCGGCAATCGATTCGCTTACCACGGTAGGTTTTGATGGAGATATGGACCTCATGGAATTTCTGCCTGCCTACAATCCCTTGAATTCATATCTCACCAATCCCGAGATTGCTGCTCAGGACCTGATGTTGCGATCTATTTTGGGCAATCCAGCTCCACGACCCTTTGTTATTCCCGATCCGGACGGAACTTACTGTTTCAGCATTCCGCAGGGCGGTACTTTCGAAACTCCGGGTTTTGAAACCCTCTCCGGTTACTATTATGATTACTGTCCTTTTAATTATCCCGGAGACAGGGATTGGGGATCTTCGCGAAGTGCAAGCAGCCACTTTCCTCTGGGTTTGGCTGTGCACCGCGAAAGCTATGCCTGGCCTCTGCAAAATCACGACCGCATGATCATCATCAAAAATACCATGATAAATACCAGCACTATCGACACCCTCTTCGATCTGGCCGTTGCCGAGCTGGTTGATGCGGACGTGGGTCCCATTTCCTTTGGTGTCGAAGCGGCTGAGGATGACGTGAGCGGATATATCAAAGGCCCCGGTTATGAATTTGCCTATACCCGTGATCAGGATGGCGACGATGGCCTTTCCCCGCATTTGCTGGCGCATAAACTGATTATACCGCAGTTCACAGGCAATCGCCAAGCCTGGTATTGGCATGTGGGGCAGGGTCCGGATGACCGCAATCCCCACAACCTGCAGCCAACTAATCAAACCGCCAACGAAAAGTATTGGCTTTGCACGGGGCGCAATCCCAATAGCAATTCCTATCAGCCTTTGCGTCCCGATAATCCTGACATATTGGAATACGAGCAACCTGCGCCCAATGACACCCGTTTTCTATCCACCTTATATGGCAATATCCCCACGCCGCAACAACCTGATCCCGCTGGGAGACTGAATTTGGGGCCCATGCAATCTCTGGTTTATTATTCCATTTATTACACGGGGGATAGCATCGATGACCTGAAGAGCCGCTCACAAGCGATCGAAACCTTTGTTGCCAGCGGGTTTAATCTGGGAGATATCACCGGCAGCACCTGCATCCCCTACCTCTTTGAGCCTGAGGCGGTATATCCTGATGCCATCAATCTCCGCTGGCAATCTTACACCAATCCCGGCAGCTTCAGTGTGTATATCAAGGAATATGACAGTCCTGCAAGTTCGTGGACGATTATGGAGGTTCCAGGGGATTATCGCAGCTATGTATTTGCGGATTTAGACCCCACCCGCTGGTATGAAGTGAAGGTGGGAGCATCATTTTATCCCCAGGGCACAGAGATCTACCTGGAAAGCGTGCTGCGTATGATCAGCATCAACCATGCCCTGGATAACGAAGATCCTGTTCAGCCCCCTGATATGCAATTGAGTGTATTCCCCAATCCCTTTATGCAAAAGGCAAGCATCCATTTTCAGCTAAAAGCTCCGGGGAAAGTGAGCCTGGAGGTTTATAATCTGCGCGGACAAAAAATTCACACCCTTATCCAGGAGAGTATGGCTGGCGGGGAACATCTGCTGCATTGGGATGGCTGTGATGAGCACGGAAAGCCTTGCAGCAGCGGAATCTACTTCCTGAAACTAAATCATGGAGGAGTTGTTTCTGCCAGTAAAATGCTACTACTGAAGTAATGGCGGTTTCCAATCGCCACAAAACACGTAATGGCGGTTTCCAAACCGCCAAGAATAAGCCGTAATGGCGGTTTCCAGACCGCCAAGAATAAGCCGTAATGGCGGTTTCCAGACCGCCAAAAACACACGTAATGGCGGTTTCCAAACCGCCATTGGTGTTTACTGCTTAAAGCAGTTGGCTCATATTCCAATAGAGTAGTTTGGGGAACCATCATCCCAGCGCAGGAGACTGTGT
>CAZSST010000097.1:0-9675 GCA_964609575.1 uncultured Candidatus Cloacimonas sp.
AGATTGGTATCAAATTCCACCCAAGAAGAGCCCTGCACCTCCCATCTGCCTTGCTTTATCCGTTCTTTCACCTCCTCATACAGCCGGGGATAATCTTCCTTTATCCACTGATAAAGCTGGGCTTGCGAAGCGCCAAAAATATAAAAAGGATACTGCTCCAGCAGCCTTAAGGCATTGGCAAAGGTGCGTCCGCCCTTGCGCCTAGATTCCTTTAATGGCCACAGCCAGGCCAGATCGAGATGTGCCTGACCCACGCTAAAGGCGGTTAAGGCACTGGAATGAGCCGGATGGGACAGCAGCTCTATTAAAATGCTTTGCGCTTTTTCCTGATCACTGTTCCACACATCGCATACCTTTACCAGACCGTAAATTATCCTTTGGCGACGCACCGTTCCCATAGGCAACGCTTCCGCCAGGTTTAGCAGCAAACCGATATCCATAAGCTTTTGAAATACCTCTTCATCGAATGTGCAAAGGACACATTTACGAAGCTTGTATTCGTTTTTATCGGTGCCAAAAAGGTTATTGGCAGAAGCATCGATGATCAGTTCAAATTCCTTTCCCGGAGCGTATTTGGCGTATAGAGGCAGATAAAACTTGGCAGCTTGATGATACCAATCCAGCTTGGGAGTTAAACCCTGAATGGGGGTGCCATTTTCCAGATAGCAGGCTTCGCCTTCGCAGTCAAAGTACAGGCCATAGTTTTTTCCACCAAGCTCTTGCGGAATAGTGCCCTTAATTTTAAAGAAACCTGTATCCCAAGGCTTCCCCCATGTTTCTCCGGCAGTTATCGGCCTGAAGTTTGTGCCATCGGAAGCATACTCTGCGCTCAGTTCAGTAAAATCCGTATATAGCTTCTCATTTTGCCTTTCGAGCAGGCGTTTAATCCGCTGGAGCTGGATCTTTTCATTTTGCATAAAAACCTCTATAGTAAAAAGAGTGATGATCTGTAGTAACTCCCTGATTCACCGCTTTCATCTGTCAAGCACAATCCCAAAAATACATCAGATAAAAATGACAAATGATAACTGCGCGATGGACAAGATAGACAGCATCAAGAAGACATATCGCCTAAGATTCACCTTTCCACTTTTACACGTCATCCCATCATTTCACCAGGCTCACCTTGCACACATGGTGCTTTCCGCAAGCATCTATGCGAATAAAGTATATTCCCGATGCGGAGATTAGCCCATCATCATCCTTTCCGTCCCAAACTACGTTGTGCTTTCCAGAAAGCAGTTCTTTGTCCAGCATGGTGCGGATCTTACGGCCTTTCAAATCGTAGATACTCAGTTTCACATTTCCAGCCTTTGGAACGCTGAAATCGATAGTTGTAGTTGGATTAAAGGGATTGGGATGGCAGTTTTCCACCCTGGGAGCAGGGAAAAGCTCAGTTTCAGGATCAGCAACCCCAGAACTTCCAGCCATCAGGCTTTGCAAATACACTCCGGCATAAAAAGCCTTGAAGCGGTCATAGCCCCTTCCCCAGGCTATCCAGCTTCTCTCGCCCAAATGCGAAAGGCTGGGGTAGTATTCATCTGCGTAGCTATAAACCGGGTTATCCGGGGGAGAAACCAATTCCCACTCGGGATCAAGATAATAGTAGTGCAGTACTTTCTCACCCTGGCGACCACCATAGGCCAGAATTTGAATATAGCCACTGGCAACAAATCGTGCCGCACATACATTCCATGTGTCATTTTCAAATCCGGTGATAGGGATATTCCCGGAAAATAGCATCTGCCCACTGGCATCATACTTGCGTAGACGATATTGATCCAGATAATCGCCTATGTAGATTTCGTTACCCTGGGTGAACACATTGGCATTATCTTCCACTTCCACTTCCAGGGGAGTGATCAGAAACTGCCCTCCAGGACTGATCACGGTTTGCACATAAACCATGTTATCCTGCGTACCGGAATTGTAATAGGATAGCAGTGCGTGAAGGTTTTCTCCGAAAGGCGTAAAGTACTGATTTATTAGTTCCATTCCCTGATATGAAGGAGGCATTTCCAATCCGTATAGCGGAAAACCGGGGGAAGTGCTGCCATCGGGTTCCAAACGCTTCACCAGCTTGGTTAAAGGTTGCCAGATCAGCCATGGCCAATCCAAGCGAAAACTCCAGACGCTGGTATTATGATTCGGATGCACCTGGGTAAGCTGTAAGCCATTTCCCCACATTAGCTGATTGCCACTTAGTTTCTGACCCCAAAGCGTCATTTCATCACTCCACACCAGATACCAATCACCACCAAAGTAATCAGCCTTCAACGAAGTAGAGTATTCGCTGCCGCTATGAAATTCCAGGCCTCCATCCGGAAACTGTAAGCTGCCATCCGGCCTGATAATCTGCAAGCGAAAGGATAACTGGCTGTCACCTTGCTGAACCCAGGCGACCAGGGTACTATTGCTGCCTACGCAAGGGGGATAAAACGAACCCGCAGTGCCATCTTCACTACTAAGGCGTAAGCCCGGAGCATCATACAAAGCAAGCCCCTCCGAATCATATACCTGGGCATAAATCCAGCATTTGTTGCCCTCATTGTAAGTATATTTCCAGATTACCACCGCCCCATTATCACGTGCGGCAACATCAATGTCATCTGTGCGGCCTGCGGGTCCTGTTTCCAATACCAGCCCATTATCGGGAAGAGCAGGAGCAAAGGATGCATCCAGGATTTGGGCTTTGAAGCCTTGGGAAATCTGCTGCGATTCCTGCCACAGCACATGCATTTCGTTTCCCAGGGAATACGCAGTCAAGTTCTTCTTTCTGTGTTCGGTTTCTGTGATGGGAAAGATACTTACCTCGTTTCCGAGGATGCGGATGGCCTTCAGATTTCCGGGACCATCGGGCTGATATGAATTTACCATCGACACAGCTCCATAAATGTCGCAGGGATAAATTCCGGTGGTTGCAGTAACACTGCCAGAGCTGGAATTAATATTAAAACAATTACTATACTGGCAATACCCATCTGCAGCAATACACTGATAATAAAGAGAACCCTCGTTCTTTACCAGAAGCAACACCCGGTTATCATAACCCAGGTTCATCCAGGTGGTTACGGCATAGGAAGAATTTGTTAAAATAGCATCTACCGGCTCGGGCCACATTGAGGCACCTTCAGAATTAAAGCGCCGAACCTGAGATACCCCTCCATTTCGGGTGCAGATGGCGAAGCTTCCATCATTAAAGGCACACATCGTTACGTCCGGCATACTTTCCGGAGAACCGATGCTAACGTATTGCGGCCACATAAAATCCCCGGAGGGATTGAGGCGGTTTATTTTCACTTCCTGAGAGGCAGACCAACCTAAAATAACACTATTATCCGGTTGGATCAGCATCGCCGAACTATAGCAACTATTCTCATTTTCCAGCAGCAATCCTGGCAGCGGCATAGATAAACTACCATTTGCACTCACATGCTGCATGCGGCTACGGAAATTATTCGGCATTGATGAGATGCCCCAAAGGATATAAAAGCCACCCATCAGATCGGGACACACGTTCACGAAAGCATCATCATAGTATTCCTCCGGAATGGTGATCCCCTGCATTCCCCACAGCATGTCTCCATTACGGTTTATTTTGTGCATCCGGAGGCCTTCATTGGGACAGATAACCACAAAACAGGAATCGGAAGTGGCGATGATCTCCATAATGCCAAGCGGAGCATCCAACTGCATCGCTTGAGGCCATAAGGGTTGATATTGCTGATTGTAGAGCCCCAGCCAATAGCTCAGTTCCCCTAGGCGATTATCCCTCCACGACACCAAATGCAATCCATCCGCAGAAAAAGCATCTACGCCGAAGTATTCCACATTGTCCAAAGCACATACTTCGATGGGCTGCGGCCAGACTTGATCCGCATAGACAAAACCGGCAAAAAAAAGCAACAGAACAAGGAATGCAGGCTTTTTCATCTTGAACTCCTTACAATCTACAGGCAGTAATAATAATTATTATGCAATTCCTGTTCCAATAAATGGTTTAGCCACCATGAATTGCTTAACTCACAAACTTGGCTGAAGCCAGACACTTAACACCTTTTCACACCCACTTTTCCCTTTTCCCTGTTCCCTTTTCACTAACATGGCGGTTCGGAGACCGCCACTACCCCTTAATTAACTTCGGATACGATTGCAATCTTTCTATGGAATAAAACTTGCTTTAAGATATTGCAGCATTTGTTTGTACCTGATCATGAGGTGAATATGAAAAAGACAGCGATATTGGCTTTAATGCTATTCATTACCGGGTTGCTATCCGCGGAGCTGGTGTGGCCAGAGCCACTAACAGTCATCTCATTTGACAATATAGATTATTATGGAGATGGCCTGCTTACCCATGATGGCTTGCATCTGCTAGCCTGGGAGGATTTGAGCTCCGGGAATATGGAGTACCGGGTACGATTATACGATCAACTATACCAGCCTTTGTGGGCTGAACCCCTGGGGCTGAATAAACTCTTTAGGATCTATGATATCGTAGAGACCTCCGATTCCTGCTTTGTGGTGTTATTAGCTAATAATGATGGGCTAAGGGCTTTCAAGATCTCCCGCGCAGGCACTTTCCTCTGGAGCGCGCAAGGGGCAGCGGTAACCGCTAATTATTTACCGATGTATACTACTGAAATCACCCCTGACCTGCAAGGAGGGGTGTACATTTCCTGGGTAAGCTCAGAGACTCATGATTTCGAGATTGGGATGCAACACATAAGTGCTAACGGGAATCAAACCATGCCATCTTCACTACCATTTCTCTCGGATTACCAGAATTGTGGCTCTACAGATTTGCTGCTGCAGCCTGATAATAGTGTGATATTGGCATGGAGTGCGGAATATGCGATAAAAATGACCAGAGTAGGTGCTGCAGGGCAGACTCTATGGACTCAACCCGTAAGCATTGATTTATCTACCACTTTTATAAGAATTGAATTATGTGCTTTCCAGGATGGCAGCTTTGCAATTTGTACGGGGCATTTTACTTCCGTGGATATGCGCAGGTACAATACATCCGGAACTGCCCTCTGGCCTGATGCCGTAACCGCCTTCACGCAATCTGAAATCAACAAGTTTTCTTTAACAGCGAAGCTATCTTCAGATAATGCCATCCTGGTGATGGCGGATACCTACAACAATGAATATCTGCAAAAGATCAATATCAATGGTGAGGTTCAATTCCCCGGGGGAATCTCGCTTAAAAACGGCAATAACAATATCGCCTATGCCTCGGATATCGTGCCGGACGATCAGGGTGGCTGTGTAGTGATTGTTAGTTCCTCCGAAAGTTATACTAATTATACGTTGAAGGCGATCAAGATCACTTCTTCCGGGGCTATCAGCTTCCATCCATTTTCAAATGACGCATGGAGAATGGAAAATGTAACGGCAAACTCCTTCGGGAATAGAATTTATATCGAGTGGCAGGCATTTCTTGAGGGTGAATGCGGTATCCGCTCTCAGATATTGAATAGTGACCTTAGCCCATGCTACTCTGAGATCGGATATGCCGTGCAATGTGGAAGCAGCGGGAAACTGGAATATTATAATGTCTCTGCTCGGGAAACTGGCGTGGCGGTGGTCTACCGGAAGGCATATCAAAACACTGAGTGGTGGAGTTTATGCTTACAGATCTACAATCATGCAGGGCAACCCCAGTATACTCCTCCGGGACTTCTGCTAAATAATCCCGAAAGCAGTGTTCCCGCTGGCATGTCGATCCTCAGCAGCGGGGATAATACCTTGATCAAGTGGGAGCAAACCCTTAATGGGGTAAACTCCACTCATATCCAGATCGTGGATGCTAATTATAATCTCCTCTTTCCCAATGGAGGAACGATTGTCCGTGATGGCTCCTGCACTAATGTGGCCTGTCATCTGGGCGAATGGTACATTTTGTGGACTGAAGGTAATACCGGGTGGGCTCAGAAGATCGTAGGTAACCAATTTCAATGGGGAAATGGCTTGCAGCTTGTCCCTGAAAACCCTTTATACCCCTCTAATTTAAGCTCATACTTTGTGAATTGGCCCTGGGTTATTTGGGCTGTTGATTCACACTGGTTTGTAAAGCGGATTGATTCCAGTGGCAGTACGATTCCGGGTTTTGCCGAAGCTGGAGCTGAAGTGCTGTGTATCGATGGTGATGCCAACTTGTCCAATATTAGGTATCGTGCTGTGGGAGAGAATCTGCATGTTTCAATGTCCTATTCTGCCCTGGATCCTTACGGTGAGCCGATCGGTTTCTATAAACATGCTTTTCTCGATTCGTTAGGTAGCTGTATCTCAGGCCCTACCCTCGTGGATGTTGCGTGGAACTACTATTGCTTCACACGGAACGGCGAACTAAACTTAGCTTGGTTGGAAGATCGCTTCCTTTTGAAAAAGTACAGTTCTAGCGGACAGCTTTTAATGGAGGATGACTTCTATATCCCGGCATATCTTACAGGTGCCCTTTCCGATATATATTCTGCCCAGGTCCTGTCCGATGGGAATATCATGTTACTTGTGGGATCTTACTACGACGGAGCCCAGAGATTGAATCATCTTTTCATAAATCCTTCTGATGGCGCTGTAATTCCTGATGATCACTTTGTATATAGCTCCGGTGGTTTGTATCCCGTAATTGCGGCTATAAATGACAAGGCTTGGATAACATGGGCTAAAGGGGATTATAATTATGACACCATGATACAGCTACAAGGGGTGAGACTTGAAGGATCACCGGCAACTGATGATCACCAGATTGCGCCATATGCACCCCACTTGGATTGCTGCCGTCCCAATCCCTTCAATCCCACTACCACGATCGATTTCAGTGTACCCCAAGCGTGCAAGGCAAGGCTTTGTATCTACGATCTGCGGGGCAGAAAGATCCGCACACTATTGGATGAAGAGCTGCTCTCCGGAAAGCACAGTGTGGTGTGGGACGGAAAGGATGATGATGGGCTAATCTCCGCATCGGGAATATACTTCATTCGTCTGGATGCAGGTGAAATGCACCATGTGCGCAAGGTGAGTCTGGTGAAGTAGTATAAAAATCTGATTGACACAATCCCGGCATATCTGTAAACGTTTTTCGTGCACAATTTGGACAGGGAGGTAAGGATGCGATACCCGAAACTGATCTTGATAACCATAGCGGTGCTTTGCGGAGTAATGATGCTCCGTGCGGCAGAGATAGATGACTTCAGGAAGGCATACTCAAGAGCAGGAGAAGTAACTGCGGATCGTTTGAAGGCAATCGAAACCTACGCAGCCAGGCTAGCAACCGTGGAAGACCTGCGCGAATTGCAAAACTACTGGATGCAGGATGATCCCGAAGCCTGTATGTTATACTTTAGCAAGATGCAGCAAAAGAATCCCAAAAATCCCCATTACAGCTATCTGAAGCTGCGCTACGAGGACGATCCGGAACTGCAGATGGATGGAGCAATCCTGCTCTGCAAGAATCATCCGGAGTTTTACTGGGGTTATCGCCTCTTCATCGTGAACTACCTGCAGTGGCTGCTGGAGGCCAAAAAGGAAGTGCCAAACCCTCTGGAAGGCGAGAAATACAAGCTGGAACTGGTGGATGAGGGCTTGAAGCGCTTTCCCGATGATGCTTACCTGAATATCTTCCAATTCCATCGCTATCTGCTCTCCGGTGAAGATGCCAATGCGGAAGCGGCGCTGCTGAAAATAGCGGACAACAGCGTTATCGGCTCTAACTGGATGGCGATAAATGATTTGCTGGTAAAAACCCGCAAGCAGCAGCTCTTTGAAACCATGATGGGCAAATTCACCAGCTTTATGATCTCCCAGGGTCAGATCAGCGCTGCGGACAGCACCGGTTATCATGATTTCGGCCGGGCGGAAATGTATGTGCAATGGAAGGATTGGCCTGCTTTGCAGACGTTCTTTAGCGAGCATCCCGACTATCTGCAAGACCCGAATTTTGCCTATATGCAGGAACTGATGTTCCTGGAAACCAAAGATTATCCGCAATTGATAGAGTCCCTCAGCAATCGCCTGGCATCCGGAACTATCGATTATCCTGCGCTTTCCGAAGATAAACGCTATGAAGTATTGGCCGATGATCCAGCCTGGCAGGAACTGCTGGCCAAGGCCAAAGAGAGCTGGGACAATGCCGAGCCCAAGCGTCGCGAGGAAGCCCTGAAGAATAGGATCGGAACTCCTGCATCGGTCTGGGAACTTCCCGATGCCGAGGGAAACACCTTTAAACTGCAGGACTATAAGGGTGACGTGATCGTGCTGGATTTTTGGGCTACCTGGTGCGGACCCTGCCAAAAGGCAATGCCGGCCTTAAACAACTGGATTAAGCACGAAATGCCCAAGGGCACCAAAGTATTCTCCATCAACCTTTGGGACAAGGGCAATGCCGATAAGGCCAAACAGCTTTTTAAGGACGAAGGCTATGCCATGACCCTGCTTTTCGGGCCGGACAGCCTCAGCAAAGATTATGGTTTCACGGGCATTCCCTACATCTGCGTGATCGATAAAGAGGGCAGGATAGCCTATGCCCAATCCGGCTTTAGCCCCACTTTGGAAGAAAATCTCAGCTTTTGGGTGGATACGCTCATCCGGGAATAGATGAAGCCGCTAAATCCGCTTAGCAACTTTCTTACCCACAATGAGCAGAAAATGCTGCTCTACATCGCGGCTATGATCCTGCTGGGATGCGCTTTACAGGCGGTGAATCTGGTGCCGCTGAGTTCAGAACCAATCTCTGCAGATAGCCTGATGGTTCTCACCGCCAGGGATACACCTTTGCAACTGGATATCCGCAGCGCTACCGCGGAGGAACTCGGCACTTTGCCGGGAATCGGCCCCAAACGTGCAGCAGATATCATTAGCCACCGCTCCAGGCAGCCCTTTAGCTCGGTAAATCAGCTTCTGGAAGTGAAGGGTATCGGTGCCAAAACTTATGCCAAGCTGCTGCCGGATTTGCTGATCTTTGGGGACAGCACCAATGTGGAGGCAGCAAAAAAGCCAGAAACCAAAGCTAAGCATAAAACCAAGGGCAGCGAAGCAAAAGTGCATAAATCCGAACTGACCAATGTTATCGACCTGAATAGCGCCACTCTGGAAGAGCTCTGCACCCTGGAAGGCATCGGCGCCAAAAAGGCCCAGGCGATTTTGGATTGGCGCAACGAACATGGCGATTTTGGCAGCGTGGATGAGCTTACCGAGGTGAAAGGAATAGGAGAAAAGCTCCTGCAGCGCAATCTCCACCGCCTGAAACTGAAACCTGAATAAAGTATTGACACAAAACGCCTCTGTTTTACCTTGGCTTGCAGTTTTAAGAGATCGGGAGTAAAAATGAAATTTAGCGGACGCAGTTGGCAGCCCACCATCACTCTGGCCAAGCTCTTTGAGGAGCAGAACCAGTTTTTTGACGCTTTGGCGGCTTATGAGCTTATCAGCCAAACCGAATCCTCTCCTGCGGTGCGGGAAAGGATCGAGGCTCTGCATCTGCGGATTTTGAACGATCCCAGCAATCGCTATGATCCCCGCATCGAAAAGCTCTTCACTCCCGAGGAACTGGCCTATTTCAAAATTCTGAATCACCAGGGCTTCGACAACATGGCCAAAGCCATCGAAAAGATGAACGAAGGACTGGATAACAGCGATTTCAGCCTGGATCAGGAACTGGAAGAGATTATG
>CAZSST010000098.1:0-685 GCA_964609575.1 uncultured Candidatus Cloacimonas sp.
CCCAGCGGATCCACACTTTCAGGTTGGCAGAATAAACAGCGGTGAGATTGCCGTGAGTATCTTTGAAGAACGGCGTGGCATAACGCTGTGAGCCACTGGCCATGGTGTTTGGCAAAACTTCTTCGGTGGTATCGTCATTCCAGTCTTCATAGTGATAATCGCCCATAGCGTATGTTTTGGTAGGATAGATGATGGTTTTGGGGCGATAACCGGGCTTAACCATGAAAGTCATAACGGAATTAGTGTCAGGAAGGGAAACAACACCTGCCATATCAGTAACTCTGGCTACAATACGGGTTTGCTGTACCACAGTGCCAACTTCGTTTATATCGTAGGTGAGAGGCGGATCAGTGTAGCGAGTAAGCAGATATTCAGAAACCTTATTTTGATTCTCAGTATTATACCAGGGAGATTCGCTGCCGGGAATAATGGCAGAACCGTCGGCAGAGGTCTTCATCATCTGGAATTCATATTTGTAGGGCAGCGGGGAAATGAAGGGATCAGAATCGGTCATACTGAAATTCAGCTTCATTCCGGAACCCACGCTCTTGCCGTTGGGATTGCCCTTGGTGGTACTTATAGTACATTTGGGGCGGGCGGAGGTGGTTTTAAAATTACGCCAGGCAGCCTCAGCGGTAATAGCGCCACGGTCATCGATGGCTACCACTTCAAAGCGGCTGTACTT
>CAZSST010000098.1:695-9548 GCA_964609575.1 uncultured Candidatus Cloacimonas sp.
ATTGCCATTAATATCGGCAGAGGGGAAATTGATAACGGCGTATTTCTGCGAGGTCCAGATAGTTCTTCCAGCTTCTGCTTGAGTAAGCGGAATAGTTTGATCTGCTCCTTCCAGATAATGAATCACCCAGCCCTTGCCATAAGCCAAAAGGCCGGCAGGGGTGAGAACGCCTTCATCGTCGATTACGTCATAACCAGGGGTTGGCACAGGATTCCCTGCGTTATCCAAAACTCGAAATGCGTATCCGGCAATTATTCCATCTACATCTTTGGCATTCCAGTAAATACGTTGCTGGAAAGTATAAGTAATGGTGGTATCATATGCGGCTGCTACATAGGTGCTGTCCCAGCCTTCAAAAGATGTGATTTCAATGGTGGGCGGATTATTAGGCAGCCGGCTTCCCGACTTCCCGCAACCGCTGATTAGCACCACGGTTAGAATCAACATCGTGATGATGGACAAGAGCTTAGTACTCTTACTTGGCATCATTCCTCCCAAACATCGGGTAATTATTCATTCTGTTTTCCACTAAAAATTAGGTCGATGTATTCGTCAATAAATTTGTTTGTTCCAAGGCTCATAAGGCTGGCTTTAATCAGATTCAAATAGAGGATGGAGGTGGTGATTCTACCTATTCCTCCAGGAACGGGTGTGATGGCTAATGCCTTGTCCATGCATGAATTATAGTCTATATCTCCAACAAAGCTGCTCGTGCCTTCAGAGCCATAAATCTCGTTTATCCCTACATCTATCAATATCGCATTTTTTTTTATCATGTTGGCCGCAATATAATTGGCTTTGCCGATAGCAGCGATGAGGATATCCGCACCGGCGGTGATTTTTGCCAGCTCCGGAGTGCGACTGTGACATACTGTTACCGTGGCATTGGCATAGGCCTTTTTCCACAGTAGTATATTTGCCAAGGGTTTTCCAACTACATTGCTGCGTCCCAGAATAACCGTTTTGGCTTGGGAAGGATCAATGCCATAATACATCATCAAAAATAGCACCGCGGCAGGCGTACAGGGTAAAAAGCCATCTGCTTCAGCCATGATGCGTCCGAGATTTAAAGGATGAATGGCATCTAAATCTTTGTCAGGTGAGATGAGGGTGTTTATCTTTTGCTCATTGAAGTTGCGGGGGAGAGGCTTTTGCAGCATAATTCCATGAATTCCTGGATCGGTGTTGGCCTTTTGGATAAGCATTTCCAGGTGATTCTGCGAGGCATCGTGAGGAAGGGTAGTGAGAATGGTTTCGCACCCGAGTTTCTTGCCCGAGGCGATGATACTTTGAACGTAATAAGCCGAGGCGGGATCATCGCCCACCTGAATCAAAGCCATTTTGGGGCTCAACGAGTATTCTGCAATCAGAGCTTTGAGGCGCTTGTTGATCAAAGCGGCAATGGGTTTACCAAGCAGTTCCTTTTCCATAGTTTCTCTATTCAGTTATAATAACATTTTTTCGGATGCGGGTGATGGACATGGCTTTATGCGTTTCGTTTGAGATTTCGCAAAGCACGGCATTCACTTGCAAGCCCAGGTCGGATGATTTGTAGGGGCTGGGAATGCAACTAAGCATCTTGTTGATAATGATTTCTTTTTGCACGCCGATAACGCTGTCATGCGAGCCGGTCATGCCTACATCGGTGATATAGGCAGTGCCTTGGGGTAATATATCTTCATCGGCGGTTTGGATATGCGTATGCGTTCCCAGCACAGCGCTTATTTTACCATCGGCAAACCATGCCAAAGCTCTTTTCTCGCTGGTGGATTCGGCGTGAAAATCGAGTAAAAGGGGGATATGGGGATCGTTATGAGCCAAAAAATCCTGCAAGGCATTAAAGGGATTATCGCAGGGAGGCATATATATCTGTCCGCAAAGGCTGATAATTCCAAGCTTCATATCTCCATTATCCAGAAGGTAATAGCTGTTACCTGGAGTGGTGGCAGGATAGTTCAGGGGCTTAACGATCCGCATTTCGGTTTTCAGGTAATCCAGCGATTCGGCCCTGTCCCAAAGATGGTTTCCTCCCGTGAGAGCATGAATACCTGCACCAAATAAAGGGTGCGCGGTCTTTTCCGTTAACCCCTTACCATCTGCCAGATTTTCGCCATTGGCCACGATAAAATCGGGATGATAAAGCTCCTTCAGTTCAGGCAAAGCACTAAAGATGGTCTGCCTTCCAGCTTTGCCATAAATATCACCGAAGAACAGAATTTTCATCTATTTCGCCATGGCTACTTGGCGGGTTTCGCGGATTACCGTAACTTTGATCTGCCCTGGATATTGCACTTGCTTTTCGATGTTGGCAGCGATTTCGGTGGCCATTAAAGCGGTATTTCCTTCATCCACCACGGAAGGCTCCACGATAATGCGTAGTTCCCGTCCGGCTTGAATGGCATAGGATTTATTAACTCCATCCACGGCATTAGCGATTTCTTCAAGCTTAGCCAAGCGCTGCATATAGGTTTCCAACATTTCTCGTCTGGCACCGGGACGGGCACCGGAAATAGCATCGGAAGCCTGGGCCAGAGCTGCGTACACTGAAGTTGCTTCCACTTCCTCGTGGTGAGCTTCGATGGCGTTAACTATGATCTTGCCTTCACCATTTTTACGGGCCAGATTAGCGCCAATAATGGCATGAGTGCCGTCAAACTCATGATCGATAGCCTTGCCGATATCATGCAGTAACCCAGCTCGGCGGGCAATTTCCTGATCCAAACCCAGCTCCGCTGCCAATATACCACAAATCCAGGCTGCTTCGATAGAGTGTTGAAGCACATTCTGGCCATAGCTGGTGCGATAATGAAGCCTTCCCAATACCTTTATAAGATTAGGAGAGATATTGTGGATATTGGTTTCCAGCACAGCCTTTTCGCCAATCTTAACCAGGGTCTCTTCCATTTCCTTAGTGGTTTTGGATACTACTTCTTCTATGCGACCGGGATGGATGCGACCATCAGAAATAAGCTTTTCCAGGGACAAGCGAGCGATTTCCCTGCGCACGGGATCAAAGCATGAGAGAACCACAGCTTCGGGAGTGTCGTCTATTATCAAATCTACTCCGGAAGCCTTTTCAAAAGTACGGATATTGCGCCCTTCGCGGCCGATGATGCGTCCCTTCATTTCGTCTGAGGGCAGTGAAACTACCGAGACAGTGGTTTCCGATACATAGTCCACGGCCATTCTTTGAATGGCTGTAGAAAGAATTTCTGCAGCTTTCTTGCTGGCATCCAACTTAAGCTGTTCGATAGTGAGCCGGGCATCATTGGCGGCCACTTGTCTGGCTTGGCTGATCAGCTCTTCGCGCAGACGGCTCAAGGCTTCTTCGCGCGAAAGTCCGGCGATTTCAGCAAGCTTGTTTTTCTGCACCGAGATTATTTCATCGTATTCATTCTTTTTGACGCTCAGTTCATCTTCTTTTTGCTTAAGCTTGCGTTCCTGTTCGGTGAGGTTGCTTTCTTTTTTATCCAGGGAATCGAGGCGTTTATCCAGCGAACTAAGGCGTTCGTTATATTTCTTCTCTTGGGCCCGCAGCTCTTTTTGGCGTTCTTTTACTTCTTCATCAAGGATGCGTTTTTGTTTGAACCACTCTTCGCGAGCTTCCAGAATGGCAGCTTTCTTGGCGTTTTCGGCTTCAGATTTGGCTTCTCTCTTCAGATCCTCGGCGATGGAAGTAGCTTGGGAAATCAGCTTGAAAGAGCTGTTGCGGCGACTCAGATAGATCACGATGGCGATCACGAAGCCGATAATGATTCCCAATCCAATCCCGAGGTATGGATTTATTGTTAACATAAGTATATCCTTTCATAAATCTATGCAGCTCCGGGAGCTCCGAAGCGAATAAAATGCCCGCGTGAACCGTGTAAGCTTGTCATTACAAAGCCAAGCATGAAGTGGGAATCTACCTTGTGAGCTTTATGTATCCGAAACTGGCCGGCACGCATGCCACTCATGGCTCAACTCCCGCATATAAAGTAGCTTTTATGCAATTCATATCACGAATTCCGCAGGCTATTGGGTGTCGGTGATGATCATCGAAATCATCCCGTTTAATCTTTCAATGTCGGTGCTTAAGGTATTGTTTTTCTCTTCGAGCAAAACAACCTGTTCTTGTTGTTGAAGGCAGATCAAAAGCAAGAGCTTGGTGAAATCCAGATTATCGAAGGTGCTGTTCAGTTCTTCTATCTGACGGTTTATTTCATCAGCCACTCGGGTGGTACGCTCGGGATTATCGCTTTTTAGGCGAAATCTGCGCCCAAAGATCTCTACTTCAACGGATTGCATGTTAATCCCCAGATTCGATCAAGGGGAAGATACTGTCGATCTTTTTAATAGCGCCTTCGGCAATGGATTCGAAACCAGAGATCATCTTCTGCAATTCATTGTAACGGTTTTCCATGGAATTATATTCAGTTTGCAGAGCTTTTAGTTTAATTTCAAGATCGGTAACGGACTTGCTTCCAGACTGGATCTGGTCCATCAATTGCTTGTTTTCGTCCGTCAGTTGCCTGATTCTGGCTTCCTGTTGTTCCAGTTTTTTCTTATCCTCGGTATATTGGTCAATCAGTTTCTGGATCTTGTCTTGCAGGTTTACCACATGACTTTCCATAAGTCTCACCTCATTTTTATCTGCCAAGCATTATGCAGTTTGTTTTGTATTGATTCAAAAAGTAAATCTATGCGTTCATCTGTCAATGTTTTTTCTTGATCTTGGAAGCGGATATGGATGGAAAGGCTTCGCATCCCTTCCGGAATCTGTTTTCCCCGGTACTCGTCAAAGAGCTTTGCCTCGGTTATAACCTCTGGTTCCACCGCGATAATTGCCTCGGCAATTTCGCTGAAAGGCACGGTGTCGTTTATCAAAAATGAGATATCTCTGTTAACAGCGGGATGGCGGGGAATGGGTTTAAAAATAACGGTATTATTTCTGGTTGCCGTGATAATGGCCTCGATATCCAAATCTATCAGCCACACATCCTGCTTCAGGTCAATCACGTCAATTCCATAGTTTTCCGCCACGCCTGCCTGAATCTTGCCAAAGTATCCCAGAGTTTTGTTATCATACGTTATGTGGCCGCTTTCGGAGCTCAGCAGATAGGGGAGACAAGCGGGCTGCAACTTTATATCTTCTAAACCTAATAAATCCAGCAATTCGCTCACGATCCCCTTGATCGTGTATAGATCATGGCTCTGTGCTTTGGTTTGCCAATGCTCGTCATATCTGGTTCCCGTAAGCATGGCTCCCAGGCGGTAGGGTTCGCTGATATTTTTATCTTCACGCAAATACACTTTGCCAAGCTCAAACAACCGAACGTTCCTTTCCCCGTGATTCAGGTTATAGGCCATATTATGCAGTAAATGCGGCACCAGGGAATTACGCATCACGCTTTGATTGCTGCTTTGAGGATTTCTCAAACGGATTAAATTCAGCTCAGGATCACCCTCCTTGAAACCCAATTTTTGCATCAAGGCAGGTTCGCTGAAACTGTAGTTCAGAGTCTCAAAGCAGCCGCGTGAAACAATGTAATCGGCGGCGAAGCGCTTAATCCGGTAGGCATGCCAATCCATCACCTGCTGTGGTGGACGCTTCATGGGAACCTTGTCATAGCCATCCAGCCTGGCCAGCTCTTCGATAATGTCCACCTCGCGTTCGATATCCACACGATAGGCAGGAATCTCAAAGTACAGCGTATGAATGCAATCCGGATTCTCGGAAAACTCCGTTACTCCCTGTTCCATCTGCATCTTGTGAAAGCAAAAAACCTTGCTGAAATCCTCTATCTTGCCTGGAATCCAAGTTCCATATTGCAGAAACTTCAAGCCCAGTTTTTTTAGGTAGTCTTTTATCTTATCGTCATCAAGTTGATAGCCGATTAACTGCTTATACCGGCTGGGACGTATTCCCAGAATGATTTGCGGCTTCTTATGCGGCCAGATGTCGTATAAGGTCTCAGAAGCGTGGGCTCCACACAGTTCACATATCAGTTGTGCAGCTCTGTTTGATACCATTTCTGCGGCTTCAGCACTGAGATGACGTTCGAATCGATAGGAAGAATCGGTACTCAGCTTATGCTTATAGGAAGTTCTGCGAATAGACCCGGGATGAAAAGTAGCGCTTTCCAAAACAATATCTTTGGTATTGGGCTTAATGGCGGAATATTCTCCCCCCATCACTCCGGCCAAAGCGGAAGCCTTCTCTCCATCCGCGATGAGTAATTCATCTCCATCCAGCTTGTAGGATTTGCCATCCAAAGCGGTGAAGATCTCATCTTTGCTTGCCGGACGCACTACCACCGCGGGTGTGCTCTTTCCATGAATTGGGGCAAGCATGTGATAATCAAAGGCATGTAGAGGATGACCCTGCTCTAGCATCACATAATTGGTAATATCTACCAGATTATTGATAGGGCGCAAGCCACTCTTGATCAGCGCATTCTTCATCCATAATGGGGACTCGCTGATGGCAGCATTGCGAAAAAGCCTTGCCGTATAGCGCGGGCACAGCTCCGGGGCATTGTTCACCAGCTCAAAAGGCAGTTCGGAAACGGAAAAGGTGTTTTCCGGCGGTGTGGTTTCAGGAACTCTAAGCGGAATATTAAGTTTTGCTGAAAGGTCTCTGGCAATACCTATATAGCCAAGCAGATCACTACGATTGGGCGTGATCTCCAGTTCAAAGATCGCATCCGGAAGCTCAAAAAGTTCATTGGCCTCCTTTCCAATTGGTGTATCCACTGGCAATTCGATTATCCCTGCATGATTATCCGATATTCCCAGTTCTTTTTCGGAGCATAGCATGCCGTGGGATTCGATTCCCCGGATTTTGGCCTTGGCGATGGTGATATCTTTAAGCGAAGTACCTGGCAGGGCAATGATGGCCATCATCCCGCTATGGCAATTGGGCGCTCCGCAAATAACTTGTAGGTAGCCCTGCTCATTCTTTTCGGGATACGGGTAATCACCTACATCCACCAGGCATTGGTGTAAATGGTCAGATTTGGGCACGGGCATGGCTTCTATTACTTTTGCGCTAATCACTGTTTTCGGCAGGGCTGGAAGCTCGTTTACAGCTTCCACTTCGATGCCCGCAAAGGTCAACAATTCATCCAATACCTTGATGTCTTTGGGTAAATCCACGTACTTCGACAGCCAGGATAGGGCGATAATCATCTTACCGCTCCCTGGAACTGACGCAGCATCCTGATGTCGTTTTCAAAGAGGATACGCATGTCGTTAATTTTGAATTTCAGCATGGCGATTCTTTCGATACCCAGGCCAAAGGCAAAGCCGGTGTATGTCTCTGAATCGATACCCAGAATGTCAAATACATTGGGATCAACCATTCCAGCTCCCCCCATTTCCAGCCATCCTGAATATTTGCATACCCGGCAACCACTTCCACCGCAGGCTACGCAGCTGATGTCCATTTCCGCGCTGGGTTCGGTAAATGGGAAAAAGTGAGGTCTGATACGGCTGGAAACTTTGGTGCCAAACATTATCGAGGCAAATTGCTGCAAAGTATCCTTCATGTCTGCCAAACTGATCCCTTTATCTACCACCAACGCTTCCACTTGATGGAACACCGGCGAATGAGAGGGATCGGGTTTGTCATTGCGATAGCAACGTCCGGGCGAGATAATACGGATGGGAGGCTTGTAGTTCTCCATAGTGCGCACTTGCACGGTGGAAGTTTGCGTTCGCAGCAGTCCGCCGCCTTCCAGATAGAAAGTATCCGCCAGATTGCGAGAAGGATGATCGGCAGGAGTATTCAACGCGTCGAAATTGTGAAAGTCGTCATCAATATCGGGACCTTCGGCAATCTCAAAACCCATGCTGATAAATACTTCGTCTATCTCACGCCGCACCACAGTTAAGGGATGAAATCCCCCTCGAGAGCTATGGAGCCCCGGCATACTAAGGTCTATGGCGCTACCCTTGTTCAGATTTTCCCAAGCTGCGGCTTTCACCTCGCTGGTTCTGATCTCCAGCATTTTTTCTATCTTGTTCCTGCTATCATTTATTAAATTGCCAAAAGCGGGTCTTTCCTCGGGGGGAAGTTCCCGCATCTTGGCGAAAAGGCTATTCAGCAGGCTTTTTTTGCCCAGATACTGAGCCTTGGCATTCAGCAGATCATTGGAACTGGCACAAGCCATTATGTCCTTTTCCGCTGTGGATACTAGTTCTTTAAGCTGCTCGTGCAATTCATTCCTCGATATTTTTGTTTGATAGTCGCAAGACGATGTCAACAGTCCTGGTCACAACTTACGACTTTGGACTTTCTCTAATTAATAGTAGTTCTTAGCCTTTGGCTATCTCTACCAGCTTGGCAAAGGCCGGAGCATCGTGCCAGGCAAGATGGGCAAGGGTTTTACGGTTTATTTCGATATTGGCCTTGTGTAAACCACTTATGAACTTGCTGTAGCTCATGTCATTAATGCGGCAGGCGGCATTGATGCGGGTGATCCACAGACTTCTGTATTGGCGCTTCTTCAGTTTACGGTGCGCAAAGGCAAAGGCCATGGCGCGTTCAACGGTTTGACGGGCTACGCGATATGTCTTGCTCCGGTTGCCAAAATAGCCCCGGGCGTTCAGCATGTATTGTTTTCTGCGGCGATGGGCAGCTACGTTATTAGTTACTCTTGGCATTTTTCTTTCCTCCTGTCCTTACATTCCCAGCATCCGGTAAACTCTGGATTCGTCGCACTGACGGACGATGGCGCTGGTACGCAGGTTGCGTTTCAGTTTCGGCGATTTCTTGGTTTTAATATGCGCGCTCTTGGCATGGTGGCGGACAATCTTGCCACTGCCGGTAACCTTGAAACGCTTGGCTGCCGAACGGTTGGTTTTGATCTT
>CAZSST010000099.1:0-9493 GCA_964609575.1 uncultured Candidatus Cloacimonas sp.
GGGATGACGGCGGGTATTTTCATCGAAAACACATGTTCCTTTTACTTTGTCAACATCCTGCACCCCTGGCGGGGTTTCATTGAACATCTTGAAGTGCTTGTGACGAGAATACGATTTGTTACTATGTTCAACGGTCTTTTATGGATGCTTGGGTTTCAAAGTCATGCTAATCATCTGCTTGCTTTTAAAGACTATGAGGCTCCACAAGTTCTTCATCGGCAAGAAGTTATTATGGCCTCATAACCTCCCATCGTATTTTTCGGATTGAACATACGCTTGATTACCGCAACCGCTATTTATCACTTATCCTTCCCAAGTCGCGACGAGGGAATGTCCTGGGAGGGTTCTTGGTGGGTAGTAGGTTGCAATTAGATTTAAGAATCCTATTGACACAATAACATCGTTCAGCATTTTGTCGCAAACACTAATATGGATAGGAGTAGCCATGAGAAACATGAATTTTCAGCAAATTCTGACGCGTCGTACTAAGCTATGTGGTCGCCTGGCCAAGCAATCTCCTATCTATACAGACGATGAGGTGATTCTGGCTGAGTTATTCGCATTCAGCGCCACATTGACACCGCTTATCTAAAAGAGCTGTTTGTCCAAATCCACCGGAAGCAGATTCCGGAGTCCCTAAAGCAGCGTTTTTCCCGTTCAGAGATTGGCTCCCGGGGAGGAAAGCAATAATATCCCTTGTAATGAGGATGAATCAATAAGCAAAGATAAGAGGTTTTAGATGAATGCATTAGGAAAACAAATCCTGGTGGAGTTCTACGATTGCGATCACGAACTCCTGAAGCAGGAAAAATACATTGAGCAGGCCATGATCGAAGCCTGCATTGCGGCCAAGGCTACCGTGGTTACCCATACCTTTCACAGCTTTTCCCCTTATGGAATTAGCGGAGTGGTGGTAATCGCCGAATCGCATGTGGCAATTCACACCTGGCCGGAATATGGATATGCCGCCGTGGACATCTTTACCTGTGGGGAAACAATCGAACCATGGGTGCTGTTTCATCATTTGAAAAAAGCGTTTTGCAGCAGTCAGGACAGTAAAATGGAACTGAAGCGGGGGCTTTTTGACATGAGTCCCAAAGAACTATTACACAAACCTTTGGCAGGTAACGATGCAAGAATGGCATACTGATTTTCATAGCCCTCACCGGGGCTTGAGCTTTGAGATTTCAAGGCTGGTGCATAAAGAGAATAGCATTTACCAAACCATCGAGATCGTAAAGACTCCGGAGTTTGGCCTGGTGATGCTTCTGGATGGAGTTTTGATGCTAACAGAAGCGGACGAGTTCGTGTATCACGAAATGCTTGTTCATCCCAGTATGATAAGCCACCGGGCAGCTCAAGATGTTCTGATTATCGGAGGGGGAGATTGTGGAAGTCTGAAAAGGGTAGTGCAGCATTCCGACGTGCGAAGCGTGGTGCAGGTAGAGATCGATGATATGGTATATCGGGTGGCCCGGCAGTATTTTCCCATGCTTACTTCGGCGGCGGATAATCCGAAGGTAGAGCTGCGCTTTGAGGATGGAATTGCCTATTTGAAAGAAACATCCAAACGCTTTGATGTGATTCTTATCGATTCCACCGATCCCGTGGGGCCGGCCAAAGCCCTTTTTGCCAGGGAGTTTATCGCTGATTGCCATAAAGCCTTGAAACCTGGAGGAATCCTCTGTCTGCAATCGGAAAGCCCCTGGATAGATACTCTGCAACCAGTGATTCAAAACGTTCATCAGCACCTGCAAGAGCTGTTTGCCTGGGTGCAGCCCTATACTGCGGCAATTCAAACCTATCAGGCAGGACTTTGGCTGTTTCAAATGGCAGGAAAAGATGAGCTTCCCGTGGCTCTGAACGAGGCAAAAAGAAAGCAGATTGAAGCCTTGGAATGCAAGTATTACAATGCAGAGCTTCATTCTACCCTGGGAGTATTGCCGGAATTTGTGAAAAGGCTTTTTGTAAAGAAGTGATTGACAGAAAGCCCTGCTGCCAGATTCATGCACGCAGCGTCCCTGTAGCTCAGCTGGATAGAGTGGCACCCTCCGAAGGTGAAGGTCAGGCGTTCGAATCGCCTCAGGGACGCCAGTAAATAAATAGGTTTCAGGTAATAGGTGTCAGGTTTCAGTAGTGTAAAGGTGCGATGGTGGAAAAGTGAAACACTGTTCATACTTTGTAGCATTAAAGGGCTTTATCAGAAAGCCCGTTTTGATATTTTCAGGTATTGCTGCAATATAAGGCTTCATTTTGGCAAATAATAGTGAAGTAATACTTACCCTGGAAGATGTATCCTGTCTATATGGGGATAGAACGATCATCAAAGATGTTTCCTTTGGCATTCACGCCGGAGAAAAGATCGGCATCGTGGGCATCAATGGCAGCGGTAAAACCACCCTTTTACGCATGCTTAGCGGTATTCAGCCTCCTCATACCGGCACCATTATCACTCGTAAGAACCTTAAAATCGGCTATTTGGAACAGGATGCCGATTATGATCCTCAGGAAACTGCCTTTCAACATACTCTTCCCAGATATGGAGAAATAAGGGAAGATCACCACTACCAGGCGCTGCTATCCCGCTTGGGAATAAAGGATTATCAGCAAAAGATGGGCACCATGTCTGGAGGTCAGAGGCGCAAAGCCGATCTGGCCAGAGTTTTGGCCCTGGAACCAGACCTGCTAATATTGGACGAACCTACCAACCATCTTGATCTGGATACCATCGAATGGCTGCAAAACTATCTGGCTACCACTACCAAAGCAGTGCTGTTCGTTACTCATGATCGCTACTTTCTGGATGCTGTTAGCACAGAAATAATTGAGATTGAACATAGCAAATTGTATTATTATGAAGGCAACTACAGCAATTTTATAAAAGGCAAGCTGATAAGAGCCACAGATCAACAGCGCAAGGAAACCCGGCGCAGTGCTCAGCTAAAAAAAGAACTGGACTGGCTGAACCGGGGTGCCAAAGCCCGTAGCAGCAAGCCCAAAAATCACATCGACCGGGTGAAAGAACTGCTTTCAAAAAGCTATCTGATTGCCAATAAAGACCTTGATATTTCGTTTCAGACGGATAGACTGGGTAAAACTATTCTGGAGCTACATCGCCTGAGCAAGTCTTTGGGCGGAAAGCAGCTTTTTGAAGAGCTCGATCACAATTTTCAGGCCTTGGAAAGAGTGGGGATCATCGGGGCTAACGGTTGTGGCAAAACCACGCTGCTAAAGCTTGTAACGGGGGAACTGGAGCCTGATCTGGGAGCCATCAAGGTTGGGATAAATACCCACTTTGCCTATTATAAACAGGATGAAGACAGCTTTGATCCCAATCTCAGCGTGTATGATTACATTGCGCAATATGCGGAAGTGGTTAGAACTGCGGATGGCAGCAAGGTAACGGCCACAGAGATGCTGAAGCGTTTTCTCTTTGATGGCAAAATGCAGCAAATGAAGCTGGGAGCTTTGTCCGGGGGTGAACGTAAAAGGCTGTATCTAATGAAATCGCTGATGTTTGGCAGCAATTTCATCATTATGGACGAACCCACCAACGATTTGGATATTCGCAGCCTGGAAATTCTGGAGGATTATCTGGATGCTTTTCGGGGCTGTCTGTTGGTGGTTTCGCACGATCGCTATTTCCTGGATAGAACCATCGATTACCTGTTTATTTTCGATAATGGCAAGATTCGCAAATTTGCCGGGAACTACTCGGACTATTTGTTGGTGAAGCGCTTTGAACAGGAGGAAGCAGAGGAAAAAGCCGCGCCAGCTATACTGCGTCCCAAGCGGATAAACAAAGGGCTAAGCTATAATGAACAGCGGGAATATAACCAGCTTGAGAAGGAGATTGAGCAGGTTGAGCAGCGGATGATGGAGCTTGAGGACAAATTGAGCAAGGAACAAAGTACCCTCAGCCATGGGGATTATCAAGAGATAAGCAGTGAAATGCAAAGCCTGGAAGCCAGACATCTGGAGATAATGGAACGCTGGCTGGAACTGAGTGATAAATGAGCCTGAAACCGCCTTTTGAAACATGGAAAGATGAAGCCAGATTTCATGATCAGCCCGATTTTACGAGGCAATATGCGAAGGTTTTTCCCGTTCGGAACGCTTCTTGCATTCAGATTATCACAAAAATCATGAGAACCGGGAGGATCTTAATGCCGAGAAGGTTTTTAATATACATCGCAGTGTTACTGCTATTGCTAAGTGCAAGCTGTGCAAAACGTAATACCGAATACCAGCCTGAGGAATGGCTCACTTTGGAGCGGGAAATTCCAGTAGTTGGAAATGCTCTTGATGTTCATGTTGATGATAACGCGATTTATGTAGCGCAGGATCAGGGAGGATTTTCCGTGATTCAGCGCAGTGATTTCAGCCAGAAGTGGTACACCTCGATGAAGGCCCAGGATGGTTCGCAAACCTATTTTGGCAAGATCCGCAAGATCGCAGCGGTTCCTGAATACAATCGCCTGCTCATCAATGAGGTGGATGCTTCGGATCGCATCATCATTTTGAATACCACAAATCCCGATACGCTTGAATATCTATTCGAAATAATAGGTGGCACCAGCGGTATTAAAGATTTGGATGCCAATGCCATGTCTGCACCTGAAGGCACCTTCACAATGAACCTTGGCTACTGCTATGCGGATGGCTTCAGATTTGACAAATACGACGGTTTGTATTTCAATCCCCCGTTGTTTACTGTTGATCCTCCTACCACTGCAATGGGATTTGGCCTTACAGACAATGTAATTGCCATTGCTGCCGGACAGCGGGGTTTGTTCCTCTACGATCGTGATAATCAGCAGCTTTTGGGAGAATTGGCTCTGCCTGGCGAAGCTCAGAAAGTGGTGATAAAAGGAAACCTGGCCTTGGTCCCCAGCAGACAGGCGGGGCTAAATATTGTGGATATCAGCAATCCGGCGCTGCCTGTGCTCAAGAGCACTTTCGATACCACTGGATATGCCACGGTGGTAGATTATGTTGGCGAAAAAGTTGCCGTTAGTTCCGGAAGCGGAGGAATCTATCTTTTGGATATCAGTGATCCTGCCCATCCCGAACTATTGGAACGGTTAACCTCATGTGGCTATACAAATTCTGTAGAATTTATGGGTGACAAACTGGTGGCGGCAACACGCGACCAGGGAGTACTGATCTATAAACTAAAGTAAACAAGAATAAGGATAAAGAACTATATGAAAGAACCTGGAGCCCTGACATTGCTTCAGGTTCTTTTACTCTTAAAGGAACAAAGGTAGAGAGATGAAAAAAACAAGTGTCGTTCTTATCATACTGATGTGTGTGTTCAGTATGCTGGCCGCGGAATCTGCACAAGCAGACCGACCGCTAAGTATTGTTTCGCAAAATGCGGGGAAGATTACCCTGATGCTGCAAACTCCAGAATTGGAAATGGACAGCCCCCTCGGAAGCAGGTATCAAAGCCTGAAGATGAAGGGTGCGGAAACCACAGCCGACACGGGTTACCCCCAGTTGCCCATGTACTCAGCCTGGGTGGCGATTCCCGCACAAGGCGATTTTAGCGTACAAGTGAACCGTGGACAGGTGATTACGAAAGAAAACGTGATTCCCAAGCCGGTGTTTACTACCGAAGCAGAAGAAAAAAACAACAGCTATGACCAGGACGCTTATCGCAGTTCTTCTCTCTATCCTGCGAGCTCCTATGGGCATAGCCAGGCTCAGATACTCAGGGATTTCCGCCTGGTGCAAATCAGCCTCTATCCCGTGCAATACAATGCTGCTGCCAGAGAGCTGGAGGTTTGCACGGAAATGACCGTGGATATCGTAATGAACGACAATCCCGGAATAAATGAATTACCGGCTTATAATGGCTATTCCTATGCCTTTACTTCTCTATATGAGTCCATGATTCTTAATTTTAATGATTATCGTGATCCGGTGATGGCTCCAGCCAGCCCCAGAGCCTTGCTAATCTATGGTAATAGCACAGATGCCACTTTCCTTAATAAGCTGAATCAATTCCTGGCCTGGAAGCGCCAGAAAGGTTTTGAGATCACCGCGGTTAGCACTTCCCAAACCGGGGGAACCTCCAATACCGCGATTAAGAACTATATTACTACTCAGTACAATAATCCTGCCACTCGTCCTGATTTTGTTATTCTTTTAGGCGATACCACCGGCAGTTTTGCCATTCCCACGTTTGTGGAGAGCTGGTCCAGCTACGGTGGCGAAGGGGATTATCCCTATACCCATCTTGCGGGTAACGACTATCTGGGTGATGCCTTTATCGGCCGTATTTCCGCAGAAAACATCAGCCAGATCGATGTGCTTTTCAACAAGATTTATGCTGTGGAAAAGAACATCAATATCGATGGCACTGCCGCCTCCTGGCTGAATAGAATGGTTCTGGTTGGCGATCCCAGCTCCAGCGGTATCTCTGTGAAATACGTGAATAAGTTTATAAAGGAACTGGCTGCTCGCCATAATCCGGAATACACCTTCACCGAAAACTATACAGGCAGTCCTGGAAACGCCATCAATACTGCCATTAACCAGGGAGTTGGTTTCTTTAATTATCGTGGCTACATCGGCACCAGTGGATGGTCACCCGGAGGAAGCCTGATAAATGGCACCAAGCTTCCGCATGCCACTATATTAACCTGTGCCACGGGTAGTTTCGCCAATGGTACCTCCACTTCGGAAGCCATGATGCGTTTGGGAACCGCAGCTGCGCCTGCTGGTTCGGTTACTTCCTTTGGTATGGCCACCAGCGGTACGCACACTCTTTTCAATAACTGCCTGGCAGCCGGAACCTACGATGGAATTTTCACCTATGGAATGCGCACCATGGGCGAAGCCTTGCTAAATGCCCGGCTCTACATCAAACAAGTTTATGGTGCCTCTCACGATACTCAGGCGAATTATTTTGCACACTGGTGCAACCTGATGGGTGATCCCACGGTGGAAGTTTTCACTGGCATCCCTGAAGCCTTAACCATCGTGGCAGAAGATTCCATTCCCATGGGTACCAATCTCGTGGATATCCAGATTTTGGACGAACTTGGCAATCCCAAAGAGAATGTTACTGTTACCCTTTTCAGCACTGCCACGCAATCTGTGGTAACCAAGGGCTTCACCGATGCCGCAGGAAACGTTAGCCTCACAATTCCCGGTGGCATGCAAACTGATTTGCTGGTTACTGCCTACCATAAGAATTGTAAACCTAGCCAATTGAACATTTCTGTGGATGTGGCTGGTTCGCTGGTTTTTTATGAAAAGCAGATTTATGATGATGGCACTTCGGGAAGCGTTGGAAATTCCGATACCTTTGCCGAAGCCGGAGAAACCATTGCCCTGGGACTGATGATCAGAAACAGCACTGCACTTGCTGCTTCTGCTACTACCGCAACCTTAACCTCGGAAGATCAGCTGGTAACCATTCTGCAGGGGCAAAGCACTTTTGCCGCCGTGGAAGCAGGCCAAACCACTTCCAGTGCCACGAACTTCCTTTTTGCCATCAATTCCAATATCGAACCCCAGCACGATATCCGTTTGGTGCTTACCTTAACTGATACCGCACAGCAGCAGTACACCCTGGTTTTCCACGTTACAGCCTATAATGCCAATCTTGCGGTGGAAAATCACTCGGTTCTGGCTGGTGGCAATTCTATCCTCGATCCCGCCGAAAGCGGAGTTCTGAATATTGGTGTAAAAAACAATTCCATCTTTGGCATCCAGGATGTATATGCTGAAATCAGGTCGCTTAATGATCTGGTTTCGGTAACCGATTCCTTGTCCTTTATCGGTGCCATTCCTGCCGGAGCAACTGTTTCCACCATCGATGGCTTTGGCATTTTTGCCCGGGCGCTCTTGATTCCCGGAATGCAGATGCCGATCAGGGTGCGTCTATACAATGCCGCAGGTTTCGAACAATTCTCCAATTTCATTATTCCTGTGGGCACCGTTAGCCAAACCACCCCTCTGGGTCCCGATGCATACGGCTATTTCATTTATGATGTAACCGATACCAATTACAGCGATTGCCCCACTTATGAGTGGATCGAGATTAATCCTGGCGATGGTGGCCTCGGAACTCAGATTCCGGGATTCAACGATGCCGGCAGTTCTGGAGACGAAGGTGATCAAAATGGTGCTGTTTCGATTCAGGTAGTCGATTTACCCTTCACTTTCCCCTTCTATGGCGTGCCCTATAGCCAAATTACCGTATGCACCAATGGCTTCATCGCCCTGGGCGTATCCGAAAATCCGGAATTCAGAAATTACCACCTTCCTGGTGGAATGGGGCCGTCCCCAATGATTGCAGCTTTCTGGGATGACCTGTGCATGATCCAGGATGCTGGAATCTACAAGTACTACGACGCTGCCGATCATAAATTCATCATTCAATATCACAAGATGCGCAATGGTTACAATCGCACCAGCCTCGAGACCTTTGAAGTGATTTTCTACGATCCGCTCTATCATCCCACTTCCATGGGTGATGGTATGGTGAAAATTCAATACAAGGACTTCAATAATGTGGATGTAGGTGGTGGCGGCTATTCTCCCGTGCATGGAAACTACTGCACCATCGGTATCAAAGACCACACCAATACCCGTGGCCTGGAATATACCTTCAATAATCAATATGCCCTGGCAGCAGCACCGCTTTCCAGCCAAAAAGCCTTGCTGATTACCACTGCTCCAGTTCTACATGAGAATGCCTTCCTGGTTCTGGATGAAGTAATCATCAACGATCCCAATGGCAATTCATTGGCTGAACCGGGCGAAACGATTGAAATCGGAGTGAAACTGATCAACCTGGGACTAAATCCTGCGGTGCAGGTGAACCTAACTGCCAGCGAATCCAGCGATTGGGCTTCCCTGATCAATGGTGGCAGCGCTTACAACGATATCCCTGGTGATGCCAGTGCCGTTAATCTTGCCCCCATCTCCATGATGATCGATATCAATTGCCCCGAAGGAATAGTGATTCCCATGGTTTACACAGTAACCATCGCAGGTAATAGCTGGGAATATCCCGTGTCCATAATTGTGAACAAGCCTTCCCTTGAGGTTAGCGGTTTTTACATGAATGACACCATGGGCAATGGCAACGGGCTTATCGAACCCGGCGAAAGCATCGACCTTATCGTTAATTATCACAATAACAGCGCGCTTTATGCGGGTAACATCACCAGCAACATCATGTGCCTGTCGGAACACGTAACCATCACCAATCCCTCCATCCTGATCGCGGGAGTTCCCGTGGACGGGATCAGCCAGGCTGTGTATCAATTGCAGATTTCTCCCAATGCCATTGTGGGAAATAACATCACCTTCTAACTCACCTATCTGGGAGATCTGGTTACCCCTCATAATGAACAATTAGTGCTAAGCATCGGAACCACCGGCATGAACGAAGATTTCGAAAGCGATAATGGCGGTTTCACTCCCGTCCCTGCAAATTACGCTTGGGAATGTGGAACCTCTTCGCAGGCCG
>CAZSST010000100.1:0-9304 GCA_964609575.1 uncultured Candidatus Cloacimonas sp.
GCAAGGTATCCGATGGAGATAGAGATAAAGTACTAGTACAGAAATTGCTTATTAAGTAACCAAATATGTGGAGGTAAAGATGAAGTCTCTTGTTTTGTCTTTAATCATGCTCTGTTGAAGACTACTGCTATTCAGTTCAGCCATGTAAGCCTCCAAGAACCCTATAAGTTGTTCATGATTTGCCACTTGATAGGCTCCAAAGAAATTCTCAGGTGACTATCAAAGCACACTTATAATCTACCTATTCGGAATCTTTGGAAGGAGCTATCTGTGAAATCTGTGAGCGATTAATCTTTATCCAGAAAACGCTGGTTTGGCTCTACGAATTCATCTTCATCGCGGTAGTTCCAGGCCAGAAGAAAACGTTCCAATATCGCTACGATGCCATATAAGAGCATACTGAGCATTACGATAACTGCAATAACCGCAAATACCTGAGCAGTTTGATAGCTTTTTGTGGCGCGAATTAGATAGATACCCAGTCCGGCATTCCCCCCCAGCCATTCGCCAATTACTGCTCCCATAATGCTATAGGTTGCCGCCAGCTTAAGTCCCGTGAAGAAATTGGGCATGGCCGCAGGGAGCTTTAAAAGAAGCATAATCTTCATTTTGCTTGCGCCCATGGATTTTAAAAGGCGTTCCTGATCGAGATCCACGCTGCGTAGGCCGTCGAACATCGCCAACGCTATGGGAAAGAAGCACATCAGAATAACGGCAAAGATTTTGGCGGAAATGCCATAGCCAAACCAAATGATGAGCAAGGGGGCCACAGCAATGATGGGAATTGTTTGCGAAACAACCATATATGGATATAAAGCCTGCCGTATCCAGCCGAAGCTATGCATCAGCATCGCCACCGCCATCCCCGCCACGATGCTTAAAAGCAAGCCGGTTAGCGCTTCGATGAGAGTTGGTTTTAGGTGATGCCAGATGAGGGGAAGATTGTTTATAATACTGCATAGAACTTCCCAGGGGCCGGGCAGAATCCAAAAGGCAAGCCCCGAGAATTTACTCATGAACTGCCAGACGGCCAACAGCACAAAGAATAGAACAATGGGGATCAGCGCTTTACTTTGTTTCACGGCTGGGGCAGAATGCGGATTTCAGTTTCAAGTTTCACCTTAAAGCGTTCCATAACTGTGCTTTGCACATGACGGATTACTGCCATTACCTCCGCGTAAGTGGCGTTACCCAGATTCACGATGAAGCCACAATGCTTGTCCGACACGGCTGCATCTCCGATACGGAAGCCTCTAAGGCCACAATCATCCACCAGCTTGCCTGTATAGTAACCGGCAGGTCGCTTAAACACACTTCCGGCACTGGGTAAATCCATGGGCTGCTTGTCCCAACGCTGCTTATCCAATTGCTCCATACGGGAATTGATGGTATCGGGATTTGCGGGCTGTAAACGGAATACCGAGGAAAGATGCACCCAGCCCTTGTCCTGAAATACGCTGTGCCGATAGGAAAAAGCATGTTCCTCGCTTTTCAGATGCTTTATGGAGGCTGTTCCCTGCAGTTCGTCCAGCTGGGGAACAAGGTATTTGCTGCAATAAAGCACATCCTTTATCTCGCCATCATAAGCGCCAGCGTTCATAAAAACTGCTCCACCTACTGAACCGGGGATACCACTGGCAAATTCAAGCCCCGCAAGGCCTTCATCCCTGGCAAATTCACATAAGGCCCGCAGGCTGGTGCCACACCATGCGCTTACATAATCCTCGTCGCGAGTCAATTTAGCCAGCTTCGCGGTGCTGATCACCATTCCTCTGAAACCTGAATCGGGGATGAGCAGATTTGAACCGTTGCCGATTAACAGATAGGGTATCTGAAGCTCAAGGCAATGTGCAAGCAGCTCAATGAGTTGGCTTTGCTTTTCAGGCATGGCAAGTGCGTCGGCCGGGCCCCCGATTTTGAAGGTGCAATGCTCTTTCAGGGGAACGTCGAACTCGATGAGCTGCGCTGCTACATATGATGCAAGATGTTGGGAGACTATATTATGATAAGTCATGGCGTTATCCATAAAAGCTATATTTTGTTAAAAAACCTGCCGACCTCGGAAACCAATTGCTGCTCATCCCTTAGCTCCAGACTGCGGCCGGGGAGAATTTGCTTGAAGTATTGCCCGTATTGCTTTTTAGACACGCGTGAATCCATGATGAGCACGATGCCCCGATCGGTTTTGCTACGAATAAGACGCCCAAACCCCTGGCGCAATTTTAGTAGGGCGTTGGGCAACATAAAATGCATAAATGAATCTTTCGCCTCGCGTTCCAGTTTGTCTATCAGCGCCTCCACTAAAGGATCGGAAGGCACTTGAAAGGGAAGCTTGTAAAGAATCAAAAGCGAAAGGGAATCGCCAACCACGTCCACACCCTCCCAAAATGACGAGGTTCCAAGCAGCACCGCATTTCGGTTCTTTTTAAAATCCTCCAGTATGGAAGAGCGGCTGCCCCCTTTGCCCTGGGCAAAGAAAGGACGATTGGCGTGGTAAAGCTTGTCGCTTAGGTGGTCGTAAACAGTGTCCAAATCCTTGTAAGAGGTAAAAAGGGCCATGGTTCCCACGTCAGCTACATCGAGCACTTGTTCCAGACACCCCAATGCCTGGTTTAAGAAAAACTTGTCCTTGTGCTCGGGGAGAAAGCTACTGATGAGAAGTAGGGACTGCTTATCATAATCGAAGGGCGAATCCACGATGCTTTCACGCACGTTCTTATCTTCCACCAACGACAGCCCCGAACGGTTATTAAAATACTTGAATGATCCCCTGATGGCCAGGGTAGCGGAAGTGAAGATGATGCAAGGGATGGGCTTGTAAAGCAAGGCATTTAGCTGCTGGCCCACTTCCACGGGAGCATAGCAAAAGGTTGCCGTGGGGATGTTACGCTCGCTACGGGGGCTATTTTCGATCCACAGCGCAAAGTCTTCCAGATTGGGATTTAACAGCGCCAGCAGCTTGAATTCGGTCTCCGCCATCCTTTGCATGAAAGCCCCATGAGTTTCCTTCATGGTTTCCAGATTGGGGAATTTCTTGCCATTGAAGCTGTCCAAAACGTTCCCTAAAGCGGTAAGCGACTTCATTAGCTCTTTAAAACCCGCAATGAATTTCTGCAAGGGCTCATAAATATCGGTGTAAGTGGCGGTTTCCTTGATGCGATGCTTGCCAAAGTTATCGGCTGCCGCACAACGCTGCGCCGTTATATTGAATAGTATGGTAAGCTGCCTTTTTTGTTCTTCTATGTGCCCCGAAATAGTGGTGCAAAGGGACTCCAGATGGGTTTTCTCACTATCCGTGATGAGGCTTTTTTTAGAAGCTGCCAGTATCTGGGGCAGATAACCGCTATGCAGCTTGCGGGAGCTGTAGGAAAGCTGGTTGAATAGGATGTTCAGATCAGAATAGCCCAGCTCAAAGCCCAGATTTTGCGAAGCGGTCGCCATCAGATTGTGTGCTTCGTCGATCACCAGATACTGGTATTCACCCAAAGTGCTGTTTTCGATCTGAGCATCCGCCAACATCAGCGAATGATTTACCACCACCACGTTTGCCGTCTCGATCTCTTTGCGCAGGCTCATCACGCTGCACGAGGCAAAATGCGGACACTTGCGCCCGGCGCAGGTAAAGCGGTCGGAACACACCCTCCGCCACACAATGCCAAAGCGTTTACGGTCAAAAGACGAATTTTCAGACACATCGCCGGTATTGGTTTGCAATTTCCACACAAAAAGGTAAAGTAAGGCCTGGGCGTCATAACTGCTCAGCCCGCGGGTTTGCTCATTCAGCAATTCTTCCCATCTGCGTTCGCAAACGTAATTTTCCCGTCCCTTCACCAAAACCGCCTTGAAGGGCAGGGGCATCATCTCCTTAAGCTGGGGCAAATCCTTGTAAAAAAGCTGTTCCTGAAGGTTTTTGGTATTGGTGGACACCACCACCTTGCTTTTGGTTCGCTGCGAGAATTTAATGGCGGGCACCAGATAGGCAAAGGATTTTCCCACGCCCGTTCCTGCTTCTACCACAAGGTGATCACTATTCTGAAAGGCTTCCTCAACCTGCCTTGCCATATCCATTTGCCCGGTACGGATTTCGTAATTGCTGAACTGGCGGGCAAAGATTCCTTCTGCACCAAAAACCTCGTCAAGATTGCCAAGGCTGCCTGTGGCTTTATGATCTATGATGTTGAATTTATCACTTTTTAGGGTTTTTACCGGCTGTGCACCAATGGCATGGCTGCGTTGATGGCGAACCACCTTCTTGAAATACTCATCCAGATTGTCATCACGATTGGCTTGTAACGACAGGTCTAAAAGCCGGGCATTGGTGATAAAGGTATGATGCTCCACGGCATGCCTGGTTATCTCCAGAAGCACTTTTCCCGTGGCGAGGGCATCAGCGTCGGCCCGATGAGCATTTTGCAGATCGATGCCAAAATACGCGGTAAGCGTGCTAAGCTTGTGATCATTGGTTCCTGGCAGATAGATGCGTCCCAGTTCGGCCGTATCCCAGCGCTGATTGCTAAGCTCATAGTCTCCACTTTTAACGAGGGCGGCATTGATAAAGCCAATATCAAAGGCTACGTTATGCCCCACGAGAATGCTGTTGCCGATAAATGCGCTGAAGTCCTTCAATACTTCCTTTAGCGGTGGTGCGTTTTTAAGTTCCTTTTCAGTGATATGGGTAAGATGCTCTATGAATTTGGGAATCTTGCCCTTGGGTTTCACAAAGCTATCAAAGCGGGCCACTTCATCTCCGTTCTTGAAACGAATGGCGGCAAGCTCGATAATCTCATTATAATCCTTGTTCAGCCCCGTGGTCTCCGTGTCGATGGCCACAAATTCCATATCCGGGATAATACTATTCACCTTTTGTTCCATAGTGCCTTTTTCCGCGGTTTATTCCTCTTCCTTAAAGAGATTGAAGCGTTGCAGTTTCTTTATCAGGCCCTGTCGGGAAAGCCCCAGTTCCTTGGCAGCCTGCGTTTGATTCCAGTTGCAGCGTTCCATGCATTCCGAAATCATCTTGCGTTCCATTTCTTCGATGGCATCCTTCAGAGTCATTTTGTTGGAAAGCAGGTCAATCGTCTGACTGTGCTCAAAATGACGGAAAACTTCCTCGCTGAAGTCGTGCGGTTTAATGAACGTGCCTGTTTCCACCAGGGTTACTGAGCGTTCAATTTCATTTTCCAATTGGCGCACATTTCCTGGCCAGTCGTATTGTTCCAGAAGCTTCATCGCTTCTGTGGAAATTCCGGGTACATCCTTGTTCATGCGCTTGGTGTATTTATCCAAGAAGTGGATGGCCAAAAGCGGAATATCACCCTGCCTCTTCTTTAGAGGCGGAACGTCAATTCTAATCACATTCAGGCGATAATAGAGATCCAAACGGAAATCACCCTTTTTCACTTTCTCCAAAAGCGATACGTTGGTTGCGCACACCACCCGCACATTCACTTTTTCAGTTTTGGTGGCGCCCACTCGTTTAATCTCACCTTCCTGTAAGAACCGCAATAACTTAGCTTGGGTAGATTGGCTGATATCGGCTATTTCGTCCAGGAAGAAAGTGCCGCCGTCGGCAATTTCGAAAAGACCTTTCTTATCATACGCAGCGCCGGTAAAACTGCCCTTCACATGGCCAAAAAGCTCGCTTTCCAAAAGCGTTTCGGGTAAAGCACCGCAATATTGGGCTACGAAGGCCTTGTTGCGCCGGTCGCTGCTATAGTGCAACGCCCTGGCAATCAGTTCTTTACCTGTACCGCTGGGACCTTCCAAAAGCACCGTGGTGGGAGTGTCCTTCACCTTCTCGATGATATCAAAAATCTTTAGCATCTCCGGGCTTTTCCCAATGATATTGGCATAGAGATTATTGGCATTAAGCTGCTCGCGGATAATGGCATGTGTCTTTTCCAGATTGGCACTGCGGATGTTTTCGATAATCACGATGATCTGATTGGACAGTGCTGAAAGCAGATTCACGATCCGCTCCGAGAAATAGTGCGAACCGCTTTCACAGAATAGCAACACCACCCCCAAAGTGTTTTTACGGATCGAGAGGGGCAAAACCAATATGTTATTATAATTCGGGGCAAAATGCGGTTGCTTGTGATTCAAGGCCTGATTCTCGGTGTAAACCTCCATGCACAGCGACATAAAGGTATCATAGCTCTTGTTCTCCGGGGCATAATTATGAAAAATCTTATATTCCCAGGCATCAGGCAGATTGGCATTGGCGTGCAAACAGAGGATTCCCCCATCCGCCTCAGAGATATCTACCAGCGAAGAAAGCGACTGCTCGATTAGCACATCCAGATCGCTAAGGGTATTCAGCTTCTGCGTGATCTCATAGAACTGATTCAGCAGATTCTCCTCAAATTTCGCCTCTTCCATCTGTGAGGCATATTCCCGGGTGATCTTGTTCATAAGTATGTCATTCTGTTCCAATAGCTTTATGGAACTGTATTGCTGAATGATCTTCTTATTATTCTTTAGGATTTGCAGCGCTTGTTCCCATTCCTGCATATCCAAAAGCACCCCGGCCAGCTCATAATTTGCCAGAGATAGTTCGTAATTGCTTCCCGCTTCCACAAATAGCTTTATCGCCTCATCCAGCGATTCCTTTGCCGCGGCAGGATTCTTGCGCTCCAAAAGTGCCCTAAGATAATGCGTCCGCCCCAGTTCGAAGGGCAGATTCTGCTCGGTGGCCATCTTTTGCGCTTCGTTCAGATAATAATCCGCACTCTCATAATTGCGGGTCATAATGAAATAATATGCCTGCTTCTCACAGCCCTCGATTATCTTGTCCCGTGCCGCCAGATTCTTAAAGAAATCCAGCGACTCCACCAGATAGCGGTAGGCATCTTTGAACTTATGCAGCTTGGTGAGCACACTACCCAGATTGCCGTAAAGCTCTGCCTTTATATAGTCATCACTCACCGAAGGCAACAGCTCCAAACCCTTGAAATACAGGTCATAAGCCAGATTCAGTTCATTCTGTTTCTCATACACTTCGCCCAAGTTATTGAAACTGCGCAGCAAGCCTTCATTAAAGGCATTTTCCTGCGATTTCTTAATCGCCTGCTCGTAATAGGAAATGGATTCCGGCCAATCGCCTTTTTTGAAATACAAACCTCCCAGATTGTTCAGCGAGGCAATTGTATTGCGGTAGAAAGCGAATTCGATGGCCGTTTCCAACGATTTCTTCAAAGCTTCCTCGGCCCGGCCATAAACTCCATGATCCATCAGCGTTACGCCAATATTATTATAGATATTGGTGATGTTGTAAGGCTCATTAAGCAACCGCTGAATGGTGAGAGCTTCCTCCAGATAATACAGCGATTTAGAGGGATCGCCCATGTCGTCCAGAAGCCCACCCAGGTTATTGTAACACACTGAGATGCCATTTAGATTATAATATTCTTTTTCCAGTGCCAGGCTCTTCAGGAAGTGGCTTTCGCTTTGCGTCCAATCGCCCTGGAACATATACAGCACGCCCAGGTTGTTGTACACTGCAGCCAGTCCCTCGTGGTTATTCACCAGCGAATACATCGTTTCTGCTTCCTTGAAAGCCTCTTCCGCCTGGTCCCATTCATTTATGTAATAGTGAATCTTTCCCTTGGTTTTGCGGGCTTCCGCCTGAATCAGATGCCTAAGCTGCTGATCCGCTACCCCGCCCAAAGAACGCACGGCCTCATCCAAAGCGGCAAAAGCGTCGTTAAAATTCTCATCTTCGGTAAGAATCTCCGCCTTTAGCAGCAGTATCTTTCCCTTCCAATAGGGATCGATGGTTGCCGGGGAGTATTTTTTGATGATCTCCAGAGCAAAGGCAGAGGAATTAACGGCGTATAGATTGCTGGCCAGGTGATACACTATTTCTTCGGCAGGCAGGTTATTTTCCGTGCAGATGTGCAGCGCGCCCCGATATTGATCCACCGCTTTGTCTTTTTGCTTTATGGCGGCGTAGGCCCGGGCGATTTTCTGGGTACTTTCCAGCTTCGCCTTGGGGGTGCGCACCTTGCCCAAAACGTATTGCTCCAGGCTGAGCAAGCTTTCATGATCATTAACCCGGGTTAGCTTGTCGATCAGCTCATTGAATTGTTTAGCTTTAAAGCGGTTATCCCTCATCATCAAACGGATTTGCGCCTGTTTCAATTCGCTTCTATTTTCCATCCAGTTCTGAAGTTTATCGCTCAGTTCGGGACTAAGGTGTTCCGGTGTGGTCTTAATCCATTCCGAAAAGGAGGTCTTTTTTTGAATATGGCAATGCCCGTTGTGGATGCGGATCAGCCCCATGCTTTCCAGTTCTTTTTTGTCCGTGGCGAAACTTTTAGGCTTATCCAGCGCTTCAAGGATTTCTGCTTCCGTTAATCCATCCAGAATGTACATTGCGTTCAGCAATTCCAATTGGCCTGGCGATAGCGATTCCAGCACATGACGATACAGCTCATGTGCTTCGAAAGTCTTTTCCAGATATGGGCTGAGGTCGAATTTCCCCTTGGGATTAAGCGTTCTCATTTCCCTGAAGATGGTTTCGATGATCATCAAGTTACCGCTGGTAATGCGCTGAAAGATTTCACTTTCGCCGGCATAACTGAAATCCGTATCGGGGAAGCTGTGTTGCAAAAGCTGCTGGCAATCGTCCACACTAAGGGGTGGAATCTGCTCCACAAGCGAAAACGTAAACAGCCGCTTTTGCGTGAAAGCTACAATCTGTAATCCCGTTTCCGGCAAGGCCTGAACCAGATATTGCAGTAGGTCTTGAGAGTACTTGTCCAGCACATCACAATCATCCACGATCAAAAGCAGTGGCTGAAAGAGATTCTCCTCTTGCAGTTTTTCGGATAGATAATAGAAAAAGTCATATTTGTGCGGTGATCTGATCTTATCTTGGAATTCACCGATCAGAGTTTCCAGCTTATCGTCGTCGATCCCCGTAAGCAGCTTTATAAGCTCTGGGAAATGATTGAAATAGCAGGGATGAGGCGAAAAGAACAAAGCCTGGCTATAGGCGTCCCCAAGCGCTTCCATCAGCGGCTTTACAAAATAACTCTTTCCCGAGCCTGATTTGCCTGTTATTTCAACCAGATGGCTCCGCTGCGTGTCATGCAGAATTCCGGTTATGCGCGACAACGCAAGCCTTCCGGTTATGTAGCTATACATTTGCTGGGTAATAGTTTCTGGCATCCATCCCCCTGGTTGGAGATTTAGTTTACAGTACAAGTGTAAATGGAGTTGACAATGTGTCAAGGGAAATATGCATCTTGCATTCCCCCATTTTTAATCCAGCCTTATTTTCATTTGCCATTGATCTCGT
>CAZSST010000101.1:0-8994 GCA_964609575.1 uncultured Candidatus Cloacimonas sp.
GGCAAGAACATCACCTTGAGTTTGGCTGATCTCTGAATCCGGGGGTTAAAGCCACACGGCTATCGTCTGTTGGGACGAACGCCGTTCCGTCCCATAAATAAACATATTATCCCAACGGCGTGCAATACAACCAATACCAGTCCGGAGGACGGCGCCGGTTCATCAATGCTTCGGTCATGCTATCTACTTTCTTTCGATGTGATCATTGATCCGGAGCCAGGAAAGCACTATCCTGTATTCTCACAAATTAGGATGCATAAGGATGCGACAGATTTTGAGGTTGACACAAACTAACCATCCTGATAGCTTGCTGTCACGTCCAACCAGTCAATCTTGTTGTTGACTTGGAATAATCTACCGAGAAATCATTATAGAAACTTTAAGCTTCTCACTATGATAGCAAAATAAGGAGAATAATACAAGCGGTGGTACAGAGCCAAAACACACCTTTAGCAATAGATAATAAGACCTACGATTTAATTGTAGATCAGCTTTCTTGTAAGGTACAAGGCAGCTTTGGGCACCTGAACATCCTCGATGAAGTAGCCAATCCCATCCTGATCCGCATTATTAAAATGCCTTTGATTGACGAAGACATTAAAAGCACAGTTACTACATTGTATCCCCAAGTGATAGAAGAGCTGTTTGCCAATTATCACAATACTGCTTATAGATACTGCTTACATCGAACTAACCAAGCTGATCTTTCAAATGATATTGCGCAAGAAACGATATATCTTTTGTTGACTTCAAAACAGGTCATCAATAATGCTGAGTTTTGGATTAGGAAAGTAGCTCACAACCTGCTTTGCGAACACTATAAGAGCTTAAAGAATGAACGAAAGCTATACCAAGATCTTTTGAATGAAGCATCCTTGATTAAGCAGATCACGAATAACTCAGAAGAATTCAGCTTCAGTGATCACGAACAGATTATTCCAAAGTCAATATTAAGTGGACACAATTACGCATCATATCTGGAATTGAAGCAATATGACAGCCTGGCAGATTATGCAAAAGCAAAAAGCATAAGCTACGAAGCGGCTAAAAGCGTTAGTAAGAAGGCAATCAGAAATCTAAAAGCCGAAATTCTTTTGGCAATGGGGTGGCAGGCGAGCCCGGATATCCTGGATTACAGGCAATACAAATCCATACAATCATTCATCCGGAACTTGCTCGCATCAATATGCGCAACAGAAAAAGGACTGGGTGATTTGCTCAGATTACACCTTGATTTGCCTAAAGCATTGGAGGGTTATACAAGTGTAGAAGATTGGGGTATATCGATGGTTGGAGAGCAAAAATTTCGCTTATATCTTATGCATCTTGGAACAGATCCAATTCCATTGATGACCTCAATTATCGTTACTATCAACAGGAGAAATCATATAAAAGTGGAATCCTGCAAGAGAAACCAGCATGCAGGATCGTACGATATTCCCGCTAATCTGCTGATACCAAAGGAGAAAGGGAGAGCACTGTGGCCTTACGACAGAATAGTTTCTCTCCTCAACGAAAATAATCGCTAATCTACAACCCCTAATCCAGGCATTTTGACACTTATGCTTCTTAAGGAACAAAATCAGGAGCCTGTATGAAGAAGTATTTGCTGCTATCATTACTGCTGATCCCCATATTGGTATATGGGATTACCCGACACGTGTCCCTGGATGGATCCCAAGCTTACACTGTCATCCAAACCGCCATAGATGATGCCCAAAGTGGGGATGTTATATTAGTTCACCCAGGACGTTACATAGAGAATATTGATCTTTCCAATAAACAAAACCTCATCCTTGCCTCCCTGGAATATACCACAGGAGATACTACCTACGTGAGAACTACGATCATCGATGGTTCTGCCAATGCTAATTCCACCGTTCTGTTCTATGAGAATGCGGTCAATGTAACTCTTAGAGGTTTTTCGATAACAGGAGGTAGGGGTTATGATTACTTTAATGGTGCATCTGCTTATCAAGTCTTTGGAGGAGGGATATTCTTCTACGACAACTGCAACGTAAACCTGATCAATCTCAATATCTTTGGAAATAAAGCAGCTATGGGTGGTGGGGTAACCATCCTGCAAACGAATACAGTATCCCTGTCAAATGTAAATATCAATAACAATATAGCTCGCTATGTGGGAGGAGGGTTAAACATCGGCAGCTCGCCCCAAGGCGGATCACCCACGATAGTTTTTTCTCAGACGGAGAGATGCAGCATATACAACAATTTTGCCCAATGGGGCATGGATATCCACTGGCATTATATCCACAATGGTACGGTGGCAGTATATCTGAAGAAGTTCACGGTGCCGGTTTATGAGCGTTATTATGCCGATCATTATGATGCCGGATACGATACTTCTCCCTATGTGGTGTTTGATATTCAAGAAGCCTACCTGCAGCCTATTGATGCGGATATCTATATAAGCCCCAATGGTAGCGATAGCAATGATGGGCTTAGCCCCTCCACACCCCTCAAGACTCCCTCACTGGGGATGCAGAGAATTGCCAGCAATCCTGCTCAGCCCCGCACGGTTCACTTAATGGCAGGAGAACATCATAACTTCATGATGGATGAATACATCCCCATCGCCATGAAGGATTACACCACTTTGCAGGGTGTGTCCGAAGCCCAAACCAGGCTTTATGCCGAAAACCTGATCAGGGGAACCGGAGTAGTTACCATGGGGATCAGGCGCTATGGCATGACTATGAAGAATGTTTCCATCACCACGAGCATGGCATCCGCTCACTTTAGCTGGGAGGTATTCAATTGCCACTTCGAGAATATCACGGTAGAGAACTCATCGACCCTGCAATGGATGTTTACGGTGGGTTATATCAATAGCAACTACACTATGAAAAACATAACAATGAAAAACAACATTGCTCAGAATCGCGACTTTGGTCTGTATTTGAAAGGCTCGGTAATCAAGCTGGATAATATCGTGATCCGGGATAGCGGGGTGCCCTCAATGCCTGGCCCTTGGGATCGGGCTTGTGGAACTTTTGACATCGCAGTGCGTGATACCTTGATCGTCCGCAACAGCAAGTTCATCAATAATACTCACTATTCAGAGGATGGTTTTGCCAATTTCAGGACTTTTTACGGACCTCAATCCAGCCAGGTGGTGATCTTTGATAACTGCCTCTTTGCGAACAACTGTAGCTATGGCGGGACGCGAGATATTGATATAGCAGGTGGCCAGAGTGTTGATTTCATTAACTGCACTTTTGCTAACAATACAGGCTCGTACTTGGATTATCTGCTCATTGGTGCTTATACTAACCGCATAGTGAATTGCATATTTTCAAACAACAGCAATACCTACGATATCAGAACCACAATTGATACCCACATTGAAAACAGCCTTTTCAGTAAAACACAGAACATTTACAGGGTGTACGAAGATCAATCCTTGAACTGGGGTGTGAACAATCTCATCGGTACCGATCCTCTGTTCAGCGGTAGCGATCCAGCCTTGCCAAGCTCCTATTACCTGTATTCCGATGAAGTAAATGGTTATTCTCCGGCCATAGACGCCGGAACTATGAATCCTGCGATTCTGCCCTTGGGCTATGCGATCCCCCAGTATGATGCCTTTGGGTTCAACCGGGTTTATGGCTCTGGAATCGATATCGGTTGCTTCGAATCTCAAGGTTATACAGGGAATGAAGAAGAGCTCAATCCTCCTGTCAGTGTCCTACAATTGGCAAACTATCCCAATCCCTTCAATCCCAGTACCACGATCAGCTACAAAGTTCCCACCGATGGTGATGTTACGCTCAATATCTATAACGCCAGGGGTCAATTGGTAAACACTCTGGTGAGTGAGCCCAAAACCAAAGGTAATTATCAAGTGGTCTGGACTGGAAAAGACTCGAGTGGCAATTATGTGGCTTCCGGCTTGTATTTCACCCGATTAGTGTCTGGAGGCAAATCCATTAGCAAGAAAATGTTGCTAATGAAATAGTATCAAATGAGACTGTCTTATTGCAGAGGCCACTACACAGAGAGAATAGTCATCGTCCTACACTTCTAATGAAAGGGCAGAAATGGAGTATGCGTTCCGGAGACAGGATTTTTGCAGGTATCTAGTCTTTTTCTGATGTCTTTCAACCGACCGCACCCCTGTAGAGTTCTTTGTAGGCTTTTCACAAAGTCTCCTCTGCTGGAAAGACGGCTGGTACCTGCTACCTAATCTGATAGAGAGCCTAAATTCGGTAATCTCCAATATGTGCGACGCTTCTCTCTTAGAAAACAGTGAAACCCTCAGCCGCTGTGTTATACTGGCAAAACCTGCATCTGATCAAAGCGGAGCTGGCTGAGGCCAAAGAACTTGTGGACGAAATCCTTGAAGTCAAGATACGTATCTTTGGTTTACAGCTTCAGGACTGAGCGTATCTGAATAGTAGATTTCCAGGCTGTTTTCAACGCATTACCTGAGACGAAATACCTCGAATCTCTGGATTATAATCCAAAGAAAACATATTATTTTTGGATTATAGTCCAGAATTTGGGAGTTTTAGCTTGACACATTTCCCCCTCTAAGCAGCCTGGATTTGAGGTGATGAGATGATAAAGAGAATTATTACCGATTCAATAGTAGAAAGATTGGGCAAGGGGAAGGCGATTGTTGTGCTGGGTCCCCGCCAATGTGGCAAAACCACGTTGTTACGAGAGCTCCAGCGCTTGTATCCCAATGATACCAGCTATTACAATTGCGACGATACTGATACCCGATCTCTTTTCTCCAGCGGCAGCATCAGCATGATGAAACAGCTCTTTGGTAAAAAGAAAAAACTGCTGATTGATGAAGCCCAAAGGATTGAAAATGCCGGCCTGGCCATCAAGATCATCGTGGATAACTTGCCGGAAGTGCAGGTTATTGCCACTGGCTCCTCGGCTTTTGAGCTTTCTGATAAGCTGAATGAGCCGCTTACAGGACGAAAATGGGAATACCAATTACTCCCTTTTTCTTATGAAGAACTGGCAAATAATAGCTCGGCCTTTGATGAGAAAAAGCTGCTGAACCTGCGTTTACTATATGGATCATACCCCGAGGTGGTAAATAATCCGGGGCTGGAGCAGGAGGTGCTGTCTGAGCTGTGTTCCAGTTATCTATTCAAGGATGTCTTCACGCTGCACGATATCCGCAAACCTGAGCTTCTGGATAAACTGCTTAATGCCCTGGCCTTGCAGCTTGGTTCCGAGGTTTCCTTCAACGAACTGGCACAGCTGCTTTCCTCAGATCCGGTAACCATCGAACGCTATATTCTGATGTTGGAGCGTGCTTTCATAGTCTTTCGCATCACCAATTTCAGCACCAATCAGCGCAATGAGATCAAGAAATCCCGCAAGATATATTTCTACGATAATGGCATCAGGAATTCATTGCTTTCAGATTTTAAACCCATTGAGCTCCGGTCTGACTTGGGAAAGCTGTGGGAAAACTACGTAGTGGCCGAGTTTACAAAGAATCATGCCTACCATCGATCCTATGCCAGGCAGCATTTCTGGCGTTCTTCCAGCAGCGGAGAAATTGATTACATCGAGCTTCGCGATGCTAAGATAAATGCTTATGAAATCAAGTGGAATCCCGCTAAAAAAGCGAAAGTGCGCAGTTTTCTGAACCTGTACCCTGATGCATCAGTACACTTGGTGAATCCCCAAAACTCTTTCGAATACCTGCTTGGTTGATTTAGTACTTATTAACTGTTACAAAAAGTCACTCCACGAGATGCCCATGCGATCCCCGGGCATTTGCATGGGCGTCGCATGGGCGTCACATGGTAAAAGTGTATTTGTTCTCTTTAGAAAGCCTTTTCCAGCTTTGCCAGGTCAATTTTCTCGATGAGTGCCTTCATCACTTCCGGATCGCTGATCTCGCTACCTTCCACAGTGATGCTTACTTTTTCGCCCACCTGAACGGTCAGAGTGCCGCTTTTCTCTTTCTTGTCATATTCCTGGGTGCCGTTATAGCCGGCTACGCGAACGGTTTTGGAGCCACTGGCACCGCCGAAACCGCCGAACATCTGTCCCATGGCGGCAAGGCCTGCGGTTTTACCCAGCAGTCCGCCCACGGTGATGGTGAGATTCAGGGTTTCATCGTCTTTGGTGTAGGTAGCGCTTGCGGCTTGGGTATTGCCGCCGCCAAAAAGCTGACCCATTCCTTGAGCGTTTTTGTCACTCACGGTATATCCGGCAGGTGCTTCGGGAAGATATTGTTCCAGGTCTCCGGCTTGGATTTCGCTAAGTTTGTTTTGCACGAACATAAGTTCATCTTGTGCTTTCGCATAGTTCTCTTTTTGAATCAGTTGCTTGGCGGTTTCCAGGCTTTCGAGGGCTTCCTCTTTGGCTCCCGCAAAAAGGCTGAGGGCGATAATAGCTAACAGCATAACGAGATAGAACTTTTTCATGGTAGTCTCCATAGTGTTTTTCATAGTTTCTTGTTTATGCCAATTTTGTCAAGTATTTATTGCATCCCAAGATTTTTCTTGACGCCATAGTGGCAGCTATCGAATCTTGCAAACAGCAAAAAATCTTATGGAGGTAAGAGATGTTCTTAACCGGTGCAGAGCTAAAAGAGGTTTTCCTCAAGGCCAAACGCCAGCGCTTTGGCATTATCGCATCCAATGTTGTTTTTGATACCCAAATCCGGGCGATCGTTCAGGGATATGCTGCAGTAAATTCAGACGGATTGATGCAGATGAGCTCGGGAGCATGTAAATTCGCAGCCGGAGCTTCGCAGGACATGAATAGCGGCGCCAGGCTTATTTCCACGATGATCAAGACCTTTGCAGCGCAGTTTCCCCACAGCGGGATCGGCCTGCATATCGACCACGCTACGCCTAATTACTTTGATTTCATAAAGTTCTGTGTGGAGAACGACCTGGTTACCTCGGTGATGATCGATGCTTCCAAAGAGAATCTGGAGGAAAATATCCGCATCACATCCGAAGTGGTGAAGCTGGCTCATGCCCATGGGATAATAGTGGAAGGCGAAATCGGGCACATCAAGGGTACCGAGGATGAAATTGTTTCTGAAACAGAGCTATATACCAAGCCGGAAGAGGCTCTGGAATTCGTAAAACGTACCAATGTGGATCTTTTCGCTGCTTCTGTGGGCACCAATCACGGTGTTTCCAAAGGTGAAAACATCGTATTGCGGCTCGACTTGATAAAAGAAATAGACGACTTGCTGATCAAAAACGGTGTGGAACGCGGTCTGGTGCTGCATGGTGCCAGTGGTCTCACCGACCAGCAACAGATCACTGCCATTGCCAATGGCGTGGTAAAAATTAATAAAGACACCCATTATCAGATGGATATGGCCACAGCTACGCAAGCCTTTTGGGAAAAGGAAAAATACGCCATCGTGTGCCCTCCGGACGTTGATCCCAAGGCTTACATTCCCAATAAGAGCAAGTTCGATCCCCGTAAGTGGCTTATCAAAGGCGAAGAGGCCATGCAAAATACCGTGATGGGTTTCTGCAAGGTTACCGGTAGCGCAGATAACAGCATTTTATTATAAAAAGGAGTTTTTGAAGATGACAAACGTAGCGATTAATGGTTTCGGGCGCATTGGGCGCTTGGTTTTACGCGTGATCTTAAAGAATCATCCCGAACTGAATGTGGTGGCCATCAATGATTTAACCGATGCTCCCACTCTGGCCTACCTGTTTAAATACGATAGCGTGCATAAGATTTTCCCCGGTGATATTTCCAGCGAGGATGGACACTTGGTGATTAATGGCAAAAAGATCAGGATTTTCGCCGAAAAAGACCCTGAAGTGCTTCCCTGGAAAGACTTGGGGGTGGAATATGTGATCGAATCCACTGGTATTTTCACTACCAAAGAAAAGGCTTCCAAACACCTTAAGGCAGGAGCCAAGAAGGTTATCCTCACCGCTCCGGCCAAGGATGAAGTGGATGCTACCATCGTGATGGGAGTAAATCACCACACCCTGAAAGCCGAGCACGCCATCGTTTCCAATGCTTCCTGCACTACGAATTGCCTTGCACCCGTGGCTAAAGTGCTGCAGGATAAATTCGGCATCGTGGATGGCCTCATGACCACCATCCATAGCTACACCAACGACCAGCGCATCCTCGATCTGCCCCATAGCGATCTGCGCCGGGCCAGAGCTGCCGCCATGAGCATGATTCCCACTTCCACAGGTGCTGCCAAGGCGATCGGACTGGTGATTCCCGAGCTGAAAGGCAAGCTGGATGGGATCGCTATTCGCGTGCCTACTCCGGACGGTTCGCTGGTAGACCTTTGCGTAAACCTGGAAAAAGAAACCACCAAGGATGAGATAAATGCCGCTATGAAAGAGGCTGCGGATACCTATCTGAAAGGCTTTTTGATGTATAGCGACGAGCCAATTGTATCCATCGACATCGTGGGAAACAGCTATTCCTCCATCTTTGATGCCAAATCCACCTACGCCAAAGGCAAGCTGGTGAAAATCTTCAGTTGGTATGACAACGAATTTGGCTATTCCAGCCGCGTAGTTGACCTCCTGGAGTATATGCGCAAGCTGTAAGTAAACGTAACCTTTTTTGATGCAGGAGTCATGCAGCCCCCAGTAAGCTTCATCCTTACTGGAGAGTAAAAGGGCTGCAGGACTCATGCAGACGTGGCAACACCCTGCGCATTAGCCTTTCCGCATTCTCTCCATGTTGGCCTTGGCTTCGGGGGCTACTTTGAAAAGGTAGGCATTAGTATCGCAGCTGCCGATTTCGCATTCGGAGCAGTTGTTTAGTCCCTTTCCCGTTACGCAGTCGCGGATGGGGCACTTCTGGCACCAGACAAAGCGGGTTCCCTCGCTCATGCAGCCATCGCAGACGATATCAGATACGCTCAGCTCACCGTTATAGTGTTTGCTCCAGCGCTCTGCAATATCCTTTTTCTTCTCCAGATCATTTGCCTGATGCGCCTGATATGTTTCGCAGGATTCACAATCCAGACAGCAGGCAGCTATA
>CAZSST010000102.1:0-8930 GCA_964609575.1 uncultured Candidatus Cloacimonas sp.
TCTAACCTCTAACCTCTAACCTCTAACCTCTAACCTCTAACCTCTAACCTCTAACCTCTAACCTCTAACCTCTAACCTCTAACCTCTAACCTCTAACCTCTAACTTCTAACCTCTAAGGCATCTGCTTAACGATCACCTTATTTCCATCAATGCCTACCACTTCGATCTTGGCGTTCATGGCCACAGCCTGGCGATTTTCTTCCACGGCAGACCATTCTTCCCCGCCGATCTTAACATAGCCTTTGCCATCTGCAGGAATTTCGCGGGTGATAAAGCCGGTTTTCCCTTTCAGGGCATAAACATTCGTTTCGCTGCCAGGGTTCTTCAGCACTTTCTTGCCCAGCTTGCGCATAAACAGGAAGGCAATGAAGCTAAATACGGCAAAAAGTGCAATCTGGATGGGAATACTGGCACTGATAAGCGGAAACATGCTGAATAAACCTGTGACAATAGCCCCGATCCCCAGGGATAAAAAGAAAAAGAAGGGATCGATTATCTCGATAATAACAAAGCCGATGCCGATCATTATCCATACGTTCCAAGGGGCAATAAGTTCCATGCTTTCCTCCTAATCAGGATTCCGGTTCGTCCTCAGAAGTGGGGGTGCTACGTTTGTCTTTGTACACCCTTTTCACTTTGCGTTTACCGCCGCCATAACTATAGCGTCCGGTATATTTGCTGTTATATCCACCGTAACCGCCATAACCACCATATTGATAGCTACCCCCAATGCCTCCTGCGCCCAGGCCTTTGATGCCAATCGCGGCCAGAAAATACATCAGCAAGCGGGTGCCGAAATACACTAAAACCATACCCACGGCATAAATTCCCAGCCAGGTGAGGAAACTGAGGCCCATATTCTTTACCATCACAAAGCTGTTGCTGCGATTTTGCTGTGGTACCAAAGTGATATATACCAGCACGTTACCAGCATCTTTCAGCTTGTCCAGATTGTTGCGGGTTTCATTGATGAGGGCGTGCAAGGCTTCCTTGCGGCGATTTTGCACTTCGGTGGGGAAACGCACTGCTCCCAAATCTGCCTGTTCCCTTTCGTAGGAAGCAAGCCTGGCAGTTTCGGATTCATAATCAATATTCACCAGCGAAGTATCTATCTGCTCAGTATGAGAGGAGATGGAGCCCATGCTGCGGAGCTGTTCCACAACCAGAGGGAGCTCTTGCTGCGAAACGCTGAAGATGTAAGCGCCAAAACCGGGCTCATTCTGTTTGCGGATTTGCTTGCCTGATTTCGCAGCAATGATCTTGCCGATCTCATCCTGGGCTTTGGGGATATTGGTGGAAGAAAAAGCGATCTGAGCCTTGTTGATAAACTTTATGTCGCGGTATTCCTGTTGGGAAGGCTTGAAATTGTAGTTAACTATCTTTCCTGCTTTGTTTTGGTACTGAATGATAGAAGTAGCCAAAGCTAAAAATACGATAAAAATAGCCACTCCTCGGACTCTGCGTCTTGTTTTCTTATCCACTCTAACCTCTCTTATTTATTTCAGATATCATCTCTTTTGCATGTTCCAGAGCTTTGGGGCCCAGCGAACCGGACAGCATTCTTGCCAATTCCGGAAGCCGTTCTTCCGCTCCCAAGCTGCGAATCTTGATCTGGCCGCGCTCTTTGCCATCCAGCTTTTCGATGGCCTGATGGCTGTCTGCAACGGCTGCAATTTGCGCCAGATGCGTAATCGCCAAAACCTGCTGACGCCTGGCCAGGCTGCTGATAAATTCTGCTACGCGTCCGGCAGTTTTTCCGCCGATACCGCTGTCGATTTCATCAAGAATCATCAGCTTGGCGGGCATCCTGGCAGCCAGAACTTTCTTGATTGCCAAAAGAATCCGGGACAATTCACCACCGCTTGCCACTGCTGCCAAAGGCTTCAGAGCAAATCCGGCATTTGCCGAAAACATAAACTGGATACTGTCCTGTCCCGACTCGCTAACCGCAGCCAAGAATTCAGGTAATACAAAATCCACAAGTGTTTTTTTGTCAATCGTAATTTCCATTAGGGCTTGGGGGATGCTGAGCTCCCGGATATGTTTCTGTAAATCCGCTGCTAAACGGGGGATGGCTTCGCAGCGCAGATTGCTTAGCTGGTTGGCTGTACTACGCAGAGTAATAAAATCTTTCTGAAGCTTCTGTTCCAAGGCTTCAATTTCCTGGTCCTGGCTTTCGTAGGCATTAATTTCCTCTTCGCGCTGTTTCATAAGCTCAAGCAATTCAATGTTATTATGCAGCTTGTGCTTGAAGGCCAGTGCATTTATCTCATCCAGGCGTGTCTGAATTAGTTCCAAACGGTCGGGATCGGCACTTTCCAATCCTTCCAGGCTGTTAAGGGCTTTATCGGTATCCTGCAGCATTTGCATGGCCTGAGCCAGGTTTTGTGCGGCTTCCTTCAAATGGGGATTCATTTCCCTGAATGCTGCCAATTGCGCATAAGCGGTGTTCAGTTGGTCATATATGGCATTTTCGTTCTCGAATAGCCTGCTTTTTATCTCCAAGGTGGTTTCGGCAATTTCCTGAGCGTGGGAAAGCAGCTCATATTCTTGCTGCAGAGTGCTTTCTTCCCCTGCTTTAAGCTTGGCAGCTTGAAGTTCGTCGTATTGAAATTGATACAGCTCTTTCAGCCGGGCTTTGGCAGTGGCTTCGTCTTTCAGGTGTTGCAGAATTTGCAGATCGTTCTTTAGCTGCCGATAGGCCTGGGAAAAGCTTTCCCGCAGGGCTACCGCTCCTGCGTAAGCATCCAGCAGTTCCAATTGAAACGCAGGGCTCAGTAGTTTCTGCTGATCACGCTGATGATGAAAATCAATAAGCAGGGGACGCAGTTCCTTCACTACGGCCACACCAACTTTGCGGCCATTAAGGAAATAGCTGGATTTGCCGCTGCTGTTTATCTCACGCGCCACTATCAATTCTGTGCTTTGGGAGGCAGCGCTGTGGCTTAGCAAATCGTTCAGGGCAGGATCGTCGTGGGGGATAAACGTTGCTTCCAGATATATTGCCTGCGCGGGATCATAGGCTTCCATCCCTGGTGCATTATCGCCAAAGATAAGGGCAATGGAACCCACCAGAATGGACTTTCCGGCTCCTGTTTCACCACTGATTACGGTTAAGCCTTCTGCAAAGGGAAGCCTGATCTCGGGGATCATCAGGAAGTTCTTGATATATAGTTCCCGCAGCATTATTTACCCAAGTGCAGCTTATTGCGCAGAATCTTGAAAAAGGTACGGTTTGAAAGCTTTATGAAAGACACCGTGCGTTCTGAAGCAGTAACGGTTATCTCGTCGCCTTCTTCCAGACGGAAGCTGTTTTCGCCATCCATTTGCAGCATTGCGGATTCGCTGAGGCCATAAACCTTTAGCGCCAGCTTCTCTTCGGCTGGAAAAACCATGGGCCGGATGGAAAGAATATGGGGATTAAGTGGGGACAATACCATGGCCTTCATCTGAGGACTGAGGATTGGCCCTCCCGCAGCTAATGAATAAGCAGTGGAGCCGGTGGGAGTGCATACAATCACCCCATCGCATCGGGTGTCAAAAACATAGCGCTGCGAAGCTTTGATGCGAACATGGATAAGGCTGGCACTTCCGGCTTTGTGGATAACCGCATCATTCAGAGCCAGGCCCTGGAAGCATCGTAGTCCATTGCGTTTAAGCTGGCACTCTATCAGCATTCTTTTCAGAATTTTATACTTACCGTTCTTAAGGTCTTGTAGTGACGAAGCTATTTCTGGCAAAACGCTTTCAGACAAGAAGCCCAAATAGCCCAGATTTATCCCCAGAATCGGGGCTCCCGTATCCAAAGCAAGCTGCTTTGCCTTCAGAATAGTCCCATCCCCACCAAAAACCAGAATGCAATCGATGGAAATCTTCTTTCTGCCTGTAACCAGTTTGCTCGCCAGTCCCGCAGGCAATTCCTGATTGTCCCAGGAGCTATAATAGGTGATATCTGTTCCGGCACGCAGCTTTTCCAGCAGCATAAATATGCTTTGTTTATCGGCAAAGGAGGGATTGATACAGATGGCAAAATTACGCATAAGACCCTCTATAAACTATTATAAATGCTGCGATAGCTATCATAACGTTCGATGGGGATTAAATCTTGTTCCAGAGCTTCCAGCACTGCACAATCCGCTTCGTGAATGTGGCTGCAATCCCGAAAACGGCAATTATCCGCAAGATGCATAAAGCCAGGAAAAACCTTGGGAATCAGCTCCTTATGATCTGCATGCAGAGAAATGGTCTTGATCCCAGGAGTGTCCAATAAGTGCCCACCGAAACTCCAGGGTAAAAGGATCGCCTGCGTAGTGGTGTGCTTGCCTTTTTCGTTAAAATCGCTCACTTCTGCGGTGGCAAGCTCCAGAGAGGGCTCAAAGTAGTTTATCAAAGAGGTTTTTCCCGTGCCCGAATGACCGGTAAAAACTGAATCCTTATCCTTCAGCATCGCTTGCAGTTCTTCCATGCCTGTGCCATCCACCGTGGAGGTACACACCAAAGGAATACCGAGATCGCGATAATAGGAGGTTGCTTCCTCAAGTTCCTCTTCGTCTTCCAGCAGGTCTATCTTGTTTACTACCACCACCGGAGATATACCCTGAATGGCGGCAATGCACAAATAGCGGTCGATAAGCCCAGGCTTGAAATAGGGCAAATGCCAGCTGGAAGTGATAATCACCTGATCTATATTGGCCGCCAGAATGATCTCTTTCTGAAAAGTGCCGCTGCCGAAACGAACCAGGGCATTATTCCGGGGGAGCACCTGCTCGATGCGAAAATCCGGGGTTGTAGATAGATCGAGCTGAACTTTATCCCCTACCGCAGCCAGAGAGTGGCTTTGGTACAGAAACTGTTTCAGGCGTCCGCTCATGGTAGCGCTGTGAATCTCTCCCTGCGCTTCCACCAGGTACTGGTAGTTGCTCATAATTTCGGTGATTCTACCCTCCACAAGTTGCGTTCCCCCTTTGTAGGAAACTCCTTTCTTACTGTGGGTACGCGCCGTTTTGAAGAGCGGAGCATCTTTCATATCGTCCAGAATATCCGGATCGGGAAGGCTGATATTTTGCAGCCTGCCTTTATACCGGGGACTCTGTTTCTTGTCTTTTTGCTTCATCAGCTTATTTCAGGGCAGGATTCACTTCGTCAAACAATTCTGCTGCTTCCTTCACCTTGCTTTCGGAACCAACCACTGCATAGTGGTTTTTGCTCATCAGCGCTTCCACCATATCTGCATAGCCACGAATGTCTTCCACCTTGGTGGAGAGCACTTCATCGCGAATCTGCTGACGGTCTTCATGCGTAAAGCCCGTGATATAATCTTCGTCCGCTTTGCGTCCTGTTTCTTCGGGAGTTTCGGGATAATCCAGATTAGATACTTCGCCAATAATATATTTATCCATCTCGCGCTTGTTGCAATCGAAACTTCGCAGATATTCAGGCATGGCATCGTAGGCATCCAGGGTTTCGCGTAAATTCGGATCACGATAGGACGCAAAATATTGATATCCTCCGGGAGTGAAGTTGCTCATGCATCCATAAGCTCCACCCTTCACGCGCAATTCCTGGTACAGATAGCTATTGCTTATCACATTATTCAGCACCCGCATCTTTCCGGAATAGGAATATCCCTTACGGAAGAAATTGCCTCCCTTGGCGCAGAATTGCACTTTCATGGGAGCGTAGATGCCTTCATTGAAGTTGCGGATGGCATAGTGATTCTCCACCGGCACATAGGCTTCTTGCGAAACCGAGGACAGCAGTGCTCCCAATTCCGAAAAAGCCACGGGGATATCGTCTTTCCCTGCCGTAAGGCTAATCAAGAGGTTGTGCGTGGTGAAGAAGGTCTTTTTAATCCACTCCAGCTCTTCGAGGATGTCTATCATCCCCTTATCCATGCTTTCCACCACATCGCAAAGGAAGTGGTAATAACCCAGGCCGTAGGTGATATCTTCCCAGTGATAAAGCTGGGACAGGGGTTTCAGCATGCGATGAATGGCCACGCCGTGCGCAGTGTACATGATGCCGGTTTCAGCCTTGGTTTTAAATTCCTTGATCAGGGTTTTAATTCTTTCCGGATCGTCAAACACAGGTTTCAGTGCATATTCCGAAGCCAGTTCCAGCATAGGTTTGGCTTTGTCTTTCACTGCTTTGGCGGTGATGATCAGTTTTGGTAGAATCTCATCGGGATCTTGGTAATTATTAAATAAACTCAGCCACAGATTTATCCCTCCGGTATTGGCATCTATCAAATTGCTGCGTTCAGCATAGCCGTAATTCTGGCTATTCACGCCATTCACTAATTGGGTATAGAGCCTTATCCAGGGCAGGTCTGCCTCTTCGGCATGGGCCAGATCAAAATAGGCATTCAGATATACGATGCCATTGGTATTTATCTCATGCTTCAGCAGCGTGAATTCTTTCCATACTTCCTTGATGGTGGGATATTTACGGGCTTTTGGATCGAGGTCATCCAGGCTAAGAAGCGGAATCATTTCCAAATGTTCCTGTTTTTCTGGCTCGCTTTGCCAGACTCCAAGGTCCTTGTTCAGTTCCAGCAGTTCATTTATCTGTTTTGGTTTCAGCGTCTTTTTATATTCCGCCAGTTTAGCTTCGATTAATGCGTCTTGCTTGGCAATAAGCCCTGGTTCGGGAGTATAGATGATCTGGCTGTGATGCTTATTATTCAGCATGGTTTTTTCGATAAGAGCTTCAAAATACGGTTCGCTTAGCCCTTTGCGCAGTTCTGCCAGCAGCGGTTCAAAGGCTAATTCCTCGATGGGATCGCCCCCATGGATCCAAAGCCCCATGGTGGAAAATATGTAATTCAGCCCTTTCGGGAAGCGCTGGGTTTGCGCTTCGCGGAGTATGAATTCCCGCTTGTTCAGCACGGCTTCGATCAGCTTTTTATCTATCCCTTCATGCACCAGGCGTTTAAGCTCTTTGGTGATCAGCTTCATCAGGGGTTCGATGTTCTCCTGTTTCATCTGCTTGCACACCAGACTAAGGGTAGGCTGCAAGATATCGCCATCGGCCGAAAGGAACGAATCGGGAGCCAGGCCCGATTCCTGAATCACTTTCTTTAGTGGCGATGCGGGACTGCGCATCAAAATCTCTGCCAGTATCGCCATGCCTGCAGGCAAGTATTTATCGGTAATCTGGCCATAAGTCCAGTTTAGCGCCAGATAGTAGGAATTGCTGCTATCTTTGCCCTCTTCGATGGGGTAGGGGATATCCAGCTTCTTCGCTTTGCTGAAAGGCGTTTGCATCGGCATCTCCACCTTGTGCGGCGAAGCGCTAAAGTTGCTTAGATATCCTGCATCGATCACCTTCAGCACTTCATCTATATCCATGTTGCCATACAGCGAGATTTTGCTATTAGTGGGGTGATAATACTTTCTGTGAAAATCCAGGAACTGCTCGTAGCTAAGCTCCGGAATGGCTTCCGGATCGCCACCGCTTTCAAAGCCATAGGGGGTATCGGGGAATTGGGCATGCAGGTTACTGCGCATAATAATGCTTTCCGGAGTGGAGAAAGCGCCCTTCATTTCGTTATACACAACCCCACGATAATTTATCGGTGCATCCGGATCATACAATTCGTGATGCCAGCCTTCCTGATGGAAAATGTGCGGCTGGCTGTAGATATTGGGATAGAAAACAGCGTCCAGATACACCTTCATCAGGTTCATAAAATCTTTGTCATTGGTGCTGGCCACAGGGTAATTGGTCATATCGGCAGAAGTCATGGCATTTATAAAGGTATTCATGCTACCTTTAATCAGCTCCATAAAGGTGTTTTTGGAGGGGTAATGCTTGGAACCGTTCAGCACGCAGTGTTCCAGGATATGGGGACAGCCGGTATTGTTTTCCGGTATGGTTTTAAACCCGATCATAAATACTTTGTTATTGTCGTCGCATTCATAGTGGATAAGCTCCGCCTTGCTTCTGGTATGCAGATAGCGGTGTGCGGTTATTTTCAGTTCGGCAATGGCACGGGTTTCGAGCAGTTCGAACCCATGCAGAGTCTGGGTCTTTTTCATTTATTCCTCTTAAATCAGGTTATATTCCTTTAGTCCGGCTTTCAGAGCGGCACGATTGGCTTCCATCAGCGGACACATGGGGCTGCGGAATTCCAGCTCGATTTTGCCCATCATATGCAGCGCTTCCTTTGCCGGAATGGGATTGGTTTCGATGAACATCAGATCGTTCAATTTGCTAAGCTGCTGATGCTGTTTGGCGGCAAGAGCAAAATCCCCTTTCAGGCAGGTGTGAATGTGCTCACTCACCAGCTTGGGAGCTACATTGGCGGTAACGGAGATGGTGCCTTTGCCCCCAATTGCAATCAGAGGCATGTTCAGCGCGTCTTCGCCACTCATCAGCGAAAAGCCCTTGGGGGCATCACGAATAATCTGCGTGGCCTGCACGAGATTGCCACTGGCTTCCTTAACGGCTATGATATTGGGGCAGTCTTTGGCCAGGCGAACCACCGTGGAGGCAGCGATATTTACTCCCGTGCGTCCGGGAACATTGTAAATAACTATCGGGATGGCAACTTTGGCAGCTATCTCCTTAAAATATTCATACATTCCATTCTGGGTGGGTTTAATGTAATAAGGCGTTATCACCAGGGCAAAATCTGCTCCGAGTTGCTTCGCTTTCTCAGTTTGCGCCAGGCTTTGATGCAGGTTATTGGTGCCGGTGCCGATCATCACGGGTTTCTTTCCCCCGATCTTTTGCATGGCAAAGCGGAGCAGAGCATCCTTTTCATCTGATGCCAATCCGGCTGTTTCTGCGGTAGTTCCCAATAGCACGATACCGTCGGTGCCGTTCTCCAACTGATATTGAAGCAATCCTTCCAGGGCAATGTAATCCACACTGCCATCCTTGAATGGCGTTACCAGCGCGACAAAAGAACCTTGCAGCATTATTT
>CAZSST010000103.1:0-6135 GCA_964609575.1 uncultured Candidatus Cloacimonas sp.
CTTCCAATATAAATCTCAGCAATGTATCAGACAGCCAGATGACTGTAAACTGGACTGCCGGAAGTGGGGATAAACGTATCGTGATCGTAAGCAACTCAGAAAGTATTATCGATCCCATGGATGGCACTGATCCTGCTGCTGATGCAGCATTTAACGCAAAAGGACAGCAGGTAGTATATAATGGCACCGGCAGTTCGGTTACGGTTACAAACCTTTCAGCAGGCACTAATTACTGGATAAAAGTATATGAAGTAACCGGCTCGGGTGTTGCTACCAGATACAATATTTCCACAGATTCCGGAAATTATACTGACCTATATTCTCAAACCCTCCCTGTGGAGCTTTCTGCCTTTACTGCTCAAGTAAATTCCCTGGGCAAGATCCAGCTTAATTGGGTTACCCAATCCGAAACGAATGTGCATGGCTTTTATGTGCTGCGGGCCCTGGATAACCTCCCTGGAGCAGCTGAACTTGTCTCACCGCTGATTGCTGCCACTAATACCTCCACTATGCAGGTTTATCAATTTACAGATGAAGCCGTGTGGGAAGCCGGAACCTATTATTACTGGCTGCAAAGCCTGGATTTGGACGGTGCGAGCATCCTGCATGGCCCTGTAATCTGCAATTTCAATCCGGGTGGCCAAGCGCATAATCCCTCCGTTCCCCTCCAAAGCGGATTCCGCAGCATCTATCCCAATCCCTTTAATCCATGTACTACTATCGCTTACGAGATTAGCGAGGCGGGTGATTCGCAAATCCTGATCTATAACCTCAAGGGGCAGCTAGTACGCGCATTCTCCGCATCTCATCCTCAAGCCGGAGCCTATCATCTCACTTGGGATGGGCTTAGCGATAAGGGAGAAGCCTGTGCCTCGGGAGTGTATAGCATTGTGCTTGTGGAACAGGGCAAACGCCATATTCGCAAAGCGGTGCTGATGAAATAGGTGAAGATCTCCCACAAATTCGCACAAATGAAAGATCACAAATGCACACGAATACATCTTGCTTACACCGTTAATGATTATGCGGAATCATCGTGCTTGCGACCGTGGAAATCCCGTCGGAAAAACCTGGCATCCCTAACGGGATTTTATCGGATTGCCGGATTATCAGATTGCGTAGTTGAAACCCTGCGGTAGAACCTGTTATCCCTAAGGGATATTTATACAAAACCGGAGGAGAAAGAAGTGCCTAATAGTTTCACCCAAATCTACATCCATTTCATCTTCACCGTTGAGGGAAGAGAGAATGCCCTGAAAACTGACATCAAGGAGCGCTTGTACCCTTATCTGATTAAGCTTGTTACTGCCAAGAAATGCTATGTGATATCGATAAATGGCATGGAGGATCACATACATCTGTTGGTCCGCATGCATCCTGAGATCTCTTTGTCTGAATTCGCAAAATTCACCAAAGCCAATTCGAGCCATTGGGCTAACGAGATTCACTTGTTTCCCAGAATGTTCCACTGGCAAGAAGGTTATGGTGCTTTTTCCGTATCTCATAGCGTCCTTGATAAGGTAAGAGATTACATAGATAATCAGCATGAGCATCACCGGCAGTTATCTGCGAGAGAAGAATACGAGCTCTTCTTACAGAAGCACAATATCGAATACAACACCAACTATTTGCCAAAGTAAAGCCATGTAGGGAAGACCGCTATTGGTGTATGATTCCACAGAATTGCTTATTTGACTACATATGGCACCAAGAAATCCCGATGGGGAATGCGCGTGATCAATGTACGAGGAACCGTAGAATCCCGTTAGGGATGCCTGGTACTACCGACGGGTTACCATCGAATCCCGTTAGGGATGATAGGTATTAGCGACGGGTTTCCATCGAATCCCGTTAGGGATGATAGGTATTAGCGACGGGTTTTAACCCGGCGAACTATGAACAAACCCTCACCCTCAAGTTCCGTAGGAACGGCAGGTGGGATAGATTGATTTTTTGTAATGCATATGGAAATAAAGGAAAATAAACATCACCTGACGTCCTGATGGGACTCAATAGGTGCCTTGGGAGCTCATTTATCGCCGGGTTAAAACCCGTCGGTAGAACCTGTCATCCCTAACGGGATTTTATCGGATTGCCGGATTATCAGATTGCGGAGTTGAAACCCTGTGGTAGAACCTGGCATTCCCACGGAATTATGTCAGATTGCCAGATTGTCAAATCGCCAGGTTAAAATCCGTCGGTAGAACCTGGCATCCCTAACGGGATTTTTCTTGTTTGAAAAGCTAAGGGTGGGTTAACGAAAAATAACTTGCCAGATTTACGAAAGCTATTATGCTGACGCCTAAGTTATAAGTGATTCATGTTTAAAGTAAATAACGTAATTCAGGAGGAATTATGAAGAAGACATTGATAATTGTGTTGTTTTCGATCCTGACGCTGGGAATGCTCTCCGCAACAGGTATCGAAGCCACTCTGGGAGTTGCTCCCAATCCATCCCGCTCTGTTGCAACAGACCTTTTTTTTAGCGAATACATCGAGGGTGGAAGCAATAACAAGGCTCTGGAAATTTTCAACGGTACCGGTGCCCCTGTTGATCTAAGCGATTATAAGGTAGTGCTTTATTCTTATGGTGGATCCACTCCTGGTAACAGCCTCATAATGTCAGGTATTCTTGATGATGGTGAAGTATATTTAATTGGTAATTCAGATGCAATTGCAGCAATTCTAGCCTTATCAGACGTCACTTCGAATGTTACATGGTACAATGGCGATGATGCCGTTACCTTGGAGAAGATCAGTACTGCCAGTTATGTAGATATCATCGGTATGGTTGGTCAGGATCCTGGTTCTGCATGGACCGCTGCCGGTGGTTATTCCACGGTGAATAAAACCTTGGTACGCAAACCAACCGTTACTCAGGGCATATCAGTAAATCCCAGTGGCTATGCTGCGGGAGATGTTACTGCATTTGAAACTCTTGCAACTGAATGGGATGTTTATGCACAGGATACTATCACTTATCTTGGTTCGCATACCTTTACCCCCGGCGCTTCTGTTGTAGAAGCACCGGTTATCAATCCCAATGGTGGCTTGTTCTTCAGTAATACCGATGTAAGCATCACCTGCGCAACTGATGGTGCTCAAATCTATTACACCGTAGATGGCTCTGATCCCACCGAGAGTTCCACGCCCTATCTCAATCCATTTATGATTAGCGGCAGCGCAACCGTTAAAGCCCGTGCTTATAAAGCCGGATATACGGAAAGCCCTGTTGTGTCTGCGGTATTCCTTTTCCCCACAAATGTTTCCACAATTGCCGAGCTTCGTTCCATGCCAGTTGGAACAGGCGTTTATCGTCTAACCGGTGAGGCGGTGCTCACTTTCCAACAAGCCAATCGTCATCAAAAGTATATCCAGGATGCCACAGCTGCGATTCTCATTGATGATGCCCCCGGCATTATTACTACTGCGTATAACCTCTATGATGGAATTACCGGAGTAACCGGCACGCTAACCTTATATGCAGGATTATTGCAATATGTACCTGTGGCTGATCCCGGTCCTGCCACTTCCACAGATAATGTGGTCGTTCCTGCAGTTCGCACTTTGGCTACCATCACTTCGGATGATCAAGCCAAGCTGTTGCAGATCATGAACGTGACTCTGGATGCCACCCAGGTGAATTTTGGTACAGGTGCACAAAACATCAATGCCACCGATGCTTCTGGAACAATTGTCATGCGAACCTTCCCCGCAACTGATTACTCCGGCACTCCTATTCCCACTGATCCGGTGAATATCATCTGCCTTGGTGGACAATATAATGCTACGATGCAGTTCAGTCCCCGCTTCCTGGCCGATTTCGAATCTGCTTTCGATTATCCCGAAGGAGTTCCGGTTCAAGTGGGTAATGATATCATCACCGTTACTGGTGGCAATGCCAATAACAGCGATGGCGAGATTCCTCCTGTGAATAATCCTACCTTTGTGGCCATGGGAGCCTACAGTCTGGAACTTCTGGGTGCAGGACCCTGGACCATCACCATTCAAACTACCGCCCCCTGGGGTGCGTATTATGTTGAAGGCAACTGGCATTCTGCTCCCAATATTGATGGTGTAATCACTTTAGTGATTGCTCCTACCACCAAAGGCCCGATCGTGGCCGTAATCTTAGGTAGTGAGGATCCTACCCTACCCGTGGAGCTTAGCAGCTTCACCGCGGTGGTTACCTCCGATATGTTTGTAAACTTGAATTGGGTGGCAGAATCTGAAACCGATCATGCCGGCTACAATATCTATCGCAATGGCTCCGGCGACTTGGCTGCGGCTCAAAGGATCAACAACCTCATCATCAACGAAGGTAATGCCGCTGGTACGCAGATTAGCTACAGCTATTCCGACTATGAAGCCTACAGCAATATGCAATACTATTACTGGCTGGAAAGCGTTTCCCTGGGCGGCGTTTCGCAGTATTTTGGCCCCTTGCAGATCACCGTGGGTAACCTGGAAGAAGATCCGGAAGCTCCCGAAATTTTGCTAAGCACCAAGCTGCTGAATGCCTTCCCCAATCCCTTCAATCCAAATACCAATCTGCGCTACACGATGAAGGAAGCTGGCAATGTAACGATCGAAATCTTCAATACCAAAGGCCAGTTAGTCCGCAGTTTTGCTGCCAGCCACACCAGCCCTGGGTTCTATCAGATGGCTTGGGATGGACGCGACATGAATGGTAACCTGGTATCCAGCGGAGTATATATGTATCGCATGCATAGCGGCAACTACAGCGCTTCCAAGAGGATGATCCTGGCGAAATAGATGAGAGCTGAAGCTGTGAGAGTTTCACTGTGAGAGCTATGCTGTGAGAGTTTCACTGTGAGACAGCTTCGCTGAAGTGAGAACTGCGTAGGTGAGAACCTGCGGCAAGTGAATATAAAAAAGACCCGGTGTAAAAGCCGGGTCTTTTGCTTTGACGACAATAGTAGGAACACTGTAATCCCGCTTAGGGATGTAGATTGGCACCACGTAATCCCGTTTAGGGATGAAAGGTATTAGCGACGGGTTTCAACCCGGCGATCTATGAACACCACATCCACCCCCAAGTTCCGTAGGAACGGCAGTCCCATCCTCGTGTAATCCTGAAAAAAAGCTTGCCAGAATTGTAGATTAATATAACATGACGCTAGTGCTTTAAGATATTGTAACATAATATAAATAACGTAGTTCAGGGAGAACAAATGAAGAAGCTGTATTTAGTGCCATTATTCCTGTCGATATTGGCGCTCTATTTTGCACAGACACCTTTCACTGCCACTTACACTTTTGGTGATAATGGTCACGTACAGAGTTTTACCTACAATGGCATTACTTATGCAGGTATTACTATGAGCACCATAGACAAGGTTGGAGTTACAACTTCATCCAGTGTCCCCAATTTCCGCGCAACTGGATGGCCCACAACCTCAATTCCTGATACCGGGAAGTATATTGGATTTACTATTACTGCATCTTCAGGATACAAGTTCACCGTGAATACAATAGAATTTGGCGTTGGCAGAAGTGGAACTGGAACACGCGATACAGAGTGGAGAGGCAGCGCAGATAGTTATGACGCTCTGATAAATAACTATACAACCTTAAACACAGGCTTAACAAATATCAACGGAGTTCTGAACAATCTAGATACAAATTCTAATTGGTCTGGTAATATATTAACATTAGGCACAAGCTATGCAGATGTAACAACTTCTGCAGGATTCCGCGTGTATCTCTATACTGCTGAAGCAGCTAGTGGTACTGGTGGTCTTGCTGGGCCGTTAACAATAACGGGAACTTATACTGCAACTAATCCTCCTCCTGGTGTCCCTACTGCAACTTCTGCTACTAGTCCCGCTGCCACCAGTTTTACCGCAAATTGGGGTTCTGTTAGCGGAGCCACTGGATATAATCTGGATGTATATACTAAAACTACGCTTGGGAATGCTCCTGCTCTGTTTATTTCCGAATATATAGAAGGTAGCAGTAATAACAAAGCGATTGAGATTTATAATGGCACAGGGGGACCCGTTGATTTAACGGGGTATAACCTTAAAGTATATGCAAATGGCTCTTATACTCCCGTATCGGCAATAAATCTTACCGGAACATTGGCAAGTGGAGATACGTATGTAGTAGCTA